>JAZNTI010000020.1:0-59361 GCA_045591725.1 Faecousia sp.
GCCCGATACCGAGGCCAACAGGGTCTACGCCGAGGAAATGTCCTATGACGGTGTTATCGCCGAGTATGACGACGGTGAGCCTGATCCTGCGACGGTGCCCTCGCAACTGGATACCATCGAGGCACAGGTGACTTATACCGCAATGATGACAGATACGCTGTTGGAGGTGTAAGGGATGTTTGAACGAATCAAGAAGTGGTATACCATGGGCCTTTGGACTGCGGAAATGGTGAATAATGCCGTGAAAAAGGGCGTTATTACCGCCGAGCAGGAAGCAGAATTACTGGAGAAATAAAAGGAAAAGCCACCCCATCTGGGGTGGCTTTTTGTTTGCATGCAAACTGATCGTTCTGATTTCACAGCCAAAGGCTGCGCCGGCCTTTCGAGTCCCTTTCGGTAAAAAACAACAGGGAGGCGGATGCCTCCCTGTTATATTTGGTACGATTGTTCTTATGGGATTTAATAAAAAGTGCAGTAATACCAACGGTTTCTGGAATCCGGGAAGTTCATATTCCATCCACATCCGTACCGGATGCGTCTGGAATATGAAGGACTCTCCCACGGACTAAAAAACAGTCCACCGGACTGTTTTGTGCCCTCCCTTCGGTCGGGCCGTCCTTTTGAGTCCCGGGTGTACCAAAAAAAGAGGAGGCATAAGCCTCCTCTTTTTTGGTACGCCGAAAGGGACTCGAACCCCCGACCTACTGATTCGTAGTCAGTCACTCTATCCAACTGAGCTATCGGCGCATAAGCACTTTATCCAAAGCGCCTAAGTATAATAGCACAGTGTTTTATAAATTGCAAGCATTTTTTTCAAATATTACGGAATATTTTTCGTTACCCGTTGGGCGCGCTTTCTGCGGCGGCGACGGATGTTGCGCTGGCGGATGGAAATCAGTACGCAAACAAGGGCGATGACCAGCACTGCCAGTACACCAATGGCGATTGCCAACTCCTTTTTGCGCTGCGCTTCCTGCTGCAGCCGTTCCTGCTCCAGGCGTTCCTGTTCCAGCCGCTCCTGTTCTTCTTGTTCCAGCCGCTCTTGTTCTTCTTGCTCCAGCCGCTCCTGTTCTTTTTGTTCCAGCCGCTCCTGTTCTTCTTGTTCCAGCCGGAGACGCTCCTGCTCTGCGTAGGTGGTGATGTTCTCAAGAAAATCGTTCTTTTCCACATCCGCGCCCACGTTGGAGCGGTAAAGACCGAAATCGCAGGGGCTGTATTCACTGATTTGCGTCGCCTTGGTAACAGGCACGCCGCCCACGCGCTTATTTTCCCAATTGATCCACTTGGTAAACCAAGTCCACTGCTGGCTTTCGTGGCAGGGATAGCCGAGTTGCTGGGAGACCTGGAATGCGGTCATGCCGCCAAATGTTTCCAGCGGCTGATCCCAATCCATGCGAATTTTGTTCTGTTCATAGAGGTGCAGATAGGTTTTGGGGATCTCCCAAGTGCCGTATTTTTCGGCAGACTCCGGGAACTTCGTCGCATCACCGGTGATATCCAGTGCTTTAACCAGCAGGTCTGCGTATACCATATGCATACCGTGCTTGTATTCGCCGTTTAAGTCATGACCGATGGCCACCTGTGGCTTGAATCGGCGCACATTCTCAACCACGAATGCCTGCAATTCCTCCCGGGAGTGCCCAAGCCGTTCAAATTCCTTGTACGAGCCTTCCAGACTTTCCACGAGAAAATCGTCAAAGGCACCGAATACCGGGTATGCCCGCACACCCACCGCCCACAGACCGTTGAGCATCTCGTGGGTGCGGCTCATGGTCAGGTTGCGGTGGTCAGTCATGTATACCACCTGCACCGCGCAGTCTTCCCGGCTGGTGTAGTAGGGGAGCAGACCTGCGAAAAACAGATGGTCATCGTCACCGTGGGTGGCAAAAAGTACGATGTCCGCCTTGCCGTCCAGGGGCGCATCCCATTGCTGGACAAAATCCGGCGCATTTCCCCTGGAGAATGCGTAGATTTCGCTCAGATGTACGGCGCCGTTTTCAAAACGGATGGTCAGGGAAGTAGCAGGCGTATCCAGCGCGATGTATTCGTGCAGGAAACCATGCTCACCTGCGGTGTAGACTTTGCCACTTGTGTTGTCGGTGACCGTGTAAGTGCCGTATTCCAGATTAAACATCAGATAGATACTGCTGATACCCTCGCTGTTTTCTAAGGTGATGGCGGCGCTGCCGGCGGACTTTTTGTAGCCTTTGATATCCTTGTCTTTCAAAAAGCCAAAGGAATCGTAGCCGCTGCCGGAAAAAGCGGTGGCATTTGTGATATCCTTGGCGGTGCTTTCGTCGGCGCTGACGGTAAAGGCGATGCCGGCAAGCAGCAGCGCGAAAAGCAGCGCGGAAATTTTCTTGATCATGGGATCCTCCGGGTTCGATGTTTTTCTACATTGTAGCAGATGCCCGGCGCTTTGTCAAAGAAACTTGTGCGGTTGACACCGCTTGAACCCATGTTGTAAAATAAAGAAAATGCAAGGAGTGGTAGCAGTGGATCAGAAAATTATGCAGCAGTTGCCATCTGCGCTGCTGCCTTGGTACGCGCGTAATAAGCGGCAACTCCCTTGGCGCGAGAATAAAGACCCCTATCGGGTGTGGCTGTCGGAAGTCATGCTCCAGCAGACCCGTGTGGAGGCGGTGAAGGGCTATTACGCCCGTTTTCTTGCGGCGCTGCCCTCGGTGGAGGCGCTTGCGAACTGCGACGATGACGCTCTCCACAAATTGTGGGAGGGTCTTGGTTATTACAGCCGGGTGCGCAACCTTAAAAAGTGCGCCCAAGTGCTGGTGGGGGAGCATGGCGGCGCTTTTCCCAGGGACTACGGCAAAATTTTGGCGCTGCCGGGCATTGGCGAGTATACCGCCGGAGCGATCTGCTCGATTTGCTTTGATATGCCTGTGCCTGCGGTGGACGGCAATGTGCTGCGTGTCATTGCCCGGCTGACCCGGGAGGAGCGGGCGGTGGACTTGCCGGCATATAAAAAGGAAGTTCGCATTGTGTTGCAGAAGGTCTATCCGGCAGCAGCCGGAGATTTTACCCAGGCGCTGATGGAATTGGGCGCCACGGTCTGCGGACCGGACAAAAAGCCGGACTGCGCCAATTGCCCCTGTCGGACATTTTGCGAAAGTGCCATTCATGGCTGCGCGGATAAGTATCCCGTGCGGCTGCCCAAGCGCGAGAAGAGGGTGCAGGAGCGCACCGTTTTGATCTGCTGCTGCGATGGGCGTTACGCCCTGAAAAAGCGGCCTGCTAAGGGCCTTTTGGCGGGCCTTTGGGAGTTTCCCAATGTGCCCGGGAAACTGACGGTGCAGAGCGCGCTGGATCTGGCGCAGCAGTGGGGTCTTGCGCCCCGGCAGGTGCTGCGCAGCGTAGAGCGCAGCCATGTTTTCACCCACATCCGTTGGGAAATGCAGGGCATTTATTTGCAGGTGGACAGTTGCCCGGAGGACTTTACCTGGCTGAGCGCGGAGCAGATCGACCGCGACGCCGCCCTCCCCACCGCTTTCCGCCAATTTTGGGAAGAAGTATAATGAAACAGCCGCTGTCTTATTGACAGCGGCTGTTTGTATTGTATGACTGTTATCTTGACTATAGTCGGTAAAAGCACTATAGTGTTATTAGCAAGATAACACGTAACTCTTGCAAAATGTGTCAATCTATGATATAGTGTTCACGGAGCAAACAAATGTATATGGAGGGAAGACTATGAAAAGACGAGTGTTGTTTTGTGTTCTTACGGTGTTGTGCATTACAGTTGGTTTTTTGGCAATGAATGTGTTTGCTGCGACCGTTGTGGCCAGCGGCACATGCGGTGCGGAAGGGGATAACCTTACCTGGACGTTGGATGATGAGGGAACGCTCACCATTTCCGGCACAGGTGCCATGGATTCGTTTGCTATTTATGATAATCCGTGGCAGGAGTATCACAAGCAGATTATACGCGTCGTGGTGAAGGAAGGTGTCACAACAATTGGAACGAATGCGTTTTGTTATTTTGAAAGCATGCAAGAGATCAATCTCCCAAACACATTGGAAAAAATAGAATATAATGCATTTTGTGATGTTGATTGTTTTACTAAAATTGTGATGCCGGCAAGCCTTTCGTCAATGGAAAGCGATGTGTTTCGGGGCTGTCGCGGCCTTTCTTTGGTCGAATTCACAGGTGATGCGCCGGAGTCTGTGGTTAGTGGATTGCGAGGACTGGATGCTACCGTGGTATATCCTGCGGACAATCCCACGTGGACCGATGTGGTCCTTCAAAGCGACGGGTTGGATGTGGATTGGATTCCGTCAGACCGTACCAGCGATGGGGGCGTGTACGGAAGATATAATATTTCCTGGTCTTATGAGAACGGAAAAGTGACTATCCATTCGGATCAATACATAAAAGGATGGATAACAGGGGAAAATCCTCCGTGGCATCCGTACCGAGGATTGGTAGAAGAAGTGGTTGTAACGGGAACGGCAATGGAGTTGGGTAGCAAGGCGTTTTGCCATTTCTCTAATCTGAAAAAAGTGTCCTTGCCGGATCATATTAAGGTTATTTATAGTAACTGTTTTAAAGGCTGCTATAATTTAGCGGATATTAACTTGCCCGATGCGCTGCTTACCATTAGTGAATATGCGTTTGCGGATTGCTATAGTTTGAAGGAAATTGTTTTACCTAAGTCGGTGGATCACATCTGGGAACATGCTTTTGATTCTTGCAAGTCACTGGAAAAGGTTACCTTGCCGCAGAATTTACAGCGTATGGATAGAAACGCATTTAAGAACTGCAAGTCTCTCAAGGAGGTTTATTTTGTAGGGGATATGCCTCGGCTTGGTGAGAACGTTTTTTCGACAGATGGCATGGTCATTTACTATCCAAAAGGAAACAGCAGTTGGAGTGAGACAAAAATTGCTGCGATGAAGCAGACCGCGATTAGCGGAAATATCACCTTGAGTCCCTATAATGCAGGCCCCCAAAACGCCTGCGGTGACAACCTGACCTGGCACTTTGAGGGCGGTGTGCTGACGATCAAAGGAACCGGTCCTATGTTTGATTATAACAATAGTTATATGCCGCCCTGGATGGACATTAGCAGTCAAGTGACTAAGGTCATAGTGGAGCAGGGCGCTACCAGCATTTCTCACAAGGCCTTCATCCAGTTTGCCGAACTGACCGAGGTATCCTTGCCCAGTACGGTGCAGACCATCGGGGGTCAGGCCTTTGGTTGGTGCAGGAAACTGAAAACCATTACTATCCCTGAGGGCGTTCAAAAGATTGGTGATTTCTGCTTCACCGAGTGTGTGGCTTTGGAAACGGTACATATTCCTGCCAGCGTCACTTTTATGGCTGGGGATGTGTTCTGGAACTGTACTGTCTTGAAAGAGATTTACTTCTATGGAGATGCGCCTAAGGGTTTGAACGTTGGCTCAGGCCCTGTAACTGTGTTCTATCCTGCGGAAAATTCTACCTGGAATGAGGAGTTACAAAAGACCTTCGGTGACAGCATCACGTGGAAGGGAATCCTCTGTATGAAAGGTCACACGGAAGAGGTGGATGAGGCAAAGGCTGCGACTTGTACCGAAGATGGCTTGACGGAAGGCAAGCATTGCTCCGTCTGCGGCGAAGTAACCCAGGCGCAGGAGACCGTTCCTGCAACCGGACATACGGAAGAGATTGACGCAGCCGTGGATCCTACTTGTACCGAAACTGGCTTGACGGAAGGCAAGCATTGCTCCGTCTGCGGCGAAATAACGTTGGCGCAGGAGCCGATCCCCGCAACCGGACATACGGAAGAGGTTGATGCAGGCACATCTTCCACTTGCACTGAAACCGGTCTCACAGAAGGCAAGCATTGCTCCGTTTGTAACGAGGTCATTACCCCACAGGAAGTGATCCCCGCCACCGGGCATAGTTTTGGTGATTGGGTGGTCACGCAGGAGCCGACTACCGAAACCGAGGGCGTGCAGGAGCGCAGTTGCAGTGCCTGCGGCGCTACCGAACAGCAGAAGCTGGAAAAATTGCAGCCGAATTATACTTGGGTCTTTGTGTTGGCAGGCGTTCTTGTTGTGGGCGCAGCCGGTGCGGTGATCCTTGTGAAACGCAAAAAGCAATAAGCATACTAAAAACCGCCGCAGATCAAGGTCTGCGGCGGTTTTACCATATCTTGTGTCGGGTTTTGCCGAAAAACGCAAGAGGTTGACTTTATGGCAAAAAATGCGTATAATATAGTGGATAAAATGGATACTTATGGCAGGTGGATAAAATGGCTGTAAAAAAGTCCGGACAATATGATAATTCCAGCATTTCCATGCTCAAAGGCGAGGATCGCGTGCGTAAACGCCCTGCGGTCATCTTTGGCTCTGATGATTTGGAAGGCTGTAAGCATGCGGTGTTTGAGATTCTCAGCAACGCCATCGACGAGGCCCGCGAAGGTCACGGTGATACCATCATCGTCACCCGTTACGAAGACCTCAGCGTGGAAGTGGAGGACTTCGGCCGCGGCTGCCCCGTGGACTATAACGAGAAAGAAAAGCGCTACAACTGGGAACTGGTGTTCTGCGAGATGTACGCCGGCGGTAAGTACGGCGAAAACGGAGAAAACTATGAGTATAGCCTTGGCCTGAACGGTCTGGGCTCCTGCGCTACGCAGTACGCATCGGAATTCTTTGATGCCACCATTCGCCGCGATGGCTTCCGCTACGATCTGCACTTCGAGAAGGGCCGCAACAAGGGTGGCTTGAAGAAAGAGCCCACCGACCGGGGCAGAAAGACCGGCTCCAAGTTCCATTGGCGGCCGGACAAGCAGGTCTTCACCGACATCAATATTCCCGCGGAGTATTACCGGGATGTGCTGCGCCGTCAGGCGGTGGTGAATCAGGGCGTCAAATTCCTGTTCCGCAATCAGGTGGGCAAGAAATTTGAGGAAGAGCAGTTCTGC
Organism: Faecousia sp.; assembly: GCA_045591725.1. Taxonomy (GTDB): domain Bacteria; phylum Bacillota; class Clostridia; order Oscillospirales; family Oscillospiraceae; genus Faecousia. Next base: position 6,930 of record JAZNTI010000020.1, read on the forward strand.
TACGAAAACGGCATCAGACAGTATATCGAGGAAATGGTGGGCGACAATGCCTTTACCATGCCTGTTTTCTGGGAGACCGAGCGCCGGGGCAGAGATGCGGATAACCGCCCGGAGATGAAACTGAAGATCACCGCGTCTTTCTGCTTCTCCAAGCAGGTAAAGCATATCGAATATTACCACAACTCCTCTTGGCTGGAGTATGGCGGCAGTCCCGACCGGGCAGTACGCCTTGGCTTTACCGCGGCTTTTGATAAGTACCTCCGGGAGTCCGGCAAGTATACAAAGAGCGAAATGGACGGTAAGAGCAAGATCATCTTCCAGGATATTCAGGATAGTCTTGTGATGGTGACCAACTGCTTCTCCACCATCGGTTGCTTTGAAAATCAGACAAAAAAGTCGGTCAACTCCAAGTTTACGCAGGAGGCTATGACCCAGTTTTTCAAAGACCAGTTGCAGGTCTGGTTTATTGAGAACAAGCAGGAAGCCGACCGCGCCGCGGAGCAGGTCTTGGTGAACAAGCGCGCCCGCGAGTCCGCGGAAAAGACCAGAAACAACATGAAAAAGCAGTTGTCCGCCAAGGTGGACATTGCCAACCGCGTGCAAAAATTCGTGGATTGCCGCAGCCGTGATACCGCGGTGCGGGAACTCTATATCGTCGAGGGCGACTCCGCATTGGGCAGCGTCAAACTCTCCCGTGACGCGGAGTTTCAGGGCATCATGCCTGTGCGCGGCAAGATCCTCAACTGCCTGAAGGCAGATTACAACAAGATTTTCGCCAGCCCCATCATCACCGATCTGATGAAAGTGCTGGGCTGCGGCGTGGAAGTCCAGGGCAAGAAGGCCAAGGAACTTTCCAATTTCGATATCGACAATCTGCGCTGGAACAAGGTGGTCATCTGTACCGACGCGGATGTGGACGGTTTCCAGATCCGCACACTGATTCTGACCATGCTATACAGACTTTGCCCCACGCTGATCCGTGACGGCTATGTGTATATCGCGGAATCGCCGCTGTTTGAGATCACCTATAAGGGCAAGACCTGGTTTGCTTATAATGAGCAGGAGAAGACCAGGATTTTGCAGGAAGATCTGGGCGGCAAGAAGCCGGATAATATGCAGCGCTCCAAAGGTCTTGGTGAAAACGATCCTGAAATGATGTGGATGACCACCATGAATCCCGAGACCCGCCGGCTGATCAAGGTCATGCCGGAAGACGCTGAGCGCACAGCCCATTATTTTGACATTCTGCTGGGTGACGCACTGAACGAGCGCAAAAATTTTATTGCGGAAAACGGCGCCAAGTATCTGGATCTGGCGGATATTTCTTAAAGAGGTGCACTTATGGCACGAAAGAAAAAAGAAGTTGAACAGAATAAAAAGACCGTGGACACCAGCAATGTGGTTGGTCTCGTCGGCTCTACCGCCGAGCAGGCGATCACCGACACCCTGGAAACCAACTACATGCCTTATGCCATGTCCGTCATTGTTTCCCGTGCGATCCCGGAGATCGACGGCTTTAAGCCGGCGCACCGGAAACTGCTGTATACCATGTACAAAATGGGTCTGCAGTCCGGCGGCCGCACCAAGAGCGCCAATATTGTCGGTCAGACCATGCGGCTGAATCCCCACGGTGACGCCGCAATTTACGAGACCATGGTGCGCCTTGCCAGGGGCAATGAGACGCTGCTGCATCCCTTTGTGGACTCTAAGGGCAATTTCGGCAAGGTCTATTCCCGTGATATGGCTTACGCCGCCGCCCGATATACCGAGGCAAAACTCGATACCATTTGTGCTGAACTGTTCCGGGATATCGACTCTGATACCGTGGACATGGTGGACAATTACGATGCCACCATGAAAGAACCCTCTTTGCTCCCCACCACATTTCCCAATGTGCTGGTTTCCGCCAATCAGGGCATCGCTGTCGGCATGGCCAGCAATATTTGCTCCTTTAATCTCAAGGAAGTTTGCGATACCGCCATTGCCTTGATGGAAGATCCGGAGCACGATATTTTGCAGACCCTGCCCGGACCGGATTTTTCCACCGGCGCGCAGTTGCTTTTTGACGAGGCTGCTACGCGTGAGATCTATCACAGCGGCCGGGGCAGTTTCAAACTCCGTGCAAAGTGGCGCTATCAAAAGGACGGCAACCGCATCGAGATCTATGAGATTCCCTATACCACCACTGTGGAAGCCATTATGGATAAGGTGGCGGAACTCATTAAGGCCGGCAAGATCCGTGAGATCCAGGATATGCGTGACGAGACCGACCTGAACGGTTTGAAACTTACCATTGACCTCAAGCGCGGCGTGGAGCATGAAAAACTCATGCAAAAACTCTTCCGCCTGACGTCTTTGCAGGATTCTTTCCCTTGTAATTTCAATATCCTCATTGCCGGTATGCCCCGTGTCATGGGTGTTGCTGAGATCTTGGAGGAGTGGACTGCATGGCGCACGGAGTGCGTCAAGCGCCGCCTTTTCTTCCAAATCAAGAAGAAAGAAGACCGCCTGCATCTGCTGAAAGGTCTGGAGCGCATTCTGCTGGATATCGATAAAGCCATTGCCATCATCCGGGAGACAGAACTGGACAGCGAGGTCATTCCCAATTTGATGATCGGTTTCGGTATTGATGAAGTGCAGGCCAATTTCGTTGCGGAGATCAAACTGCGCAATATTAACAAAGAATACATCCTCAAGCAGACCAAGGCTGTTTCCCAACTGGAAAAGGAGATCGCCGATCTGCGCGCAACGCTGAAGAGCCACGCAAAACTGCAGAATCTGATCATTTCTGAGTTGAGATCTGTCAGCGAAAAGTACGGCAAAGAGCGCAAGACCGAGATCGTCTATCAGTCCGAGCAGATCGAGTCGGAGGAAGAATTGGATCTGGTGCCGGATTATCCCGTGACGCTGTTTGTTTCCAAGGAAGGCTACCTCAAGAAGATCACTGCCCAGTCCCTGCGCATGAGTGGTGAGCAGAAGTTCAAAGAGGGCGATAGTTTGGCATTCAGCGTGGAGACCACCAACCGCGCGGAGATCCTGGTGTTCAGCGATAAATACCAGTGTTATAAGTCCCGCTTGTCTGATTTTGACGACGGTAAGGCATCCCAGTTGGGTGATTATCTGGCGCAGAAACTGAATTTCGATCCGGGTGAGAATGTGCTGCAGGTGGTCCTGCCCGGGGATTATAAGGGCTTCGTGCTGTTCTTCTTTGAAAACGGCAAGGTGGCAAAGGTCCCCTTGAGCGCCTACGAGACCAAAACCAATCGCAAGAAACTCACCGGCGCATATTCTGATAAGAGCCCTCTGAAGACTGCTATGGTCATGACGGCGGATGAGCAGATCGCGCTATATTCCAGCGACGGTCGCGCCGCGGTGTTCTCTACAGCCCAACTGCTGCCCAAGACCACCCGTAATACACAAGGCGTCAGCGTTTTGAGTCTGAAGAAGAAGGCCGTGCTGACAGGCGCTGTCCGCGCAAGCGAAAGCGGCATTGTTAACTTCAGCCGCTACCGTACCCGCACCCTGCCTACCGCAGGCGCACTGCTAAAGGAAGAGGATTCTCCCGATAAGCAGACCAGTTTTGAAGTGTAAGTTCCGGAGGAGCAAATGAATAAAGTTGTTAAGATGATCTGGTGGTATTTGAAGATCGCGTTGGGCTGTTGCCTGTTCGGTGCAGGCTTTTCGCTGTTTTTGAATCCCAACGGCGCCAATGCCGGCGGACTTTCGGGTCTTGCCATGATCTTTGTGCATCTGACGGGCGTCGGCTCCGTGGGTACGCTTACGGCGTTGGTTAATATTCCGCTGATGATCATCGGAGGCCTGAAAGTCAATAAAAAATTTCTTGTTGGATCCGTTGTGGGCGCGATATTCTTGTCCGCATCCATCGACCTTTTCTCCTTGATCCCGGCACCGCAGGTAGAGCCGCTGATCGGTGTGGTGTACGGCAGTATTTTAGGTGGCGTTGGCTTGGGCATGGTCTTTTCCTCCGGCGCGTCCACCGGCGGCTCGGATATCATCGTGCGCCTGCTGAAAATGCGCCATAGAAACTTTTCTATCGGCGCCATCAATACCATTTTTGATATGACCGTGGTGGTGCTCACCGGTCTTACTTTCGGTGATGTATCCAAGGCGCTTTACAGCGGCATCGCAGTCTTCCTGTGCGGCCAGGTGGTGGATTCTGTGGTCTACCGGTTTGACTATTCCAAGGTGGCGTTCATCATTTCCCCCAAGCATACTGAGATCGTAAAAGCCATTGCCGAAAAACTGGACCGCGGCGCGACTTTCCTTTATGGCGAGGGCGCGTACAGCGGCAATGAGACCAAGGTGGTGCTGACCATTGTCAAGCGCCAGCAACTGGCGCAGTTGAAAGAGACTGTGGTGGCGGTCGATCCCGATGCGTTCATCATCGTTCAGGAGGCCCATCAGGTTTTGGGCGAGGGCTTTGCCCGATATTCTCACGATTCTTTGTAAAGGAGATGCGGCATGAAAAAGGTTTGCCTGCTGATTTTTGTGCTCGGTTTGCTTCTTTGCGGCTGCAGCGCCTTGTGGGATGGTCATTACGTCAGCATTACGCCCAACCAGCCTCAGAATAATCAAACAGGCAGCAACTATGTCAATGCTGTGGATTATGACAGCCTTTACAAAGCGCTGGAAGATATGGCTGAAAATGGCAATACCACCGGTGTGATCCATGTTCAGGGGTACGATACCACCTATTTGGAGCGAGATATCAGGCGTGCTGTCAGCAATGTGACCCGCAGCAATCCCATTGCGGCCTATGCAGTCGAGAGCATTGTTTGGGAATTGGGCAACAATAGCGGACAAAGAGCCGTGGCGGTGGATATTTCTTATATCCACGACCGGGCGGAGATCTTAAAAATTCGCCGGGTCGAGGATATAGACACGGCGTTGCAGGTGCTGGAAGATGTTCTGGACACTACTGCATCCGGCGTGGTGCTGCATATTGAAAATTATGAAAAAACGGATTTCGACCTGCTGATCCAGCGTTATGTGTTCATGAACCCTCATAAGGTCATGGAAGCGCCGGCGGTTACGGCAAACGTTTATCCCGAATCCACCGGCACCAGCCGGGTGGTTGAACTGAAATTTACTTATCAGAACAGCCGTGATGCGCTGCGCGCCATGAAAACTTCGGTCAGTCCCATTTTCTCGGCAGCAGGCTTATATGTCAGCGGCAGCGATGAGCCAATGCAGAAGTATTCCCAACTATTTTCGTTCCTTATGGAGCGTTACCAGTATCAGTTGGAGACATCCATCACTCCGGCATACAGTTTGCTATGCCACGGCGTGGGTGATTCCCGGGCGTTTGCCATGGTGTATGCGGTGATGTGCCGCAATGCAGGGCTGGAATGCCAGGTGGTCAACGGTACGCGTAACGGCGAGTCCTGGTATTGGAATCTGGTGAATATCGACGGTGTATACTACCATATTGACCTGCTGCGCAGCAGTGAAAAGGACGCCTTTTCCGTGATGACTGATGATGCCATGGAAGGTTATGTCTGGGACTATTCGGCATATCCTGCGGCAATTGAGTAAAAATAAAAGCCACGGCAACAGCCGTGGCTTTTTCGCGCAAAAAAACAGCCACCTTTCGGTGACTGTTTTTTTATGGAGCGGGTGACGAGGCTCGTTTGCATTTTTACCGTTGGTAAAAATTAATGTAGCCACCAGTTTTTGAACTGGTGGCGGCAACAGTCCACCGGACTGTTGCATTAGTGGCTTTCGAGCCTCTACCGCATCTTTCGATGAAAAAAACAGCCACCTTTCGGTGACTGTTTTTTTATGGAGCGGGTGACGAGGCTCGAACTCGCTACCTCCACCTTGGCAAGGTGGCGCTCTACCGGATGAGCTACACCCGCGGAACAAATCGTATTATAGCACACTCTTTTAATTTGTCAACACTTTTTTGTGAAAAACGGCCCTGATCTTTTCGGATCAGGGCCATAACTATTTTTGGCGCAGTTTGATCAGATTAGATACCCTTGCGATACAGCGTATACGAGTAGATTAATGGCGCAGCCACCATCAAAAGAACGATGCCGAAGAAGATCATAAAGCCGCCGAAAAACGCCGTCAGCATGATGGCGGTGCCACAGAAGGTCCACAGCCAGCCTGCGAAGCGGTGGGTCTTGTTCCAGTTTTCCTCGCTATTGAGCGTCCAGGGGATTTTGATGCCGATGGTGTAACTCTGCTTGCATTTGGGCAGATAGTTTCCGATAATCACAAACATTAGACCTAAAAGAATGGGCATAAGCACTTCCATGCGCACATCGTGCCCCAGTGCTGTCATATAGGTAAAGACGGAGAGCGTGATCACAAGCACCGGCATGATCCAAAGCACCAGATTCATGATCTTTTCGGTGTGATTTGCCTTTTTGGGATCGGTGCCGGTTACCACCACACACAGCCATTGAAAGGCCAGCATGATCAAGGGCAATCCAAAAACGAAAAAAGCCTTGCTGCTGTAACCGTCCACCTCACCGGCGGCATTCCAGTGGCTGGGTATCTGCTCCGGCAGCGTGTTCCAGAGGATAAGACCTGCCACAATGGGCAGCAGAATGATGACGGATGTAATAATGAGTGTTTTCAGATGCTTTTTAATCATTTTTCTTCTCCTTTCAGGCCGCTGAGCCAAAGCATGACTTCCTCCAAAACGGAAGCGTTGAGTTCGTAGTAAATAAATTTGCCTTCCCGTCCATCCCGAATGAGGTCTGCCTCTTTCAGCACCGAAAGATGTTTGGAGATGGCCGCGTCGCTGATGGGGAAGTGCTTCGCGATCTCACCGGCGCTGAGCCTGCCGGCTTTCAGCAGTTCCAGGATCTCTCTGCGGCTGGGGTCGGATAAGGCCTTTAATGTCTTTTGAATACCCAAAATATCGCCTCTCTTTCATTTAACCGATTGGTTAAATATAGAATATCACAAAGCGGCATCCTTGTCAAGAGTTATTTTACCGTTTGGTTAAATGTTACATAAAAATGCAGCCGCCTGTTGGCGGCTGCTTGCTCAATCGCTTTCCAGTTTGCCGAGGATCTCACTTAATTTGGAAGCCTTTCCGGGGTCGATGCGTTTCCAAACGCCGTCAGCATCCAGCATAAACCGGTCAGATTTCTGCCGGTAAAGTTGCCGGCTGCCGTCGGAGTAGGAAAGTTCGATATGAAAATCGCTGCCGGGCAGTGTTTCCGGATTTACTTCCGGTTTGCCGTAGGGATCGATGCGCCGCAGATAATGGAGGATCGGCTGCATTTTTTCGTCGGTGTTGTAATGTCTGCGGGTCTTCAGCGGACCGTTTTCGTAGGTGACGGTAATGGCGGTGATCACCCGTATGCCGTGTTCACTGGGCGCGACGGGGTGAAAACTGCATCCGAAAAGCGGCAATGCAGTGACAAAAAGCAGGATGATGCAGATAAATTTTCTCATAATGATCCCTCCTTAAGAATTATTCTGTGTTTTCTCCGGTGGAATATATGAGAAAATATTGACTAAAAATTACGAAAATAACCACAAAAAAAGCACCGCCTAAGCGGTGCTTTTAATTTTTGCATTACAGTTCGCAGTTGCCGACCGTCCGGGGGAAGGGGATGGCGTCGCGGATGTTGCCGATGCCGGTCAGATACATGACGCATCTTTCAAAGCCGAGACCAAAACCTGCGTGGCGGCAGGAGCCGTACTTGCGCAGATCCATGTAGAAGCCGTAATCCTCGGGATTCATGCCCAGTTCTCCAATGCGGGCCTTCAGCAGTTCGTAGTTGTCCTCACGCTGAGAGCCGCCGGTGATTTCGCCGATACCGGGCACCAGGCAGTCCACCGCCGCAACAGTCTTGCCGTCGGGGTTCAGTTTCATATAGAAAGCCTTGATGTCCTTGGGATAGTCGGTAACGAATACGGGCTTTTTGAACACCACTTCGGTGAGGTAACGCTCGTGCTCGGTCTGCAGATCGCTGCCCCAACTGACGGGATACTCAAACTGGTCATTGTGCTTTTCCAGCAGCGCAACAGCATCGGTGTAGGTGATGCGGCCGAAATCGTTGCTGAGAATATTGTTCAGCCGGTCCAGCAGACCCTTATCCATGAACTGATTGAAGAATGCCATCTCCTCGGGGGCATGCTCCAAAACATAGGAGATGATATATTTCAGCATATCCTCTTCCAGCCGGAGCAGATCGTCAAGATCCGCAAATGCGATCTCCGGCTCGATCATCCAGAATTCCGCGGCGTGGCGGGTGGTGTTGGAATTTTCAGCGCGGAAGGTCGGACCGAAGGGGTAAATGTTGCGGATAGCCATGGCGAAAGTCTCACCGTTAAGTTGACCGGAAACGGTCAGATTGGTGGGTTTGCCGTAGAAGTCCTGGCTAAAGTCCACTTTGCCGTCCTCGGTCTTGGGAACGTTGTTGAGATCCAGCGTGGTGACCTGGAACATTTCGCCTGCGCCCTCGCAGTCAGAGCCGGTGATCAGAGGTGTGTGGACATACACGAAGTCCCGCTCCTGGAAAAATTGGTGGATGGCCATAGCCGCAAGGCTGCGCACACGGAACACCGCCTGGAAGGTGTTGGTGCGGGGGCGCAGATGGGTGATGGTCCGCAAAAATTCCATGGTGTGACGCTTGGGCTGCAGAGGGTAGTCGCCGGTGGAAGGACCTTCCACGGTAACGGTCTTTGCCTGAATTTCAAAAGGCTGCTTGCTGTCGGGGGTCAGCACCACGGTGCCTTCCACGATCAGCGCGGCGCCGATATTGATCTTGGAAATTTCCGCAAAATTCTCGATGGAGTCGTTGTAAACCACCTGAACGGGGGTGAAATATGTGCCGTCATTGAGGACGATGAAGCCAAACTGCTTGCTGGGCCGGCGATTACGCACCCAGCCACCGACGGTAACGGTCTTGTCGGCGTATTTTTCGGTGTTTTTGAACAGTTCGCGAACACTGATCAGTTCCATAACACAAAATTCCTTTCCGGGATAATAAAATCTCCCGTTATTATAAGCCAACTTCCGGTGATTTACAAGAGGGAAGTTGCATTTTTGGCAGAAAATAAGCGCGGACGCCCGTTTTTTGGGCGTCCGAAAAGTCTTATTTCATGTTTGCCACGCTTTTGCGTACCAAAGCGCGGCGCAGACGGGCTTGCGCGATGCGCAGGTCGGCATCGGAAGTGTTCTTATCGTTGAGAACGCGCTGAGCGCGCTCGTAGGCTCTTTCTGCACGGCTGAGGTCAATGTCCTCTGCCCATTCAAAAGTAGTCGTCACCAGCGTCACTGCGCCGTTATTGACCGACAGCATGCCACCGATGCAGGCGCCGTAGCGCTTGCGGCCGTTTTCAATGATCATGGCCTGTCCCATGCCCAGCGGCGCCACGCAGTTGATGTGGCCGGCAAGGATGCCCAGATCGCCGGAAGTGGTGCGTACCACCAGTTCTTCCACCTGACCTTCGTATTCCATGCCGTCGGGGGAGACGATCTTAAGAGGGAAAGCAGTCATTATGCCTGCTCCTTCCATTTTGCCACGACATCGTCGATGGTGCCGGCGTAGAGGAAGCAGGATTCGGGGATTTCGTCATGCAGACCTTCAATGATCTCTTTGAAGCCCCGAATGGTCTCTTTCAGCGGCACGTAAGCACCCTGATAGCCGGTAAACTGCTCGGCAACATGGAACGGCTGACTCAGGAAACGCTGCACTTTTCTGGCGCGGTTGACGGTGCGCTTGTCTTCCTCGGAAAGTTCATCCATGCCCATGATGGCGATGATATCCTGCAGTTCTTTGTAGCGCTGCAGAATGCTCTGTACGCCCCGGGCGACCTCGTAATGCTCCGCACCCACGATCTCGGGGGAGAGGATCCGGCTGGTGGAGTCCAGGGGATCGACGGCGGGGTAGATGCCCAAAGATGCAATGCCGCGGCTGAGGACCGTGGTGGCGTCCAGATGGGCGAAAGTGGTGGCGGGGGCAGGGTCAGTCAGGTCATCCGCAGGGACATAGACCGCCTGCACGGAGGTGATAGAGCCGTTTTTCGTGGAGGTGATGCGCTCCTGCAAGGCGCCCATTTCTGTTGCCAGTGTGGGCTGGTAGCCCACGGCGGAGGGCATGCGGCCCAGCAGCGCCGATACTTCGGAGCCTGCCTGGGTGAAACGGAAAATATTGTCGATAAACAGCAGAACATCCTGGTGCCTGACATCCCGGAAATATTCTGCCATGGTAAGGCCGGAAAGGCCCACGCGCATTCTTGCTCCGGGGGGTTCGTTCATCTGACCGAAGACCATGGCGGTCTTGGAGATAACGCCGGACTCGGTCATTTCGTTATACAGGTCATTGCCCTCACGGGTACGCTCGCCGACGCCGGTGAACACGGAGTAGCCGTTGTGGGCGGTGGCGATGTTGTAGATCAGTTCCTGGATCAGCACGGTCTTGCCAACACCTGCGCCGCCGAAAAGACCGATCTTGCCGCCCTTGGCGTAGGGGCAGATGAGGTCGACCACCTTGATGCCGGTCTCCAGGATCTCGGTGGCTGCGCGTTGCTCGTCGTAAGCGGGGGCAGCCCGGTGGATGGGCCACTGCTCGTCGCTTTCCACGGCAGGCTTGTTATCGATGGGCTGACCCAGCAGGTTGAATACTCTGCCAAGGCACTGCTCGCCCACAGGCACCCGAATAGGTGCGCCGGTATCCGTGGCGACAGTGCCGCGTTTCAGGCCGTCCGTGGAACTCATGGAGATGCAGCGCACGGTATTGTCGCCGATGTGCTGCGCCACTTCTGCCACGATGGTATTTTCACCGTTGGGCACTTCGATGGCGTTGAGCAGTTCGGGCAGCAAACCGTCCGCGAAGCGGATGTCAAGAACGGGACCCATGACCTGGATCACAGTTCCGGTATTTTTGGACATAGGAATCAACTCCTTATATAAAGGTGAGGCAATTACGAGCCGGCAACGATCTCGGTGATCTCTTGGGTGATAGCAGCCTGGCGGGCCTGATTGTATTTCAGGCTCAGGTCGGCGATCATTTCGTCGGCATTTTTGGTGGCGGCGTCCATGGCGGTGCGCCGCGCGGCATGCTCGGAAGCGCGGCTCTCGCAAAGTGCGCCGTAGAGGATACCGCCCAGATATTCGGGCACGATGGCATCGAAGGCTTCTGTGCTGCTGGGCTCGTAAAGGATGTCGCTTTGGCTGAAGTTTTTATTGCTTTCGTTCAGCAGCGGCAGCATCCGCAAAAGGGCGGGGGTTTGGGAAAGAACGGAAACGAAATTGGTGTAAGCAATAAAGATCTCGTCAAATTCCTCCTGCAGGTAGGCTTTGGACAGTTGTTTGGCGATGGTGAAACAGTCGCCAACGGAAATATCCGAAGCGTCGCTGTAGGTTTGGGAGAGCATGGGCACATTGCGGCTGCGGAAGTAGTCCACGGCTTTTTTGCCGATGGGAAACACCACGGCGTCTTTGTCTTTCATATCTGCCCATACCAGTTTGAGGATATTGCTGTTGTAACCGCCGGCAAGGCCGCGGTCACCGGCAATGACCACATACATGGTTTTCTTCACCTGGCGTTTGGTCAGGTAGGGGGAGGAGAGGTCTGTGTTTGTGTTGACGATATCTGTAATGGTGGAGTAAAGGATCTCAAAATAAGGCCGCGAATTGACGATCCGCGCCTGCGCATGACGCAGTTTGGACGCTGCCACCATCTCCATGGCTTTGGTGATCTGCTTGGTGGATTCCATACTGCGGATGCGGGTTTTGATCTCCTTGGTGGAAATCGTGGCCATGGCCAGCCTCCTTCCTTATTCGGGGTTTACGAAGTCTTCAAGAAGTCCGACGAGGGCGGTCTTCAACTGCGCTTCGGTCTCGGGCTCCAGTTTGCCACTTAAGCGGATGGCATCCAGCACCTGACCGTAACGGTTATCCATATAGTCGTACAGCCGGGTCTCGAATTCGCTGACGCGGTCCACGGGCACATTTTTCAGCCAGTTATTCGTAACGGCGTAGAGGATACATACCTGATGCGCCACTTCCACGGGTGCGTTGTTCTTTTGCCGCAGCACGGCGACGATCCGCTCGCCCAGTGCCAGACGGGCCTTGGTGTCTGCGTCCAGATCAGAGCCAAACTGGGCGAAACTTTGCAGTTCGCGGTACTGAGAGTACATCAGTTTCAGAGAGCCTGCCACTTTTTTCATGGCTTTGATCTGCGCGTCGCCGCCAACACGGGACACGGAGATGCCGGGGTTCACCGCAGGCATGATGCCGGCGTTAAAGAGTTCGGTTTCCAGGAAGATCTGTCCATCGGTGATGGAGATGACGTTGGTGGGAATGTAGGCGGAAACGTCGCCTGCCTGGGTCTCGATAATGGGAAGGGCAGTGAGACTGCCGCCACCCAGTTCCGGAGAAAGTTGTGCCGCGCGCTCCAGCAAGCGGGAGTGCAGGTAAAAAACGTCACCGGGGTAGGCTTCGCGTCCGGGGGGACGGCGAATGAGCAGAGAAATAGCCCGGTAGGCCACGGCGTGCTTGCTCAGATCGTCGTAGATCACCAGCACATCTTTTCCCTGGTGCATCAGGTGCTCACCCATAGTGCAGCCACAGTAGGGGGCGATATACTGCATGGGTGCCAGTTCGGAAGCGGTGGCGGAGACGACGATGGTGTAATCCATGGCGCCGCCGGCGGTGAGGTTATCCACCACCTGTGCAACAGTCGAGCGCTTCTGACCGATTGCGACATAGATACAAATGACATTTTTGCCTTTTTGATTCAAAATTGCATCGGTTGCGATGGTGGTTTTACCGGTCTGACGGTCGCCGATGATCAGTTCGCGCTGACCGCGGCCGATGGGGATCATGGAGTCGATGGCTTTGATGCCCGTCTGCAGAGGACGGGAAACATGCTGACGCTCGATGATACCGGGTGCCGGCATTTCGATGGGGCGGAAGGCTTCGGCTTCGATGGGGCCTTTGCCGTCAATGGGTTCGCCCAAAGCGTTGACCACGCGGCCGATGAGGCTTGCGCCCACAGGGACGGAAACCACTTTTCCGGTGCGCTTGACGGCGTCGCCTTCTTTGATGCCGCTGTCAGAGCCCAGAATAACCACGGATACCGTCTGCTCTTCCAGATTTTGTGCCATGCCGAAAGAACCGTTGGACAGTTCCACCAGTTCGCCGGCCATACATGCATCCAGACCGGAGACCCGTGCAATGCCGTCACCTACTAAGACAACGGTGCCGGTTTCACTGGTCTCGATCTTGTTTTCATAATTTTTGATCTGATCACGGATGATTTTCGTGATCTCTTCGGGTCTTAATTGCATACTGTCCCTGCTTTCTTGATCAGAGTACGGTGCTATTGAGCATTTTGCGGATGGACTCCAAGCGGTGGGCGATGGTGTCGTCTAACTGCTTGCCGTCAAAGTCCAGCCGCACACCGCCCATTACGCTGCTGTCGATGCGGTTGCGAAGGGCGATGGTTTTGCCGGTGATCTCTTCCAGTTTGGTTACGAGTTTTGCCGATTGCGCATCGGTCAAACCTACGGCGGTAATGGCGGTCACCGGAAGGATGTTGTGGTCGCTGTTATACTGCTCCTCGTAAGAAGTGCAGCAGTCGGAAAAATGGCATGCGTAGCCTTTTTCCGTCAAAATCTTCAGAAAATTCAGCACAAAAAGATGCACTTTTCCACGGAAACTGTCGTCCAAAATGGCACAGCGTTCCTGCTTGGTGAGACTGTGGGCATCCAGTAGGCGCAGGTAATCCGGCTCACTTTTAAAGCCGGCGTCCAGTGCGCGCAATTGTTCCAAAATCTCGGAAGAAAGGTTTTCGGACTTTGCCAGTTCGTAAAGCGACTGGCCGTAAACACTGCCGATCTGGGTCATGTGGCATCACCCAATCCCTCGATAAAGCCATCTACCAAGGCGGTCTGATCGTCGGCGTTTATCTGCCGCGCCACCACTTTTTCTGCGATGGCGATGGCAATGCCGGAGATCTCGGTTTTGGCTTCGTTGATGGCTTTCTTCTTTTCCCGGGCGGCCTCCGCGGTGGCTTTTTCCAGCATCTGGCTGGCTTCAAGTTGTGCCTGGCGGATGATCTGGGCCTCTTTTTCCTGCCCACGGACGGTAGCATCGCGGACGATGCGCTCACCGGTCTGCATAGCCGCAGAGAGTTTTTCCTTATACTCCTGCTCTATGGCAGCAGCGCTTTCCAGCGCGGCGGTAGCGCCGGTGTACATGTCGTCGATCTCTTTCTGCCGGTCTTCAATGATCTGCATCACAGGACCGATGAGGAACTTTTTGGCCACAAAGTAGATGGTCAGCGTATTAAGCAGAATGAACAGCGCAGTCCAGGGGTTTACACCCAAAAATTCTTCAAACACTTGCGTTGCTCCTTTCAAATGGGTAATGGAAAGGATCTTACAGCAGGAAGAGGATCAGAAATGCGATGATCAGAGAGTAAATGCCGGTGGTCTCGGCGATGGCGCAACCCATGATCATGGTGCTGCGCAGCGTGCCGACGGCTTCGGGCTGACGGGCCATGCCGTCCAGAGCGTGTGCCACAGCATTACCTTCGCCGACACCGGGGCCGATGGCGCCGATACCCATGCAAAGACCTGCACCGATTGCCTTACCTGCAATAGCGATTGCCTGTGCTAATTCCATAATTGTTTCCTCCTAGATGTTTATGATCAATTTTTGATTAACGAATTTAGTCCGCGTTCTGCTCCGCCGGAGCGGGCAGGGAAGCGGAGATATACACCATGGTCAGCAGCGTAAAGACATACGCCTGCACAAAGCCGGAGAAGAGGTCAAAATAGCAGCTGAGAACGGCAGGGATGCCGTAGGTGAAGATGGGGAAGTCCGGCAGGATGCCGGTCACATGCAGAAGACCGCTGACGCCCAAAACGGCGGAAAGGATGCCAAAGACCAGTGCGACGGTCTTCTTCTTTTTCTTCCACAGCACGGCAAGGCCGATGCCTGCAGCGATCATGATGACCGATACCAGCCAGCCCGTGGCGGTGATGAGTTCGAGCACCGCGGTGGAGAGCATGGTCAGCGACGAGTAAATCAGCGCAGTGATAACACCGCCGCCTGCCACATTGCCAAAGTGACGGAAGGCCATGGAGATGGGCTGGGCGATCTCGGAAACGATGTTCATGGGAGTCATCACCGCGATGGGCTCGGTAAAACCTTTGAGCCAGCCTAAAAAGCCCAAATTTTTAATGTTTTGATACCAGATGATAAAGGTGACCATCAGTGCCCACACAATGGTGGTGCTCAGATCTGCGGTGGAAGACCGCAGAAAACCTGTCAGGCCGATAAACGAGCCGCAGATGGATGAAAGGAAAATGGTGGTAATGAAGGGCGTCCAGTGGGCATTATGCTCGCCCATGGATTCGACCACCATATTGCGCATCATCGTTACGCCTTTTTCCACCATGACCTGCAGACCGTCGGGACGTTTTTTCAGACGCTTTCCCATCCAAATGCAGAAACCGCACAGCAAGATGGTGACGATCAGGTGAGATATGGTGGTCTGTGTGATGTTGATGCCGCCGAAAATGGGAATGGTAAAGTAAATAAACGCGCCGTCAACGCTGATATTCATGCTTGCTTAACCCCCTTTTTTCGCAAAAACTCCGCCAGTGTGAGGATGGGGCGGTTAAAAACAAGAGGAATAGCCAGCGCGATGAGATTGAACACACCGCTTAAGGCGCACAGCACCAGCGCACCGAAAAGCAGCGCCATGCGGGCTGTGTAGGAAAGTGTCAGCAGTTTCTGTCCGCCGGCCACATCCTGATTTTGTGCTTTTTCCGCGGCTTTGTCCGCGGCCAGTGCCATAATGGCAAAATTAGCGGTGGCCAGTACGCCGCCCATGAGACCGCCCCAGATGACATTGGGGGCAAAGTAACCTGCAACAGCGAAAATGCCGATCATGACAGCAATACAGATCAGTTGCCCGGCGGCGACGATCAGGATGTCATTCCATATTGATTTGCGCGATTCCATGGTCATACCTCCGGTTACTGATGATCGTTAAAAGATGCGGGGGGTTCGTCCTTGTCCTTCTTGGAAGAACTCATGCGTGATAGGATCTTCAAGCAGGAGCGAAGACCTTCGATGGCGCAGACAATGCCCAAAACAAGGCCCGCCCAAACAGTCCACTGACCCCAGCCGAAAGTGTCGTTGAGCCAGACGCCCAGCAGAGTCAGACCAGCCAGCGGCGCCACAACGCTCAGACCCAACTGGGATAAAAAAATCAAAAGATTCAGGTCTTTCATGTGCCTCATCTCCGCAAATGCCAATTCTCCCACTATTGTATACTTGTGCCTATTATATCCCTAATAAGTAAAACTTGCAAGGAATATTTGTGAATTTAAGGTAAATTTTACTATTACTTTGCTGATGGAATTTTATTTAAAAAAAGACTTTTCATACAGACGAAAATATAGTAAACTAAAGTTTAAGAATGGGAAAGGAGCGTACCGCGATGGCAGAGCAGGAACTTGAGATCTTGCAGGGCGTGATCGGCGCTGTTGTTTATCAGAATTACGATAACGGCTATGCGGTACTGCGCCTGGATACCGGCGAGGGGCGCATGGTCACCGTAGTGGGCACGATCCCTATGCCGGCTGCAGGTGAACGGCTTATGGTCACCGGAAAATGGATCAGCCATCCCAGTTACGGCAGGCAGTTTGAGGCGGAATTTCTGGAGCGGCTGATGCCCGGTACGGAAAAGGAGATCCTGACTTATCTTTCCGGACGGATCATCAAGGGGATCGGCCCTGTCACTGCCACCCGGATCGTCCGCCATTTTGGCGCGCAGACGCTGGAGATCATGGAGCGCGAGCCGGAGCGCCTTGCTGAAATTCAGGGCATTTCCAGAGAAAAAGCCAGAGCCATCGGGGAAGAGTTCCGTCATCGCGTGGGTATGCGGCAACTGATGGAGTTTTTTGCATTGCACCAGTTGCCTGCGGAACTGGCACTGCGCACTTATAAACTGTATCGGGACGATGCGGTGCAGATGCTTTATGATGACCCGTATTTGCTTACCGAAGAGGGGCTGGACGCGCCTTTTGCGGCGGTGGACCGCTTTGCCATTGAAGTGGGTATCGCAGGCGATGCGCCCCGAAGAGTGCAGGCGGGTGTGATTTTTGAATTGCGTTACAATTTGGATGCCGGACACGCCTTTTTGCCGGAAGAAAAACTGGTCGCTGCCACAGCGCAGTTGCTGAGCGTAGATGTTTCTGCCGCCGAGCAGGCGGTGGATGCGCTGGTGGAAAAGCGCGAACTGGTCCGCGCTGTGCTGGCGCAGACGGATGTGGTTTATCTGCGGCAACTTTACGATGCCGAATGTGCCATTTCCCAGCGTCTTCTGCATGGGGCTGCGCTGCGTTTTCCGGAACCGAAGAATTTGGAAAAGTGTCTGCGCGCCGCTGAAAGCGAAAGCGGCATTACCTATTCTATCCAGCAGGAAGCGGCCATCCGTCAGGCGGTGTGCAGCGGTGTTTTGCTGCTTACCGGCGGACCGGGTACGGGCAAGACTACGATCCTTAAGGGCATTTTGTCCGTTTTGGAGCAGATGGGTCTTAACTGCATGCTGGCTGCCCCAACGGGACGCGCCGCAAAGCGGCTGACGGAAGTTACCGGCGCGGAGGCATCCACCATTCACCGCCTGCTGGAGACTGCCATTGATCCGCAGACCGGCAGAATGTATTTTATACATAATGAGTATGATCCGCTGAAAGCGGATGTAGTCATCGTGGACGAGATGTCCATGGTGGATGTGCTGCTCTTGCATGATCTTCTGCGGGCGGTGCCGGAAGGGAAGCGGCTGATCTTTGTGGGCGACCCGGATCAACTTCCTCCTGTGGGACCGGGATTTCCTTTCGGCGACTGCCTGCGCAGCGATGTGCTGCCGACGGTGCGGCTGACGGAGATCTTCCGGCAGGCCCGTGAAAGCCTGATCGTCATGAATGCCCACCGGGTCAACGGCGGCGAAATGCCGGATCTGCGCAGCAGAAACAGCGACTTTTTCTTCCTCCCCTGCAACTCAGAGGAGGAACTGCGCCGGACGGTTGCCGGTCTTTGCAGCACCCGGCTGCCTCAAAATATGGGCATCCCGGCGGATCAGATCCAGGTGCTGTCGCCCACCCGTCGGGGTGGCGCAGGTACGGCGGTGCTGAATCAGACGCTGCAAAGCGCGCTGAATCCGCCGGAACGGTCGAAAAAGGAGCATGCTTTCGGAGAAAATTTGTTCCGGGAAGGCGATCGGGTGATGCAAATCCGGAACAACTATGATATAATATGGAAAAAGTGCGACGGCAGCGCTGTGGGAACGGGAATTTTCAATGGCGATATCGGCACGATCCAGACCATCGACCAGCAGGAGCAGACGGTGAAGGTGATCTTCGATGACCGGGAAGCGGTGTATGATTTTGAGCAACTGGGCGAATTAGAGATCGCTTATGCCGTGACGGTGCATAAAAGCCAGGGCAGCGAATACCGGGCGGTGATCATGGCGGCATGGAATGGCTCGCCGTATCTTTTGAGCAGAAGCGTTTTGTATACTGCCATCACCCGCGCCCGGCAGATCCTTATTATCGTGGGCCGGCAGGAAGTGATCGCCGCCATGACGGAAAACGCCAAACGCGGCAGACGGTACTCGGGGCTGAAACTGCGGCTGCAGGGAAAGGCGGAGTGAGATGATTCGCGTTTTACTGGATCTGCTGTTTCCGCCTAAATGTGTGCTGTGCGGTAAGGTGCTCGAACGCGGTCAAACCGATCTGTGCCACCAATGCCGTGTGCACGCACCGGAGTGTGGGGTCGGCCGCAGAAAAGTGCAGTTTCTTGACAGTTATGTCGCAATTTGGTATTATGAAGACCCTGTAAGAGAAAGCGTTCTGCGCTTTAAGTTCCGGGGCGCGCGGCATTATGCCCGTGCCTACGGACGGCTGCTGGCTATGAAAATCGCGCAGGCTTATCCTGAGGGTTATGATGTACTTACATGGGTGCCCATCAGCCGCAGACGTAAGTTTGTCCGCGGTTACGATCAGGTGGAGTTGATCGCCGAAGCGGTGGGTAAGGAATTGGGCGTAAAACCAGAAAATCTTCTTAAGAAGATCCGCAACAATCCGCCTCAGTCCGGTATTGTGGGCGATGCCCAGCGCAGAGCCAATGTTTTGGGCGTTTACGCTATGGAGAAAAGTGCGGATGTCAAGGGCAAGCGGTTCATGCTCCTTGATGATGTGATCACCACCGGCGCTACTGCCGGTGAAGCGGCGCGCGTGCTGCTGACAGCCGGCGCTGAAAAGGTATATTGCGGTGCTGTGGCGGCTGCCCGGCACAACGGAAAATAAAGTAGGTGAAGGTTATGAATTTATTCTCCAATGATATGGGTATCGACCTTGGCACTGCCAATGTGCTGATCTATGTGGACGGCAAGGGCGTCGTGGTGCGCGAGCCTGCGGTGGTCGCCGTGGATAAGAACACCGGCGCTATTTTGCAGGTTGGTTCCGCTGCCCGGAATATGCTGGGCAGAACGCCCGGCAATGTGGTGGCTATGTACCCCATGAAGGACGGCGTTATTTCTGACCATGAAATGACCGTTAAGATGCTGCAGACGCTGTTCCGTGAGGCATCCAAGTCTTCCCTCTTTAACCCGAAACCCCGTGTGGTCATCAGCGTGCCCAGCGGCGTTACGGAAGTGGAAGAGCGCACGGTGATCAACGCTGCTATCGATGCCGGTGCACGGCGTGTGTACCTGATCGAAGAGCCTCTGGCGGCGGCACTGGGCGCGGGCTTGGATATCAGCGGTCCCAACGGGCAGATGGTAGTGGATATTGGCTGCGGCACTACGGATATCGCGGTGCTGACTATCAACGGTGTGGCTCAATCTTCCTCCATGAAGATCGCCGGCAGCGCTTTTGACGAAGCGATCATCAAATATGTCCGCCGGAAGCACGGCGTGATCATCGGCCAGACCACTGCGGAGAATGTCAAAATTCAGATCGGCTGTGTGTATCCCCGCCCGGAGGACCACAGTATGATCGTTAAGGGCAGAGATAAGAGCGGTATGCCCCGGGAATTGACACTGCTGTCTTCGGAATTGTTTGAACCGCTGCATCGGCTGGCACGTCAGATCTGCGATGAAGTGCAGTCTGTTTTTGAAGAGACAGAGCCGGAACTGGTCAGCGATATCGCAGAAAACGGCATTACCCTTACCGGCGGTGCCAGCCAGATCTGGGGCATGGACAGACTGCTGACCGAGCGCACGGGTATCATGTGCACGCTGGCGGACGACCCCGATTCCTGCGTGGCCTATGGCTGCGGCAAGAGCCTTGCGTGGATCAATCACATGCAGGAAGGCCCTATCAATATTGCGAAAAAGCGCATCATGCGCCAGTGAGATTAAAAAAAGTGAGGCTGCAGCCAATGGCTGCAGCCTTTTTTTAGTGTCCGCAAACGCAGTTGTCGTTATCGCCGTCGCAGTTCGTGGGCGCAAATTGTGCCGCCGGGAAGGGGATCCGGGAGAACATCTCACAGGGATCTTCCGCGCAGCCGGGAGCATCGCAGCATTCCTTGGTGGGAATGGCGTAGTCCAGAACCGGCACCACCAATTGCGCATCGCGTTCCAGCCGGATGATGGAGAACTGACCCAAAGTGACAAACAGCCGCCGTTTCTCTCCGCTGAGCACCAGTTCATCGTCGAAAAGGTTGCGGATGGCATCAGGGATCTGCAAGGTGGTATTGTCGGGGCATTTCTCATTGCAGACGTCCCGGACTTTGGAGTGCAGCACCATGGGATCCAGCACTTCCACCACGGCGGTGGGCAGGTTGGCCAGGCGCCGGGTGATGCCGTCGGCTGCGCCCATGCGGGTGTCGCTGCGGTAGATGTGGGCTTTGCTTTCTTCGCCGCAGAGCACGGCCCGTTTGCTGAATACCGCCAGACCGTAAAGTGCCGCAGGCCGCGCGATGCCGATGGTGGCATCAGCCAAAATGCGGTAGTAGAAGGTTACATCAATGCAGTAGTGGCAGCGGTCGAAAGCCACGGGCTCCACATCAATGTATGTGTACAGCAATTCCGCGCAGCGCACTTTCACGCCGGCGGAGGCGTCCAGAAGATTTTGAGAGCCTCTGGTCAGGTAGACCCGCAGGTCTTCGATGCAGTCTTTGTCCCGGCAACTGTCCGTGATCATTCGGGTGTGAATGGACATACTCGGCTGACCGCCAGCGCAGCAGCCAGACCCGTCCGTATAGGTTTCAGACATATGGATACCTCCCGATATCATGTTGCATGAAGCAAAATGCTTACAGGACAGTTTATGCAATCGTGGGCCGAAAGTGCAGAAATTGGTCTTCTGCCGCAAGAAAACCGTGTGAGGACAACCTTGAGGGCAGTAATTTGTCGATGTATTTTTGTCTTTCGACGGCAGAATCAGCGGCAATTCCCTTGAATCGGTCAGCATCCTTTTTTTATAATGCCAACACTTGGTGCTTAAGGGGGCGGCGGTGCGTGGCAAAGGGGAAAAAATGTTGGCTTGCAGGCCTTTTTGCGGTGTCCTTGCTGCTGGGCGGCTGCGCCCCGGGAAAGGATCTGTATGAGGCTGCACCTTCATACTATGATGAATATGTGCCGCTGCAAATGCAGGCGGAGCAGCTGCTGGAATTTCCTTACGTGATCCGCACGGCATCTGTTGTGGTGCTGCAAATGGCATCCTATGAGGGGCCGGCCTTTGACGAAAATACGTATGTGCAGGATGTGGCGGCGATTTTGGTGAGCAATCCGATGAACCGCACGCTTAAATATGCTGAAATCGTTATGCATCAGGGAGACCGGACACTGATTTTTGAGATCGAACACCTTCCCGCCGGCAGCAGGATCCTGGTGCCGGAGTGCAGCGGACAGAGATTCTCTGATGCGCCGGTAGTTGCCTGCGAATGTACGCGTCTGATGGAAATGGAAACGGCAGAATCCATTTCCGTCACAGCAGAGGACGGCGCGCTGACAGTGACAAATAACGGCGAAAACCCGTGCACTGCAACGCTTTTCTATAAATCCTACTATCCGGAAAATGATTTTTTGCTGGGAGGGAAGAGCCGCAGTGTTACTGTTTCAGATCTGCAGGCGGGGGAGAGCAGGCGCGTTGAATTAAGGGATTTTTCCAAAGAACGCACCCGGCTCGTTATGATCATGACAGAATAAAACCGGCGCATCCATTGGGATGCGCCGGTTTGCGTTTATTAAAGAACTTTGGAAAGGAAATCCTGCAACCTGGGGTGCTTGGGTGCGCCAAAGATCTCTTCGGGCGTGCCCTCTTCCAACAGTTTGCCTTCATCCATAAACAGAACGCGGTTGCCCACTTCCCGGGCAAAGCCCATTTCGTGGGTGACCACTACCATGGTCATGCCGTCCCGGGCCAGTTCCTTCATAACATCCAGCACTTCGCCAACCATTTCGGGATCGAGAGCGGAGGTAGGCTCGTCAAAAAGCATGACCTCAGGCTCCATCATCAGCGCCCGGACAATGGCGATACGCTGCTTCTGACCGCCGGAGAGTTGGATGGGGTAAGCGCCTGCCCGGTCTTCGAGTCCTACGCGCTTAAGGAGTGCCAGTGCCTTTGACTCCGCCTGCGCTTTGGGCATTTTCAGCACCTTGATGGGCGCCAGGGTCATATTCTGCAGGATGGTCTTGTGGGGGAAGAGGTTAAAATGCTGGAACACCATGCCCATTTTCTGACGGTGCAGATTGATATTGACCTTCTCTTTTTTGCCTTGCTTGTTGATGAAGGCCTTTTTGGTAATGTCGATATTGTGGAAGACGATCTCACCGGCGGTGGGCTCTTCGATCAGATTGAGGCTGCGCAGCAGCGTGGATTTGCCGGAGCCGGAAGGGCCGATGACCACCATGACATCGCCTTTGTTGATGTCCACGCTGACACCGTCCAGGGCGTGGATGGCGCCTTTATTATAGTACTTTTTCAGGTTTTTCACCTGAATGAGTTTATCGTTTGTCACCACGGCTCATTCTCCTTTCGATGTATGCAATGAGTTTGGAGGTGGGGAAGCACAGGCAGAAGTAAAGCGCCGTAGCCACCAGCAGGGGCTCCATAACAATGAAGTAGGCACCGCGCACCGCCTCCACCGAGGACATGATGTCGCGCACACCGATGGTATAGCAAATGGAAGATTCCTTGATAATGACAACGAATTCGTTGGCGATAGCAGGCAGGATGTTCTTGATGGCCTGGGGCAGAATGATGTTGGCCATGGTCTGCACTTTGCTCATGCCGAGGCTTCTTGCCGCTTCGGTCTGTCCGCCGTCAATGGACTGAATGCCACTGCGGATGATCTCGCACAGGTAAGCGCCGGAATTGATGCCCAATGCAACGACACCGGGGAAGAAACGCTCGAAACTGATGAAGCCGAAGAAGGTAAAAGACGGCAAGTCGATCAAACCGAAAATGCCGTGGTAGATCAGCATAATTTGCACCAGCACGGGGGTGGAACGGATGATTTCCACATAGATGGTGGCGATCATGGAAACGGGGTTGAACTTGCTTAAAAATATAAGAAAACGGTTTTTCCGGGGCGTGCCGAAACGGTCGTAAGCCAGAAAACGAAGGGGGCGAATGTCCGTCATACGCATAATGGCCAGGATAATGCCCAGCACGAAGCCGATGACCACCGTCAGCAGTGCCAGAAGCACTGTGACGACCACGCCCTGCTCAATGAGTTTTATGAAATTGAAGGTTTTTTCAAAGCCTTCCATTGTAATAAGGTTGTTCATGGAGATATCCTTTCAAAACGCATCAAATTCCTCCCCGGTGGTGGGGAGGAATTTGTGTATATTCGGAATTAGTTGTCTTCGGGAACCTTGCCGTCCTCGCCCAGCAGGCCCTGGTAGTTGTCGCCGGCGGCCAGGTTGTTGGCTTCTTCCAGGAACTGTGCGAAAGTGCCTTCGTCGACGCACTTGTTCAGCGCCTCGTTAACATACTTCATCAGTTCGGTGTTGCCCTTTGCCACGCCAATGACATTGCCCTCAGCCTCGTAGGGAACTTCGCAGAGGATCTGCAGTTCGGGGTAGTTCTTCATGTAAGATTCAGCGACGTCCCACTCAATGTAAGCGCCGTCCAACTTACCGGAGAGCAATTCGGCAATAATGTCGGTAGCCTTGGCCAGATTGGTCATCTGTGCATCGGGGCTGAACTCGGCGGCCAGGTCCATCTGGATGGTGCCGGTCTGAGCAGCGATCTTGACGTTAGCGTTGTTGGTGGAAGCCAGATCGGTGAACATGGATGCTTTGGATTTGGTGGTCACGAAAGCCTGCTTGCCTTCGTAGTAGGTGTCGGAGAAGTCCATCTTCAGCAGACGGTCGGGATCGGGGGACAGACCTGCCAGCGCCAGGTCAGCCTTGCCGGTGCCCATTTCTTCAACGATACCATTAAAGTCCATGGTGATGACTTCCAGGGTCAGACCCAGGTAGTCAGCAATGTACTGGGCAAGAGCCATGTCAAAGCCTGCCAGGGTGGGGTCCTTGTTCTCGTCCAGTGCGTAGAATTCGTAGGGGGCGTAGTCGGGTGAAGTGATGACGGTCAGGTAGCCTTCCTTAACGGTCTGCAGGTTGTAGGTGTTGGGGCCGGGGCCTTTCTCGGTGGGGGTGCAGCCGGCGAACATGCTCAGGATCATCAAAGCGGCCAATGTGATAGCAAATAGTTTTTTCATAATGTTAATCTCCTTTTCATCTCGCCCCGGAGGGGTGGTTTGTTGTGATGTATGCATTATAATCCGCATATTATTCATTGTCAACAGTAAATGCATACAATATTGCATATAATTTTGCGGTGTCATATGGTCGAATCGCACAAAATGTGGTATTTTGGCTGTATATTGGTATATTCTTGAGCGTGTTCCATGGGGGAATAATGCATAAGTTAGTGAATATATTCATTAATTTGTGAATAAAAATCCCTCTCCGGAGGTAAGCCGGAGAGGGTAGAATCATGGGATATTCACTATTATGCAAGAGCAATGTCCTTGACCACTTCGCTGGCCAGAATGAGTCCTGCCACGCCGGGAACGAATGCCGAAGATCCGGGCAGGCTGCGTCTGCCGGCGCTGGGGGCTTCGCTTTCAATGCCCTCTTGCGGCACCATTGGAAGTTCGGGGGAGTAGACCACTTTCACGTGCTTGATGCCCCGCTTGACGCATTCTTTGCGCATGATCCGGGCCAGGGGGCAGCCGTCGGTTTTGGAGATGTCTGCTACCCGGAATCCGCTGGCGTCCAGTTTGTTGCCCGTTCCCATGCAGGAAATTACCGGAACGCCGCATTCTTTGGCACGGCTGATGATCTGCAACTTTCCTGTGACGGTGTCGATGGCGTCTATAATATAGTTATACTGGCTGAAATCAAATTGGTCTGCAGTTTCCGGCAGATAGAAGACCCGGAAGGACCGAACATGGATGTCCGGATCGATATCTTTGATGCGTGCCGCGGCCACATCCACCTTGTACTGCCCGATGTTGGAGTGCAATGCAAGGATCTGCCGGTTCAGATTTGTAAGGCTCACGGTGTCATGATCCACCAGGTCTATATGGCCGATGCCGCTGCGGGCCAGCGCTTCCGCTGCATAGCCGCCGACACCGCCCAAACCGAAAATCAGCACCCTGGCGCTTCGCAGCCGTGCAATGCCCTCATCACCCAGTAAAAGCCGGGTGCGTGCATACTGATCCTGCATATCTTACACCTTGTCGATGGCCTGACGCAGATCGGCAATGAGATCGTCGGCGTCTTCCAAACCGCAACTCAGGCGAATGAGATCTGCGCCTACGCCGGCGGCGACCAATTGTTCATCAGTCATCTGACGGTGGGTAGCAGAGGCGGGGTGCAGGCAGCAGGTGCGGCTGTCTGCCACATGGGTCTCGATGGAGCCAAGTTTCAGGTGCTTCATAAAGACTTCCGCAGCCTTGCGGCCGCCCTTGAGGCCAAAGGAAATGACGCCGCAGGAGCCGTTAGGCATGTATTTTTGCGCCAGATCATAGTACTTATCGCCTTTCAGACCGCAGTACTTGACCCATGCGACTTTTTCGTTTTTCTGCAGGAATTCAGCAATTTTCTGCGCGTTGAAGCAGTGCTGACGCATGCGGAAAGGCAGGCTTTCCAGACCCAGATTCAGAATATAGGCGCTCTGAGGCGACTGGATGGAGCCCAGGTCGCGCATCAGTTGCGCGGTGCATTTGGTAATGAAAGCGCCGCCTAAACCAAAACGCTCGGTGTAAGTCACGCCGTGGTAACTTTCATCGGGGGTGCAAAGGCCGGGGAATTTGTCCGGATGCTTGGTCCAGTCAAATTTGCCGCTGTCGACGATGCAGCCGCCAACGGCAGAGGCATGGCCGTCCATATACTTGGTGGTGGAGTGGGTCACGATGTCTGCGCCCCATTCAAAAGGTCGGCAATTGACGGGGGTGGCGAAGGTGTTGTCCACCACCAGCGGTACACCGTTTTTATGCGCCACACGGGCAAATTTTTCAATATCCAGCACGTTCAGGGCAGGATTTGCGATGGTTTCACCGAAAAGCAGTTTGGTGTTGGGCTTGAAAGCGGCATTGAGTTCTTCCTCGGTAGCGTCGGGATCCACAAAAGTGACCTCGATGCCCATGCGGCGCATGGTGACATTCATCAAATTGAATGTACCGCCGTAGATGGCGGTGCTGGCAACGATATGGTCGCCGCAGCCGGCGATATTGAACATGGCGTAGAAGTTTGCAGCCTGACCGGAGCCGGTGAGCATGGCGGCACTGCCGCCCTCCATAGCGCAGATCTTGGCGGCTACATAGTCGCAGGTGGGATTTTGCAGCCGGGAGTAGAAGTAGCCTTCTGCCTCCAGGTCGAACAGTTTGCCCATGTCCTCAGAGGTGGCGTATTTGAAAGTTGTGCTCTGATAAATGGGGATCTGCCGGGGCTCGCCGTTACCCGGCTCGTAGCCTGCCTGGATGCACAGAGTTTCCATGTGAAGATTCTTGTCCATAGGGATCACCTCAAGTGTTGAATTATGGTGATATTTTAACCGTATAACAGCCGTTTGTCAATGAAAAGCAAAGCCGGCAGCATGAAAATGCTGCCGGCTGATGATTAGATGTAATGAACTTCGATATTGCCGAAACTGATGTCCGCATCCAAATGGATGACACCCATGGGTACATCGTCCGGCTGGCCGAGGATCTTCAGATTTGCGAAGGTGGTATCGGCATTAGCCTCCACCCGGAACCGTTTGGGGACGAGGATCGTCAAATGACCGAAATTGCAATCGGCTTCCACGGTGCAATCATCGCTTACACCGAGACAGTCCGTAAGATCGACTTTCAGGTTGCCGAAAGAGCAACTGATCTCACCATGGCTCAATGTGCTGAGACTAATCTCATGGTTGACATTTCCAAATGTAACTTCACAATCAAAAGTCGTCGTGCCGGTGGTGCAATTGTTTACGGTGCTTTCCGGGGCGTTTTCTACTGTTTTGCCGTTTTTAACGATGCGGAAACGAGGCTCGCGTGGCTTTTTAAAAGCATCCGCAAGCAGGCTCAGACCGAAGATCAGCACGATCACCGGAAAAATCAGGTCGCCGGAAAAGGACAGTTGCCAGATCCCCAGATTGCTCACGAGGAAATAACCGCCGAAGATGGTGCAGCCCAGACCGAAGAAAGAGAATTTCGGGATCACCGCGTTAAGGCCTGCCATCAAAAGGAAGGTAGGCCACAGAATATCCCACCAGGAAACATCCCAACTTAGGATTTTACTGGTCAAAAGCAATCCGCCAAAGACCAGCACGCCCAGCGCAAAAAAGATGCTGCTCTTCCGGCCGGATTCCCATCTGACTTCCCATTTGCCTTTGTCTTCATTAATTTTTGTTTCGGTGATCACTTCTGCTTCATGTACTTTTTCTTTTCCCAGCAGTTCGTCGGTGGTGATGCCGAAGATGTCGCAAAGGCGGATCAGAATGCTGATATCGGGGCAGGACTGGTCATTTTCCCACTTACTTACCGCCTGCGCGGTGACGCCCAGTTGCTCCGCCAATGCTTCCTGGGTCAGCCCAAGACGTTTGCGGTTTTCTACTATCCGTTTACCGATGGTTCTATCCATAAAATCGCCCTCCTTGGCTTATTTTCCTTAATTGTGCCACAAGTTGCCGAAAATAGCAATAAAATATTTCTTTACTTCCGGAAATCGAAGTTCAACGGTCAGTTTATTTTTAGTCAACTGCCGGTTGAGTCGCATTTTTCTTGCTTTTGCGCAAAAAATGGAGTATACTTTGAGCGAAAGGGGTGTATTTTATGCAACTGAAGATCAAACAACGCTTCATGTCTTTCGGCGATACATATGATATTTTCAACGAAATGGGCGACCCGAAGTATTTCGTTAAGCAAAAGGTGCTGGCTTTTGGCAAGCAGATCCACATTTACAACAAAGGAAACGGTGAAGAAGTAGGCGCTATTAAGGAAAAACTCCTTGCCTTCATGCCGACTTTCAGAGCCTTCATCGGTGAGCGTGAGGTCGGTCAGGTCAAACGGGAGGTTTCTCTTATTTCCCGGCGCTACAGCGTAGATTTTCTCGGTTGGGATGTAGACGGCGATATTCTGGGCCTTGATTACACTGTGCGCCAGGGCGACCGGGTGGTCATGCGTGTCAGCCGGGAACTGTTTGAGTGTACCGATACCTATATCGTTGATTATGCCAATCCTGCCGATGAGATCCCCGCGCTGCTTCTGGCGCTGACCATCGATGCGGTGAACAGCAAAAACGACTGAAAGGCAAATTTATGGAGAAAATTACCAGTTTTACCATCGATCATTTGAAACTGTTGCCGGGTCTTTATGTGTCCAGAAAGGACCGGGTGGGGGATTCGGTGGTCACAACTTTTGACCTGCGTGTTACGAAACCCAATGACGAGCCGGTGATGAATACCGCGGAGGTGCATGCCATCGAGCATTTGGCGGCAACATATCTGCGCAATGATCCCGCATGGAAAGAAAGGGTGCTGTATTTTGGCCCTATGGGCTGCCGTACGGGCTTTTATTTGCTGCTTGCCGGTGATCTTGAGTCCCGGGATGTGCTGGATCTGGTGCGCGGATGCTTTGAATTTATTGCGCAATTCAGGGGTGATATTCCCGGCGCCAGCGCCAAAGACTGCGGCAATTATTTGGATATGAATCTGCCCATGGCCAATTACTGGGGCGGAAAGTACGTAAAAATTTTGGAAAATATCAGTTCTGACCGGCTGGTTTATCCGCAGTAAGGAGGAAAATCGTGAGAATCGGTATTATCGGCGCGATGGCGGTGGAGATCGCCTTGCTTAAGGAGAACATGGCGGATGCAAAAACCGTAAATTATGCCGGTATGGACTTCATTTCCGGGCGCCTGTGCGGTGCGGACGCGGTGGTGGTACAGTGCGGCGTGGGCAAGGTCAACGCTGCCATGTGCGCCCAGATCCTTTGTGACCGTTTCGCGGTGACGCATCTGGTCAATACCGGCATTGCCGGCTCGCTGGACGCTGAACTTGATATCGGAGATTTGGTGATCAGCAGTGACGCAATCCACCATGATTTTGATCTGCGTTTTTGGAATCGGCCCATTGGCCAGGTGCCCGGCTATGATGTGACTGCATTCCCAGCGGACGGCGCATTGGCGAAGGCGGCTTTTGCCGCCGCGCAAAAGGTGCATCCCGGCCATGTGCGCAGCGGACGCGTCGCCAGCGGTGATCAGTTCATTTGCAGCGCCGCTCAAAAAGAGAAGATCGTTGCGGACACCGCGGCAGTCTGCGCGGAAATGGAAGGCGCTTCCATTGCGCAGACCGCATACCGCAACGGCGTGCCTTTTGTGATCATTCGTGCCATATCCGATAAGGCGGATAACTCTGCGGAAATGGACTATCCCACCTTTGAGGCCCTTGCTGCGAAGCGGTGCGCCACGGTGGTCATGACCATGGCCGGCGCAATGGCATAATTTTTGAAATATCGCATAAAACCGTGCCCGACAGCATCTTCTGTCGGGCACGGTTTTTCTAGTTTTTTCCAATTTTTGCGACAACGAAATAATATGCAGGAAATTTACGGATTATTTACAAAATTATAGTACCAAAGTGTAAGAAAAAATAACGAAAAGCAGAGCAGTAATGATTATTATATTGTATAATGTTTCCATAATCAAAATGGGGGATAGGGGTACTATACCCTAAATACCCCCGAAAGCGGCACGACTGCCGGTCCATCGATCAAACTGCTTTTGATTTCAATCTGCGTCAGGAAAGGAACCAAACCATTATGAACAGATTAAATTATGTACGCACAGCAACAAGCGGCTTTAACCGCGTCGTTGCGCTGGCGTTGGCAGTGGCAACATTGCTGATCCCCGTGGAATTGCCTTTTGCGGCATCTGCGGCTACCATTACTTCTGATAAGTACGATCAGATTTATGTCACGGAAGACTTCACCGATGCCGACTATGTCAGCGGTGTTAAGTATTATTGGGATGAGCAGTTGACAGAAGACGGCGATGCATCCGTTGCCCGTGGTACATACAATATCACCATCGGCAAGAATCAGAATAAGCGTAATTATATTGTCCTGAATGCGGAAACCTCTGAGTGGACTGATTATACGGTTTCTATGGACTCTTACAAGGATTATCTGAAGACTCCAGAAGAGATTCCTGATTACCACCCCGGCATCATGCTGTGTGCCCGTATGTCCTATGACGAAGAGCACGGCGGTTACTCCTGCTACATGGTCAAGGGTCACGTTTCCTCCGGTATGTTCCTTATCAAGCGCTGGTACAATCCGGCCACCGGCAAGTTCGTGGACAGTTCCCTCGGTAAGGCCAACCTCGTTGACCAGCCGGATAAGGCATGGAGAAATATGTCCATTACTGTTGACGGCAACCTCATCTTTGCGGAGATCAGCGATCCCAGCGGTAAGACCGACCGCTATACCTGGGAAGACGACGGCGTGACTTACGGCCCCGTTCTGGAAAAGGGCGGCGTGGGTCTGTACTTCGAATGCGAGAGCAAGAATGAGACCTGGAAGGCTATGATCGATAACTTCAAGGTCGTTATGAAAGACGGCTCTGTTGCTTTCAACGACGAATTTGTGGATAACCGCTACGAAAGAGGCGTGGAGTATCAGTGGTCCAATCCTGAGGCACAGGCACAGGCCGGCACCCTGCAGTGGGTGGAAGAACTGAAGTCCAGTACTGTTGCGGGCATTCGCGACGGCTCTTACTTCGTCGATCCCGGCGGAAACGACAAACTGTGGTTGAAGGCAGAGTCTGAGAACCTGCTCACCGGTGAGAAGACCAGTATCGCAAACGACTGGAAAGACTATACTGTCGAGTTTGACTGGTGGGGCGATTATTCGGAGTATGCCACCGCTACAACAATTCCCGGCGTTTCGGTTATGGCGCGCATGGAGTTTGACGAGGAGCACGGCGATTACTCTTACTATAACATCAAGTTCCACCCCGGTCTGGGCTGCTATGTGCTGAAGTATTACTATGACACGACCCTTGGCAAGTGGATGACAACGGACAAGAATGTGACCGGCAAGGCGTTCTTGAAACCCTTTAACGGTAATTTCGTCAAGTATTTTGAAAACGGCGGCAAGGTTCATGCAAAAGTCACGATCAAGAGCCAGGCCACTGGCGTCAGCATCGAGGCGACCCTGACGGATATGCAGGGCAATGTGCTGAACTACTCCATGGCTGACGCTTCCGGCACCGGCGGCAATGTGGGTTGCACCGGCAGCATCGTCGATGACGGTTCTGCCACCGGCGAGGCTCCCACTTACGCAGGCGGTAATGTGGGTCTGCTGTTCGAAGGCGGCAAGCACACCCTCAGTGTTGACAACATTAAACTGACTCTGGACGGCGAGGCCGAGCCTGTTATCTATGAGCAGTTCTCTAACAGAACGTATTTTGACGGTGTTGGCACCGTGTATAACCCCAGCGGCGTGGAACTGTGGCCCCTGAAGTACAGTTCTGACATTAAGTTTACTTGGGATAACCTGTTGGCCGTGCGCAATGGCCATGTGGGCGAGATCCAGAACGGTGTGTTCCACTGGTCCACCAACGGCAACGACAAGGCGCTGGTGACACTGGACAGCTCGGCCAAGGATCCCCTGAATACCGGCGTTGTTTTTGATCCCGCATCTGAGTGGTCGGATTACACCATCGATATGGATATTAAGGCCAATCACCCCACTACCGGCACCTTCCCCGGCATTTTTGCCGTGGGCAGAGTGCAGTATGACCGCCTGGGCAATGTGATCGGTTACTATGCTGTTAAAGTTCATGAGAGCAACGGCGTTGCGATCCTGAAGTGCTATATTGACAAAAATACCGGCAAATGGATCTATGACGGCATCGGCGCAGGCTATTCCGGCGCCATCGCCGGCGGCACCGGTGTCAACGGCAATGACCGCCACCTGCAGGTCAAGTTCGCCAACACCGCCAGCGGTGTTATGATCACCGCCCGCCTGACGGACATGAAGGGCAACAGCGTTCTGCGTACCGACTCTTTCAGCGTCGTGGATGATGGCAACAAGATCGGCAACTGGCAGAAGGGCAAACTGGGCGCTCCCTATATGTCCGGCACCATGGGCTTCGAGGTCGAGGACTTGAGTTTCAGCTGGGACGCCTATATTGACAATTATTCCGTGACCCTGCCCGGCGCTTCCGCTCCCGTGTTTAAGGATGAGTTTACCCTGAAGCCCGGCCAGAGCACCGAATCTTACCTGGCGCAGGGCCAGACCGCCAAGGATGGTCTGGTGGAGATGGAATACATCTTCCCCAACATTTGGAAGGTCGAAAACGGCGTTATGAGCGCGGAATGCATGGCACCGCGCCTGAACCTTTTCAAGATCGGTTCTTACTATGCCGGCGGCGAGAAGCATACCGACTTCGGCGCGGAGATGATGAACTATACCGTTGACGTGGATGTGATGCTGAAGACCGGCTCTTCCTACGCCAGTGCCATTGCGAACTATTCTGACAATAGTTACTATGAAGCCCGCGTTACCTCCACCGGCGTGACGCTGTACCGCATCAGCGGTGAGGAAGAGATCATCCTGCAGCAGACGGAAAAGAAGATCAATACCAATACCTGGTATTCGCTGAAGTTGGAGGTCAGCAGAAACGGCAAGACTGTCCGTGTTTTCTGCGACTATGAACTCATGGCGGAGATTAAGAGCGTTCCCAATGCCTGCAAAATGGGTTATATGGGCCTGAAGGTCAACGGCAATGCCGCATTTGACAACTTCTCTGTCCGCGATACCAACATCAGCGACGGCCGTCCCTTCGATACTTATAAGTTCTACCTGGCAAGTCTTGCCGAATTGGCACCTAACTGGAATGTCAGCGGTGTCACTTCCTGGGCTGTTAAGAACAATCGCTTGGTCAATGTCGGCTCTGCCACCACTGCCAGCAACCTGCTTTTGAAGGACGTTACTGCCTACACGGATTACTGCGTTACTTCCATCGGCGTTATGGCAGAAAACGGCCAGATGGGCGTTATCGGCAGATATAGCGACGGTAATTTCTACAAACTGGTGCTGGATTCCAAGGATAAGGATCTGGTGCTGACCCGCGTTAAGGACGGCATTTCCACCCAGTTAGACCGCGTTCCCGGTGAACTCCTTTATCAGGAAGGCATCACCATTGACGGCGGCGAAGAATACGAACTGAAACTTTACATGTACGGCGAATCTCTCATGGCGTACATCAATGGTGAACTGGTCATTTCTGTGAGAGATGAAGCCCTGACCTCCGGTGTTGCCGGTGTGCTGGGCACCAACGGTGTTGCACTGGAGAGCGTGGTTGTTTCTGAGGCGATGCAGCCTCCTGTCTTCACCTTTGTGGATGCAGACGGCAAGATCCTGACGGAAACCAAGTGGGTCCCCAAGGAAGAGGTCGACCCCAGTCTGTGGATGAACGGCGTGGATCTGTATGAGGTAGAGTTTGACGTCGGTACTGCCGACAGCCCCATGCATGTGCCGCTGGGCAAGTACCCCGATCTGACCCTCATGTACCTGAATGTCTATGACGGTGTGGATACTACGATCCGCGTTCCCGTTGACACGCTGGAGTTTGACGGTCTTGTTTGCGACGAACTGGGTCTGCATCAACTGGAAGTGTATTACGAAGGCTATACCGCTATCCTGTACTATGAGACCATTGACAGAACGGAAGAGATCAAGCAGCTGATCCGCGATATTCAGGGCTTCAGCCTGATGGAGTTGCCCATCGAGCATGTTGGTGACGTTTATGATCTGCTGGAGCGTTACGAGGATCTTTCCTATATCGAAAAACAGCAGGTCCCCGATGATGTGAAGAGAAAACTGGAACTGGCCAAGGAATGTGTCCTGGTCATGCTCTATGGCGCTGAATCTCTGGGCGAACTGATCTTCTCCGATAATTTTGATACCGCAGAATCTGAGGATAATTACACTGCCGATTCTGATTACAACATCATCGGCGAGACCGACCCCGGCAACTGGTTCGTTATGAACGGTAATATGTATCAGTACGATACTAACGAGGTCATCCATGAAGGCCCCGGCTTCTCCTCCGCCAAAATGGTCAAGGATAAGTACTACGAGGTTACCTCCGTTTCTGTGGACGTTATGCTGATGCACCCCACTGCCTGGGCGGGTCTGCGTTTCAACAGTCTGGGCGGTAATTACTATAAGTATCAGCTGACCACCAAGAATAATGACCGTATGGTCTTGAATAAGACCAGTCTGGCGCTGTATACCCGTACATACGTTGATATGCCCGTTTCTCAGGGCGGTATGGGCCTGGATCTGAAGGCTTATGAATGGTATACCATCCGTATCGTCTTCGATAAGGATGAGGGTATCATTCACTGCTACATCAACGACAGAAAGGTCTTCAGTTATAAAGATGAAAATATGACTCCTGTGCGCCCCGAAGTGCTGACCTACGGTATGGCAGGCTTCTGCATGGGCGAAGGCTGGGTCCGGTTTGACAATTTTGAGATCCGCGGCAAGGAAGTCGAGAATCCCGGTAATATTACCAACTATTATAATACGGATCTGGAGCCTAAGGAGTTCCAGGACAACTTCAATGACGAAGGCGCAAATGTGGGCAGCGATCCCAGCCACTGGGTCGAGCCCAGCACCGCCAATGTCTGGAAAGCCAAGAAAGAGGGCAATAACGTCTTCTACGGCAATACCAATAATCTGAATAATAGCACAGCAACCTGGCTGCACGTCTTTGAGCGCGATACCGAACTGACAGCCAAGGTCCGCGTCAATGAAGTGGGTAAGTTTGCAAACTTCGGTTTGCTGTCCCGATTGATCGGCTCGTATTCCTACATCCACGCAGGCTATGACTTCTACCTGCAGAAGTGGTATATCGAGTATCAGTACGGCGCTGACTTCGAGAAGGAATACTTCTACGCAGATGAAACTTCTCCTTTCACCGTCGGTAAGTGGTATGAGGTCAAGGTGCGCTCCGTGGGTACGGATATCGAACTGTATCTGGACGGCAAACTGATGATCAAGGGCGATTCCGGCAAGATGATTAATCCCGGCCGCGTGGGCTTTGCTGCCATCAACTGTAACATCGATGTTGACGATGTGGATCTGCAGCAACTTTCCGGTCAGGGCAGAGTGGAAGACGGCGTTATGGAGCAGTATACGGCCCATGCCGGTGCTCCCACCGGTACGCTGTTCCAGGTCTTTGAACTGCAGGATGGCAGATTCCTGATGCATGAAGGCTCCAACCTTTATTTCTCCTCCAATGAGGGCAATACCTGGGAAAGAGCAAGCACCAAGTTCAAGAGCGGCTCGTTCCTGCGTCTGCATGACGGCACGATCCTGACTATTTTCGGCAGTGAAGAGGCATGGATCTGGGATGAGGCTACCGATACTTCCACGAAGATCGGTACGATCCCCGAGGGTCCCTCTCAGAATCACTCTCAGCCCTCCGAGCATTTGAGCGAGTACCAGATGGAAGACGGTACATGGCGTATCTTCTTTACTGTTGCTGACCAGAATGTCGGCAATGTGGATAATGTGGGTGAAAGAAAGGGCATCGTTGACATTTTCTATTCCGATGACGGCGGCTATACCTGGAAGCAGTCTAAGACCGATATCTACACCATCACCAACCATACTCACTATTGTGAAAGCCATGTTGTCCAGCTGAAGAAGGATGTGGTGGACCTGACCGGCAGAATCCTGCCTGCAGGCACTCTGCT
This sequence comes from Faecousia sp., assembly GCA_045591725.1. GTDB lineage: Bacteria > Bacillota > Clostridia > Oscillospirales > Oscillospiraceae > Faecousia. Next base: position 43,161 of record JAZNTI010000020.1, read on the forward strand.
GGACTATACTACTTATAATAGTGATGACTCCATGCGTTATCATGTGTCCTTCGACGGCGGCGTAACATGGGAAGGCGACTACGCAATTCCTTACATTACTGTCTGTGGTATGAACACCTGTACCATCGAGTGGGACGAAGAGACCCAGGCCTACTATCTGGCCACCCAGTACAACATCCGCGGCACCTTGCGTAGCGGTCATGCCCGTCACAGAGTTGCTTTGATGAGAAGTTACGACGGCTACAACTGGGAGTACCTGGCTGACGTGGATCGCTGGGGCGATCTGAGCGATACCGATCGCGGCCATATCATGCACTGCGTTAACATGTACCTGGATGTCACCGATGATTATGTGTTTGTTAGTTTCAGCCGTTCTGAGCGCTTTGCCGAAACTACCCACCGTATTCAGGAAGGTCATACGTTCCGCTTTGATAAGGATAAACTGACCGCCTACGAGGAGTGGCCCGCAGAATATGCGGTGAAGGATAACGCCATTGTTGCCATCGAAGGCATCAGTGATGATGTTATGACCCAGTCCAACTATTCCACTGAAGGCATTTTCAAGGTTTACTATTATGACGGCACCACTGAACTGGTGAACCTGCGCGATGCCATCGTCTCCAATGACAGCCTGCGTCTGATCCGCGAGAAGGATATTACCATTGACTATAAGTTCTTCCGTACGGTCCTGCGCATCAATGTTGTGGATACCAAGCCTACGCTGATCACCAATCCCGATGAAGCCTTCGAAGTCACTTTGAAGGGTGGCGGACTGGCGCATTTCGAGGTCAGCAGAGATCAGTTGGGACAATTCTTCTCCGTCTTCGGTGATACCGCTTATGTGGTGCTGGGCGATGAACTGATCGATGCTGTTGACGGCAAGGCCTCCGGCCCGATCACGCTGAGTGAAGCCGTCATGGAGCAGGAAGCCATTGACGAGGTGCAGGGCGACACCGTTCTGCTGGTCATCGGCAACCGCAGTGAAGAAACCAAGACCTTCACTGTGAAGTTTGAGAAGAACGAAAATGCCGGCGATCATATTCCTCCGTCTTCTTCCAGCAGCAATAAACCCAGCAGCAAGCCCAACAGTGGCGATGACAAGCCTGAAGTTCCCGAACTGCAGCCCGATATGACCCTGTGGATCATTGTGGGTCTGGCAGGTGCGGTGCTGGTAGTGGGCGCTGTGGTCACCATTCTGGTGGTCAAGTCCAAGAAAAAGAGCAAGAAAGAAAACCAAACCCCTGAAGAAAACATTGAACCCCAAGAAGAGCAATAATCCCTGATAAACATCCTGACCGCCGGCTTGCCGGCCGGCGGTCAGGATGCCACAGAAATGCTATTTATTATAATGCATATATGCATTCCAGAAAGGCGGAAAATATGAAAGAAGAAAAGTTGTATACTGAGGCATCATGGCGGATGCGGCTTCGTCGTATAATAGCGGCGTTGCTGGCCATCTCTATGGTGTTGATCCCGGTGGAACTTCCGAAGATCGCTTGGGCGGCCGGAAGCGATACCTTCAGCACCACGCTTTCGGAGGATTTTTCCGGAGGTGGCTATGCTGCCGGCGAGGTTTACAAATGGAATGAGACCTTGTCCGATGGCTCTACTTCCATGATCCAGCAAGGAACGTATAATTTCAACATCAGTGAAAAGGCTGACAGTTCTCTTGTGCTGCTGTCTGCACAGTCTGATGGTTGGGCGGATTATACGGCTTCCATGGATCTTTATAAGAAGTATCTTAAAGATGAAGAAGATATCGTCTCTTATCATCCCGGCATTCTGCTGCTGTGCAGAGTGCAGTATGATGAGGAACATGGCGGTTATGTATATTATCGTGCGAAGGCCCACTCCTCTTCCGGTGTCGTGTTCTCCAAGAGATATTACGATGAGGAAGCAGGTAAATTTGTGGATACCACCATCGGCAATGCCCGTGGCGTTCCCGCGCCTGACGGCGTGTGGAGAAATCTGCAGATGACCTGTAAGGATAATGTGTTCGTGGCCACCATCACGGACACCAGCGGCAAGTCCGTCAGTTACACATTTATCGATGACGGCGAGACCTATGGCCCGGTGTATGAGACCGGTGGTGTGGGTATGCTGTTCGAATCCATGAGCACCGATAAGCGCACCTGGAAAGCAAAGATCGATAATTTCAAGGTCGTTGCCGAGGACGGCGCACAACTCTTTGCTGACGATTTCAGTGACGCCCGTTACCAGAGAGGCATCAATTACTCCTGGGAAGTCGGCGAAGTGGATGTCAGCGAAGTGATGGTCCAGTGGGTGGAAGAGCACGGTGTTAACAGCACCGGCGGCATTTCCGACGGAGCCTATCAGTGGACGCCCAGGTCTGAGACCAAGATCTGGCTCAGCACTGAGGGCAAGAACCTGATGACCGGCAAGTACGCGGCGCTGGCCTCCAACTGGTTGGATTACACCGTGGACTTTGACTGGCAGGCGGATTACTCCAAGTATGAAGGAAAAGAAACAGGTATTCCTTCACTGTATGTGTTGGGCAGAGTTGCCTACGATGAAGAGCATGGCGGCTACAGTTATTATCAGGTCCGCCTGAGCCCCATCGGCGGCGCATACATCTATAAATATTATTACGATACACAAACGAACCAGTGGGTGCAGTCCAAGAAGAGCACTGCCGGCGCCAACTTGAAGACCTTCGGCGGCCCGTTCACCGATGCGTTCAAGGATAATGCCAAAGTTCATGTTTCCGTTACCTTTAAGAATGTGGCTACCGGCGTAAATATCGAAGTTACGCTGAAAGATGAAAACGGCAATGTAGTCAACTCCGTCCGTCCTGATGCCGCAGGCCAAGGCGGCAAGACCGGTTGTACCGGCAACCGCACCGACGATGGCGTAACCGTAGCCGGCCCGATCCTGAAGGGCGGCGGCAGCGTGGGTTTGGAGGCGGAAGCCGGCAATTGGTCGCTGACCATCGATAACTTCAAGGTCACCCTTGAAGGTGAAGATGAGCCTGCATTTGCGGATGACTTTGCGGACGATTCCTACATTCGCGGTGTCAGCACCCAGATCAATCCCAACAATGTGGAAGTCTGGCCTCTGACCTATACCTCTGATATCGAATTTACATGGAACGATTCTCTGGCACTTCGCAGCGGCGCGACTCCCATGCTGAAAGACGGTATACTGACTTGGAATGTTGATAATACCTCTCGTAGCATCGTACTGTTGGATTCCTACGCCAAGGACCCCATTTACCCAGATAAGGCGTTGAAACCTACCGACAGTTGGGACAATTACACTGTCCAGATGGATTGTCAGTCGGCATACGATACCAACGGCACCGCCCCCAGCATCCTGCTCATTGGCCGAGCCCAGTTCGACAGCAGAGGAAATCTTGTTGCGTTCTACGGTTTGAAAGCCCATGAGACCAACGGCATTATCATTAATAAATATGTATACGATAAGACCACCGGCAACTGGCTGCAGGGCCGCGTGGGCAAGATCGGCCCTGCCGAAGGCGGCACGGGCATCAGTGGCAGCAAGATGCGCCGCTTCACCGCAACATTTAAGAACACCGCCGAAGGCGTGTCCATCACCGTCACCTTGACGGACCGCAATGGCGTCAATGTTCTGAAATCTCCCAGTTTTACCTGCGTTGACAATGGCTCCGTCACCGTCAATTCCGGAAGCAAGATCGGGCAGTCTATGGGCGCACCGTTGACTTACGGTACTGTGGGTTACGAACTGGACAATGTGGGCGACCTGGTCTGGACCGCCAACATTGATAATTTTAAGGTCATCTTGTCCGGTGATCAGCAACCTGCCTTCGAGGAGACCTTTACTCCTACCGGAAATCAAGGCTATGTCCAGTATATTGCGCAGCCTCATGTGCTGAAAGATGCGCTGAAGGCAAACGAATATGTTTTCCCGGCCACCTGGCAGTATAAGAACGGTATTTATAATGTATCGACGCTTGATTCCCGTATAAACCTCATCGATATCAGCACCGATTTCAAGGACTACGATGTGGATATGAGCAACTATACGGTGGATGTGGATCTCCGGCTGGAAAATGCCGCATCCATGGCTGGTATCGTTTCCCATTATCTGGATGGAACGTATTACGAACTGCGTCTGACCACTTCCAAACTGGAACTTTATAAAGTGGCAGGTACCGAAGAAACTTTGATCCAGTCTGTGGATGTCAAAGTTGACCCCAATACCTGGTATTCCTTGCAGTTCCAGGTGGAGCGCAACGGTAAAGCGGCGTATATTTATTTGGATCATGAGTTGATGATCGATTTGCGCAGCATTTCCAGCGCTTGCAAAAACGGTACTTTGGGTCTGGTGGTCAACGGCAATGCGTCCTTTGACAATCTGACCATGAAATCCACCGAGGCCAGCGATGGCCGGCCCTTCAATGTCTATCAGTTCAATGTAAACAGCGTTGAAGAACTGAAGACCGGCTGGACGCTGACCAATAATTGGACCGTGCGTGATAATCAGCTGGTTTATTCCGGCGGCGGAACATCTGTTATGCCGCTGAATGATGCCGCGGCGCATACCGACTATCAAGTGGATGTTCGCGGTGTCATGACCGCCGGCGGCCAGGTTGGTTTGGTCGGCCGCTACAGCAGCACCGGTTATTACCAGTTGGTGCTGGACTACAATACTCGTGAGTTGACCCTGAGCAAAGTTGTGAACGGTGTTTCCACTGTTCTCGAGAAGGTTTCGGGCGCGCAACTTTACCTGGAAGACATCACTGTGGATGCCGGTCAGCGGTACGATATGAGCCTTTACATGTACGGCGATTCGCTGCAAGGCTTCATTAACGGCATCCGGCTGATCGCCTGCAAGGACGAAACACTGTCCGAAGGTTCTGCCGGTGTTGTGGGCACCAATGGCGTGTCCTTTAAACGCGTGGTCGTTAAAGAAGCCCTGGCGCTGCCGAAACTGACCTTTGTGGACAGGACCGGCAAACCCCTGTTCGAGCTCAAGGAAGTGCCCAAGGAAGAGGTCGATCCCAGCCTGTGGGTCTCCGGCGTTGACTTCTACGAAGTAGAGTACGAAGTCGGTACTTACGATAGCCCCATGCACGTCCCGCTGGGCAAAATGCCTGATATCACTGAACTTTACCTGAAGGTTGAGGACGGCATTAACGATCCTAAGATCGTCGCAGTGGATCAGCTGGAATTCAGCGATATGATCAAGGACGAACTTGGCATGCACACCCTGGAAGTGGAGTATGAGGGCGATATCGCGGTGCTCTACTATGAGACCATTGACCGCACCGAAGAGATCGAGGAACTCATCCAACAGATTGAGCAATTCAGCCTTGATGAGATGCGAATTGAAGACAAGGGCGATGTCTATGACATGACCGAGCGTTACAATGACTTGTCTTACATCGAAAAAGAGCAGATCGGTGAGCGATTGGAGCGTAAACTCTATCTCATGCGCGAAGCGATTCTCGTTTTGATCTACGGTTCTGAGAATCTTGGTCAGCTGGTCTTCTCTGACGGTTACGATACCAAGGAATCTGAAGATCTGTATATCAGCGATTATCACAAGGTTTCTGAGACCGACCCCGGCAACTGGTTCGTTTACAACGGCCAGATGTATATGTACGATAACCTTGATCGCGTTCGCGAGAACACCGGTTTCTCCTGCGCCAACATGGTCAAGGATAAGGAATACAAGATTACTTCCATCTCTGTTGACGCAATGCTGCTTGACAGCAACGCCTGGGCAGGTCTGCGTTGGGGTTTCCACAATTCCAACTTCTACCGTTTTACCATTACCACCAAAAACGGTGACAGAATGTCTCTTCGCAAGACCGGTACGGTCCTGGCGAATCCCAAGAACATCGATCAGATGGGCTTCGATATGGAGATGTTCAAGTGGTTCAATATCCGCATTAATTTCCATCAGGATACCGGCATCATTCAGATCTACATCGACGACAAACTGCTCTGCGAAGTGGAAGATGAGCCGCTGCTCAACGCCCCCATTCTCACTCAGGGCATGGTCGGCCTGGTGGGCGCGGAAGGTTGGGTCAAGTATGACAACCTGGAGATCCGTGGCGAGGAAGTGGAATATGCCACCGATGACTGGGTACGCCAGGATACCAACCTGGAGCCCAGAGAATATCTTGATGATTTCAATGATGAGACCGCCGGCAAGAACCCCAGCCATTGGCTGGAACTGACCACCACCGATCTGTGGAAGGTCAGAGCCGACGGTGCCAACAAGATCTACGGCAGCACCGGTTGTACCGAAACGGAGTCCAAGACCTGGCTGCACGTGTTTGAGACCAATGTGGATTATACGGCGCGTATGCGCATGACCGCTCAGGGTGAATACGCCCGGTTCGGCCTGACTGCCCGTGTTACTGCAGATGAGTCTTACATCAAAGCAGGTTACGACTGCTATATGCGCAAATGGTTCATCCAGGTTCGCTACGCTGAAGATTTCGAGCCCGAGATTTTCTACTCGGATGCTGATTTCATTCTTAACACCAATGCCTGGTACAATGTCCGCCTGAAAGTGGTTGATCAGGATCTGCAACTATATGTTGACGGTAAACTGCTGGTTACCGCCAATGCCGGCAAGAAGGTTTCCGTTGGTCGCGTGGGTGCGTTCAACGAGCGCTGCAACATCGATATCGACGATGTGAATCTGCAGCAACTTTCCGGCCAGGGTAGGGTGCAGGACGGTGTTATGGAGCAGTACACCAAGCAGGCCGGTGCTTCCACCGGTACGCTGTTCCAGGTGCTGCAACTGAGCGATACCGAATTTTTGATGTACGAAGGCGCAAACCGCTATATTTCCTACAACGAAGGCATGACTTGGGAACGGGCAGACAGTAAACTCATCGGCGATTTTAAGTCCAACGCCACCTGTGTGCTCCATGACGGCAAAGTGCTGAATATCGTAGGATGGGAAAATGTGTACGTTTATGACACGCAGACCCGCAAGAGCGAGCATGTGGGCACCATCGAGTGGCCCTTGCACGCGGATTACCACCAGCCTGATGAACACATCAACGAGGTGCAACTGGAAGACGGTACATGGCGCATTTTCGTGACCATTACCGAGCACAATTTCGCTAATTTCGTTGATCCCTATCCCACCAGAACCACCAGTTCTCAGGTGTTCTACTCTGATGACGGCGGCAGGACCTGGACCCAGTCCGAGACCTTTACCGCCGACCTGATGAACCTGACTTATTTCGGTGAGTCCCAGGTCATCAAGATCACCAAGGATGTGGTGGACCTGACCGGCAAGACCCTTCCTGCCGGCACCATGATCCATTACGCCACCCATAACAACCACCATAATATGCGCTATACCCTGTCTTTTGACAACGGTAAGACCTGGGTTGGCGACTACGCGATGCCTTATCTGACTACTTCCGGCATGAACTCCTTCACCATTGAAGAAGATCGATTCAATCCCGGAACCTATTACATGGCTTATCCTTATAACATCCCCTCCCGTACCGGATCCGGTTTCCCCAGACAGCGTGTTGTGCTGCTGCGCAGCACCGACGGTTATAACTGGGACTTTGTGTGCGATGTGGATCGCTGGGGCGATGTGGCGGATACCGATACCGGCTTCACCATGCAGAATGTTAACATGAACCTGATGATCATGGAAGATTACATCTTCGTGGGCTACAGCCGTTCTGATATTCACGCAGAGACTACCCACAGAATTCAGTTGGGTCGTCTGTACCGCTTCGAGAAGGATAAACTTTCTGTGCAGGAGTGGCCGAAGGAATACATCATTCCCGACAAGGCCATCGTCGCGGTGGAAGGCATCTATCAGGATATTCCTTACTATGCAGGCCGCGTAGAGTATAAGGAGACTGATATTCTGAAATATCCCATCGAAGGACAACTTAAACTGTACTATTATGACGGTACGGTGGGATATGTCAGCATGGATGAAGTGATGATCGCAAATCTCTCCACCGTTAAACTCGGCGAGCAGGAGATCATTGCGGACTACAATCATTTCCGTGCAAGATATACCGTCAATGTGGTTCCCTCTACTGAATCCTATAATTCGCCCTTCTTCGTCAGAAACGAAGAGGCTGTAACGAGCCTCAAGATGGGCGCCGGCGTGAAGATGTATACGGAATACAGTAAGAGCATGAGAGAGCAACTTCTAACTGTTACCGGTCAGGGCGCATACATCGTTGTTGACGGTATGCGTTACGATGCGGTGGACGGCGTTGTGAAGGTTGTGCTTCCTTACAGCAAGAGCGCGATTCCGGTAATTATCGGCAATGCCTCCGACGAAGATCTGGAATATGCTCTTAATGTCAGCGAAAATGTGGGGAATTACGAAAATACCGGCGGCGTTCCCTATACGGAGGATAACCCGGTGAATCCCGGCGATCCCGATGATCCCGATGATCCCGATGATCCCGATGATCCCGATGATCCCGGTAAAGACCCCGAAAATGACCCCGGCAAAGATCCCGAGCCCAAGCCTGAGCCCGATATGACTCTTTGGATCATCATCGGCGTGGCTGCTGCGGTGCTTGTTGCAGGCGCAGTTGTTGCTGTGATCTTCATCAAGAAGCGCAGAAAAAAGACTCAAAACCAAAGCGAAGATCAAGAAACTCAAGCATAAATCCAGCAAAACCAGCAAAATCAAAAATCCCCACCGCCGGGGCAACCCGGCGGCAGGGGAGAAGCAAATCTTTTCGTAATATTTCGCACAGCCTGAAAGGGAAGTGCGACGCAGAAAAACTGAAAGGGTGCTATTATGAACAATACACGCAAATATGGCCTTTGGGAACGCGTTCTTGCGTTTCTGATCGCCGTGGCGATGGTGCTGATCCCCGTGGAGATCCACGATCACGCCCACGCCGAAGAATCTACCCCCCCGCAACAGGATTATTGTTACTCCTATAACATTAATTGGGAAGTACAAGGTTATCAAAGCACTGCAGGTACTTTGCGCGGCACTAGCAATAACAGAATGTTGGTTAGTGCAGACGGCAAACTGTATATGGTTAATGGTGACCTGCAGGAGACCCGATTGGTTGTAACCCAGGACGGCAATCGCATTTCCGATTCCTGGACTGACTATAAGGTTTCTGCTGAGTTTGATCCCGTATTCTTTAACACCAATAGTATGGTTGGCTTTGTCATTGGCGGCAACAATGCAACACGTTATGTTGTCTACCTTGCAAAGGACTTTACTTCTACCAAACTTGCATCTATTCGTTTCTATACCTGTGTCGACTCTGATACTACGGATAATGCCAATTCTGGCTATGCAGGTATGAGCAGCTCTACTTATGACACCGATATGGCGTTTAAAACTGGTGGAACTCTGAATCTGGGTGATCCTGCGATCAAGGTCACTGTTGAAGTGAGCAATGGCACAATTTCTGTGTACATTGATGATAGTGAAGAAGCGCTGTTCTCTAAGACTATTGAGGGCGGCATTGCTGCTGGAGCACCCATGATTTTCACTAAGGGTGCTAATAGTGGTACCACCAGCAGTACCTTGATTGACAACTTCAGCGTTGAATTGCCTGACGGCACTGTGTACAAAGATAACTTTGACACTGAGGGTGATCTTGGTACTGCTGAATACCCTGGTACGACGGTTAATGTTCCCCACACCTGGGGTGAGGGCAGCGTTATCAAGGCTCCTACCTGTGAAGAGACCGGCCTGAAAGAAGCTGCTTGTACCGTTTGCGGTAAGACTTCTGCTGAGCAGATCGTTATTCCTGCTACCGGCAGACCCTATCACTATCAGCTTGGCGGCTACGGCTTTACCGGTAACGCCTATAAGGCTGCGGATGCTTATAGTACGGTTTGGGGCATTAATGACGGTGGAGCGATCTACCCCATTACTACTACCAGATCCTATTTTGAGGTCATCCTGTCTGCTACCCGTGATGATGCGGATGCGGCGTTGACTTGGTCGGATTACGCCGTTGAGGTGGATGTGACCATCGACTCCACGACCGCCGCTGATTTTACGGGCGGGCATATGGTTGTTCTGTATCTGCGTAACACTGGCATGGATGCTTATGGCTTCGCGCTCAGTGGCGATTCAGAAAAAACTCATCTGAACTCTAATCTGTATGTCTATCATCATGACGGCGTGGATGATCCTGCTACTTCCGTTGATGAGAGCCGCAGATACATGTTCCATGCTAATGCAAATTGCAAGACCCAACTTGTAATGGATGATGGCGTTCATGATAGCAAATTTGCTCTTGCGCAGGGTCAGACCTATCGCGTGAAAGTGGAAGTGAAGGGCAATGTGGTCAGCGCTTATGTTGATGGCCGGCTCTTTGTTCAGCACACCGTTGCTGATGGCACCGGCCCTCTGGTCGGCGCTCCCGGCTTCATCACTAACAACAAACTTGTTAGATTTGATAACTTTAAGGTTACTCTGTCCGACGGCACTGTTTATGAGGAAGATTTCAACGACATGAGTGCTTTCAGCGATGGTGTGTCCGTCGCTGCCAAGTGCCAGTGGGTTGAAACCGCCCGCGGTGAGGCTGACTGCGACACCGATGGCTATGTTACTTCTTCCTGCTCCGTCTGTGGCGCAACCAAGACCGAGGTTATCACCAAGACCGGCCACACCCTGACTTCTGTCGAGGCTAAGGCTCCCACCTGCACTGAGGCTGGTTACGAAGCATACGAGTACTGCTCTGTCTGCGATTACACCACTTATAAGGAAGTCGCAGCTACCGGTCACTCTTACACTTCCGCGGTTACCCAGGAACCCACCTGCACTGTGCCCGGTGTTATGACCTACACCTGTGCTTGTGGCGATTCCTACACCGAGGAGATCCCGGTTATCGATCACGATTACGAAGCAACTGTAACTGATCCCACTTGCGATGCCGCAGGTTACACTACTTATACCTGCTCCGTCTGTGGCGATACTTACACTGTTGCCGGTGATCCCGCTACCGGTCACTCTTACACTTCTGCGGTTACCCAGGAACCCACCTGCACTGTGCCCGGTGTTATGACCTACACCTGTGCTTGTGGCGATTCCTACACCGAGGAGATCGCGGTTATCGCTCATAACTATGTAGCCGGTACTCCCGTTGCTCCCACCTGCACCGAGCAGGGCTACACTGTTTACGCCTGTGCTTGTGGCGCTAACTACAAGGATGACTTTGTAGCCGCCACCAACCACGCTAACGCTGGTCCCGACGGCTATCAGGCTCCCACCTGCACCGAGCCCGGTTGGAGCGAAGGCGTTTACTGCCCCGACTGCGAAGAGTGGATCGAGGAGCGCAATCCCATTGATCCTCTGGATCACGACATCGTTGTTGACGAAGCTGTCGCTCCCGACTGCACCAACACCGGTCTGACCGAAGGCTCTCACTGCTCTCGCTGCGATGACGCAACCGTCGCACAGCAGGTCGTTCCCGCTCTGGGTCACACCGCTGGCGAGACCGTTGTTGAGAACAACGTCGCTCCTTCTTACACTGCTCCCGGCTCCTATGACGAAGTTGTTTACTGCTCCGTCTGTGGCACCGAGCTGAGCCGTAACACCGTTACCGTTCCCCAGCTGCAGAATCCTGTTGCTGAGGTTGACGGCGAACTGTTTGGCTCCCTGCAAGCTGCTGTTGACAATGCTGAGGGCAAGACTGTTAAACTGCTGATGAATGTGGATCTGAACAGAATCCGCCTGACCATCAACACCAACTGCACTCTTGACCTGAATGGCTACACCCTGACCTCCAAGGACAAGGGCGACAGCACCAACGCTATGGCTATCTATGTCAAGGCTGACAAGACCTTCACCCTGGCTGACTCCGTCGGCACCGGTAAGGTCATCTCCACCTGCTACGGCGTTTACGTCCAGCAGGGCGCTACCTTCATTATGAACGGTGGTTCTCTGGAACTGCCCGGCACTGCTGTTTTTGACCTGGGTGTCGTTGTTTGGAACGGTAACTTCATCATGAACGGCGGTACCATTAAGGCCCGCGTCGGTGTGTGGGTTTGCGATTACTATGATGATGCTGCTGCAAGCACTGTCGTCATCAACGACGGTACTGTCATCGTCAGCGGTGTTGATCATGAAGATGATCCTTCCAAGGCCCTTGTTGACGATCCCAGTTACCCCAGGGGCGCTACCTTCACCGTTAATGGCGGCGCATTCAACGAGTTGGATTCTGTTCTGCCTCATGTTGAGACCGGTGCTACCATCAAGTTGGCTGGCAATGCTTCCATCAATGAGGATGCTGAACTGATTGCCGGCGTTACCTATGAGATCCCCGCTGGCATGACCCTGACCATTGCAGAGGGCGTCACCGTCACTGCTGACGCTGCCGCTACCCTGAACTGCGCCGGTACCATCGTGGTTGCCGGTAATGCGGACATCTCTGATCTGGTTTATGGTACTACTTTCGGCGCCAAGGGTGGCAAGTTGACTATTACCGGAACCGGTAATGTCATCATGCTGGCTGCTTGGGAAGGCATTTGGACTCCTGTTAATGATGCACAGCTCGGCAGCATGCTGCTGAACTGCGAGTCCGGCGCGAAGGTCTCTGTTGGTTCCCAGAACTGGCAGTTGGTCGACACCACCTGGACGCATCTGAATCACGTGGGCGGCGCTGCTGCTGACTGCCTGAATGATCAACTGTGTACCGTTTGCGGCGCTGTCGTTACTCCTGCGCTGGGTCACACCGAGGGCGAAGTTGTTGTTGAGAACAATGTCGCTCCCGACTGCGTGAACACTGGCTCTTACGACAATGTTGTTTACTGTACTGTATGTGACGAAGAACTGTCCCGTGAGACCATCACTGTTGACGCTCTGGGTCACACCGAGGGCGCTCCTGTTCAGGAGAATGTTGTTGATGCAACCCTGAACGCTCCCGGCTCTTATGACGAAGTTGTTTACTGCTCCGTCTGTGGTGTTGAACTGAGCCGCGTTGAGAAGGAAATCGCTCAGTTGTCCGGCGCTGCCGCTTCCGTCAATGGTGTCTACTATGACACTCTGGATGAGGCTATCGCTGCTGCCAACGGCAACACTGTTGTCATTGAGAAGGACATCACCCTGACCGAGAAATTGGTCATTAACGGCAATGTCGTTATTGATCTGAATGGCAAGGTGCTGACTCTTGCAAATGTCAACAATAATTACTCCATCATTATTTATGGCGAACTGACCATTAATGATAGCAGCGATCCCGACACCGGTAAGGTTATCCTGGCCGAGAACGGCTACGGCATCGGCTTGAACCCCGCTGCTACCGGTCTGACCATCAATGGCGGTATCTTCGACGGCCGTGCTCATGATTACTCCTACATCATTGGCGCTTACGGCGGTGAAGTCACCATCAATGGTGGTACCTTCTATTCTACCTACTCTGTCTTGAATGTGTTTGAAGAGGCTGCCTCTGCTGAAGTCACCGGCGGTACCTTCCACAATGAGGGTGCATGGAGCTTCTACTTCACTGTGTTGGGCAACAATGTTGCTGTTTCCGGCGGTACCTTTGATAACGAGATTCTGGGCGGCGTTATGGCCGACGGTTTCGTTCTCAGAGAGAATGCTGACGGCACCTTCGCTCCCGTTGTCGGCACCTATGTTGCTGAGATCAACTGGGGTGGCTACATTGTTCGCTTCGAAACTCTGGCTGAGGCTATTGCTGCTGCCGAAGAGGGCGACACCATTAAACTGCTCGGTAACATCGCGCCCACTCCCATTGATGTCACCAACTCCGACGGCGGCGAATTCACCGCTGCTGTTGTGATCGACAAGAACATCACTCTGGACGGTCAGGGCTACACCATCGATGCTACCACCTGCAAGTATGGTATCTATACTGTGGGCGGCACCATCAAGAATGTGAAGATCATCAATGGCTCCGCAAGCCGCGCGGTCTTCTTGGACGCTACCGCTGCTTATGACCTGTATCTGGACGGCGTTTACGCTGACGGTACTTACGCGCTGAGCGTCACCACTCTGGCTAAGCCTGCTGTGAAGATTGCTCTGTACGTTAAGAACTCCACCCTGTTGGGCTGGACCAGCTACAGCGACCTGAGCATCACTTCCGCAACCTTCGAGAACTGTACCTTCGGTACCAGCACCAGTGGTTACGCTTACTTCAAGCCTTACGTTGATGCTAACATCATCGGCGAGAATACCACTTTCGCCGAAGGCTATCAGATCGACGCAAGCCAGGGTAAGACGATCATCGCTGACGGTATCGACACCACCGGTGTTGTTATTGTCGATGGCGCTCACCTGCTCAATGGCGTTGTTGAGAAGCACAGCTATGTTGCTAATGTCACCGATCCCACCTGCACCGAGGCTGGCTACACCACCTACACCTGTGCTTGTGGTGATACCTACACTGCTGACGAAGTCCCCGCTCTGGGTCACACCGCTGGCGAGACCGTTATTGAGAACGAGGTTCCCGCTGAGATGAACGTGCCCGGCTCCTATGACGAAGTTGTTTACTGCTCCGTCTGTGGCACCGAGCTGAGCCGAGTGACCGTCGCTACCGACGCTCTGACCGGCCCGTTCTCCGTTGATGGCGTTTACTACAGCACCTTCGCTGAGGCTTATGCCGCTGCAGATGCTGGCGATACCATCGAGCTGCATGACAATATGTCTGCTTCCGCGATCATCACCATCGACAAGTCCATCGTTATTGATGGTAACGGCTACACCATTTCTTATAATGGTACCGACCGTGCGATCACTGTTGAGAACACTGCCGCAGGCGCTGATCTGACCATCAGCGATCTGACTGTTGTTGCTCCCAACGCACAGCGCGGCATCAACTACAACACCAACGGCACTCTGACTCTGAATAACGTCACCGTTACCGCCGGCACCTATGCTGTGAACCTGCCCGGTTCCTCCAACGGCGCTACCGTCGTGATCGCTGATTCCGAACTGACTGCCAACTTGGCTCTGAACGTTTGGGGCGCTGACATCACCGCTACCGTGACCGATTCCGATCTGGTCAGCGTTGATCGCAACCTGAACGATACTGAGGTTTACGCTGCTATCCAGTTGAACAACAACGGCACCAACATCGCTGAGGGCACTGTTGTCACCGTCAATGGTGGCTCCATCACCGTTAGCGAAGGCTCCGCTTCTTCTTCCAACTGGACTTCCACCGGTGAGGTTATCCTGAACAATGTCACCACCAATGCCGAGGCTAATGTGATCGTTGCTATCACTCCTGAGGGCGCTGGCTTCACCAGCCTGCAGGAGATCGTCAACGAGAACTACACCGGCAAGGCTACCCTGATCCGCGATGTCACCGTCGATGCTCCCGTGGTCCTGCCCGCTGGCGTGACCCTGGATCTGAACGGCTACACGCTGACCGGCACTGTTCTGGGCACCTTCGACCTGAACGGTGGTAACATCGTTACCGCTGAGGGTTACAAGATGATCGGCTCTGACGCTGATTACTACACCACCGATGATGCTGTCATCACTATGACCGCTACCGAGATCACCATCGTGTCCGGCGACGTCGTCCTGGCTCGGGATTGGTGGACTCTGCCCGGTCAGACCTTGACCATCGGCGCTGAGGCTTCCTTCACCATCCCCGCCAACACCACTCTGTACATCAACGGCAGCACTGTTGTTGTTGAGGGCACTGTTGTTGTCGAGGGTACTGCTGATCTGTACAGCGTTGACGCTACCGTCAAGGCTCCCGCAGATCTGAACGTGATCACTTCTCAGTGCGACAAGGTCATCTATACTGACGACGGTGTTTACACCGCTCACAACCATGCCGCTGCTGATGCTGTTGTTGAGAACAATGTTGCTGCTGATTGCACCAACGCTGGCTCTTACGACAATGTCGTTTACTGCTCCGTCTGTGGCGACGAGTTGAGCCGTGAGACCATCACTGTTGACGCTCTGGGCCACACTTCCGTTGTTGACGCTGCTGTCGCTCCCGACTGCACCAACACCGGTCTGACCGAAGGCTCTCACTGTGATGTCTGCGGCGAGATTCTGGTTGCTCAGGAAGTCGTTCCCGCTCTGGGTCATACTTCCGTTGTTGACGCTGCTGTCGCTCCCGATTGCACCAACACCGGTCTGACCGAAGGCTCTCACTGTGATGTCTGCGGCCAGACTCTGGTTGCTCAGGAAATCGTTCCCGCTCTGGGTCACACTTCCGTTGTTGACGCTGCTGTCGCTCCCGACTGCACCAACACCGGTCTGACCGAAGGCTCTCACTGTGATGTCTGTG
>JAZNTI010000021.1:0-23017 GCA_045591725.1 Faecousia sp.
CTTGGCCAGCCACTCGTCGGTGTTGTTGCGCTCGTGCTGCATACGGGCGGTCAGAGCCACCATAGCCAGGTTGTGAGCGTTCATGATGTCGTTGATATCGCCGGTCAGGCCCAGGGAGAACTCGGTCATGGGCATCAGCAGAGCGTTGCCGCCGCCTGCTGCGGTACCCTTAACGTTCATGGTGGGGCCGCCGGAGGGCTGACGCAGAGCGCCGCCGGCGTTCTTGCCGATGTAGCCCAGACCCTCGATCAGGCCCAGGGAAACGGTGGACTTACCCGCGCGGAAGGGGGTGGGGGTAAGGGCGGTGACTTCGATGAACTTGCCGTCGGGCTTGTCCTTCAGACGGTTCATGACCTTGATGAAGTCGATCTTGGGGGTCTTGCCGTAGGGGATGATCTCGTCCTCCAGCAGGCCCAGCTTCTGACGGAAGAAGTCGACAGAGGGCAGAGTCTTCTCTGCTTCCTCAGCGATCTGCCAGTCAGCAAACTTGGTGGGATCCAGTTTGGTGAAGCCCTTTTCGTCTACGTATTTGCCGTTCTCGTCAAAAACGATTGCCATGGTGGGTATCCTCCTTGTTTTAGGTGCCGCTTTGCGGCACAATATTTGATGATGTTATTTATACTTCCGTAATATTGGCTGCGTCACGGATCAGACGCATGACCTTTACGGTGAGCACACTATTGATGACTGCTTTTTCGAATTCCTCATTGTAGTAACCCTGGAGTTGCTCCATTGTCATATTGTTCTGGCGGCAGATGACTTCCAGCGCTTCGGCGATGTCTTCTTCACCGGCCTCCAGTTTTTCCAGCGCAACGATCTTGTTGATGGCAGCGCGGTTGCGGATGCTGGCTTCCGCAGCAGCCCGGGCATCCAGCCGAAGGGCTTCCACAGTGGTCTGCATGAAGGAGCAGTACATTTCAAGGGTTGCGCCCTGGCGGGCCAGTTGCGCTTCCATGGTCTGCATTTGCTGATCAATGGCCTTTTCCAGTTCCTCATCGGTAAAGGAAACTTCCAGCGTTGCGGCGGCTTGCCGCAGCAGCCGATCCTGCAGATCCATTTCTGCCTGCTCGTCGGCAAAGGATTGCATACTTTCGCGCAGTTTCTCGCGCATTTCTTCCAGATTTTCGCACTGACCGAATTCTTTGGCAAAGGTATCGTCCAGTTCGTAAGAGGTTTTGACCCGGATCTCGTGGATCTTGCAATGGAATTGGGCTTCCTTGCCTGCCAGTTCGGCAGCGTGGTACTCGGTGGGGAAGGTGACCGTTACGGTGACTTCTTCACCGGGGACTTTGTCTAAAAGTTGCTCTTCAAAGCCGGGGATGAACATTCCGCTGCCCAGCACCAAAGTCTGCATTTGGGCGGTGCCGCCGGGGAACTGCACGCCGTCACAGAAGCCTGCGTAGTCCAGCACCACTTCGTCGCCCTGTTCTGTGGGGCGGTCGGTGATCTTGGCGATGCGGGGATTCTGCTGCACCAGCCGATGGAGTTGGCGGTCCACTTCCTCGAAGGTGACGGTGCGTTTTTCTAAGTTGGCAGCGAGGCCCTTGTAAGTAAATTCCATGTCGTTTGATCTCCTTGGTACGGGTTTTGATACAAAAAATATAAAACCCGTGAAAAATAGTATCAAAAGTACTTGCAAAAAACAATATAGTTATGATATTTTATTTATAGTTTCTATCTATAGATCGTCGAGGTGCGGATATGAACTATAACTATCTTCGATATTTTTCCGTTTTGGCGCAGGTAGAGCACTATACTCTGGCGGCGGCCCGGCTGGGCATTTCCCAGCCGTCGCTGAGTGCGGCCATCAGCCATCTGGAGGCGGAACTGGGTGGCATTAAACTTTTTGAAAAGGTAGGTCGCAACATCCGTCTGACGGAGGAGGGCCGCTATTACCAGGAGAAAGTGGACGCGGCGCTGGGTGAATTGAATGCGGCGTCCATGACTCTGCGCAACAGTCAGAGCAGCGCTCCGGTGGTCATTCACATGGGCGTGGTGTCCGGCGCGCTGGGTGGCTTGGTTGCCGGGGAACTGGCGGCTTATATTCAGCAGAACGAGCGTATTCGATTCCGCTTGACGGAAAGTTCCGCTGAAGACCTGATGGACTTGGTGCGGCAGGAGAAACTGGATATGGCCATTGTGGACACCACCAACCGTGACCGCAGTTTGCATTTCCGCAAACTCTGTGAACGGGACTTTTGTGTAGCGCTGCCTGAAGACCATGATTTGGCGAAAAATGCTGTACTCACGCCCCAGCAAGTTGCCCGGGAGCCGCAGGTGGTCTTCAACTATGATATTGAGAGCAGTTTCAGCCAGTGGGCGGTGGGCGCTGTGTCGGATGAGCATATTGTCGGCGCGGTGAATACAGCGCAGGCAGCGCTGGATCTGGTGGCGGCAGGCGTGGGAATTTGCGTGCTGCCCGATGAGTGCGCCAAGGCGCAGGAAAAGGTTACATATGTACCCCTGCAGAACTGGCATCAAGCGCTTTATATGTGCATTCTTTACGATAAATGGCTGGAGCCGCCGGTGTGGGATCTGGTGGAAAAACTGGTGCGTTCCATCCGCAGCGGCCAGCGCACATAAATACAAGTTTATTGTACTATGGAACCGGTTTGCCGTCAAGGGTTTTGCCTCGCCTTTTGAGGGGCGGAAACCGGGATTTCTGCATAATTTTTGCGGCTTTGTTCCGTGAGAATTATAGTTGCATTTTGGTGCTTTTTTGGATATGATATATGCGTGGCAAAGGATCTTACTGCGCAGAAGAGGTGATGTGTATGTTTGAAGGTTACAGCCCTGAAACTGTGGACTTCCTTTGGGGTATTCGCATGAATAACAACCGGGAGTGGTTCATGGCGCATAAACAGGATTATGTGCGTTATTTGTATGAGCCTACCAAGGCATTGGGCGCGGAACTTTTTGGGCCCTATGTGGACAAGCCCGGTGAACTTCTGAAGGTCAGCCGCATCTACCGGGATGCCAGAATGCATCATCCTCTGCCGTATAAGGAGAGCCTTTGGATCTGCATTCGTCAGGATGTGGATTGGTGGGCGGAAAACCCCTGCTTGTTTTTTGAGATCAATCCTGAGGGCGTGGATTACGGTTTCTTTATCTGGAAACCCCGCCCGGCGGTGTTGAAAGAATTCCGCAAAGCCATTGCCGCTGAGCCGCAGAAATTTGTGAAAATGATTCGCAAGGCGGAAAAAGCCGCCGGCATGCCCATTACCGCCAAGGAGTACAAGCATCCGGAAAAGACGGATAATAAAGACCTTGCGCGTTTTTATCTGTGGAAAGAACAGATCGGCTGCATCCGCCACGAGGATTTCAGCAGCGAAACTTTTACCCCGGAACTTGCCCGGCGTGTCAGCGCGTTTTTTGACGCATTGACCCCTGTTTACGATTATTTTAACCGATTCAAAATCTGATTGGAGTGCTGAATATGAAAAAGACCGTTTTTAAGGGCATGGCAACCGCCCTCATCACCCCTATGAATGAAAAGGGCGTGGATTATGAGGCTTTTGGCCGATTTATCGATTTTCAGATCGAAAACGGCATTAACGCACTGGTGGCTGTGGGCACCACCGGCGAGAACGCCACTTTGGAGCCCGATGAGCAGAAGGAGGTCATCCGCTTTACTGTGGAGCGCGCCGCAGGCCGCGTACCCGTAATTGCTGGTACCGGCACCAATAATACCGAGCATGTTCTGGCCAACACCAAAGCCGCCTGCGAGGTGGGTGCGGATGCTGTTTTGGTGGTAACTCCTTACTATAATAAGGCTACGCAGAATGGTCTTATTAAGCATTTTACCATGGTGGCAGATGTTGCCACTGTGCCGGTGATCCTATATAATGTTCCCGGTCGCACCGGTTGCAGTCTACAGCCGAAAACCGTGGCGAAATTGGCGGAGCATCCCAATATTGTGGGCATTAAGGAAGCCACCGGCAACATGGCACAGATGGTGGAACTGGCCCGGCTCTGCGAGGGCAAACTGGATATTTATTCCGGCGAGGATGCCTTGACCGTGCCTTTTATCTCCATGGGCGGAAAAGGTACCATCAGCGTGCTTTCCAATGTTGTGCCGAAGTTGGCGGTGGAAATGACCGACAAGGCGCTTTCCGGCGATTTTGCCGGCGCTGCCGCACTGCAGTGCGAGTTGCTGCCTCTTACCAATGCGCTTTTCAGCGAGGTCAACCCCATTCCTGCCAAGGCTGCGGTCAGTGCCATGGGTTTTGGCGAAGAATATCTGCGTATGCCTCTGACCCCCATGGAGGACGCCACCAGAGAAGTGCTGTATGCTGAAATGAGAAAGTTGGGTGTGCTGTAATGAGAGCGATCATTTGCGGCGCCAACGGCGCCATGGGCAAACTCATCGACGGCCTTTTGGACGATGTGGTGGGCAGAGTCAGTATCGACGGCGAGAACGGCGTGCCTAAGACTTTTGCGCAGTTGGGCGCGGTGCAGGCTGATGTCCTTATTGATTTTTCCCATCATACCGCTGTCAAGGATGTGCTGGATTATGCCAGGGCTAACGGCTGCGCCGCCGTCATCGGCACCACCGGACATACCGATGAGGAAAAGAGCCTGATTTATGAGGCTGCCCGGGAGATCCCTGTGTTTTACAGCGGCAATATGAGCCTTGGTATCGCGGTGCTGTGCTCTTTGGCACGGCAGGCTGCCGCTGCATTCCCGGATGCGGATGTTGAGATCGTGGAGGTGCACCACAACCGCAAGGTGGATGCCCCCAGCGGTACAGCGCATATGCTCTTCAATGCCGTCCGTCAGGCCCGTCCCGATGCTTGCGAGGTCTGCGGAAGAGCAGGCGAGGGCAAGCGCAAGTCAA
This sequence comes from Faecousia sp., assembly GCA_045591725.1. Taxonomy (GTDB): domain Bacteria; phylum Bacillota; class Clostridia; order Oscillospirales; family Oscillospiraceae; genus Faecousia. The sequence continues at coordinate 4,838 of JAZNTI010000021.1, forward strand.
ATGAGGTGGGTGTTGCATCGCTGCGTATGGGCAATGTGGTGGGCATTCATGAGGTGCATATCTGTACTGCCAATCAGACGCTGACCTTGCGTCATGAAGCCGGCAGCCGTGCAATGCTTGCCGAGGGTGCGGTGGATGCCGCTAAGTTTATGGTGGGCAAGGGCGCCGGTCTTTACACCATGGATGAACTGATGGAGGGCAAGTGATGCGCTGCTGGCATATGAACGGCGCAGGAAACGATTTTATGGTCGTGGATGCCCGAGGGGTGGAACTTGATTATTCCGCTTTGGCACTTTCTCTTTGCCGGCGCACCGGCGCGGACGGCTTTATGGCTGTGACGGAGTCGGAAATTGCAGATTTCCGTTTGCATTTTTATAATTCCGACGGTTCCCGTGGCGAGATGTGCGGCAACGGCGCCCGTTGCGTTTGCCGTTTTGCTTATGAACTGGGCATCACTGGCGAGAAGATGACCGTGCAGACCGATGCCGGCATCGTGGAAGGCTGCCGGCTGGATGAAAATCGCTACCGTGTGAAACTCAATGTTCCTTCGGTACTGGACCTGCACCGCAAGGGTGATGTTGCTTATGTGGAACTGGGTGATCCCGGCGTGCCCCATGCGGTGGAGCAGATGCCGTCCGTCGACTGGTCTATGAAGGAGCAACTTCGTGAGCACGCTGTGATGTTGCGTCATGATGAAGCCTTCCCCAAGGGCGCCAATGTGAATATGTTTGCGCCGGAGGGAGCCGATACAGTGCGAATCCTGACCTATGAACGGGGCGTGGAGGATTACACGCTTGCCTGCGGAACGGGTTCTGCTTCCGTGGCTGCGGTGCTTTGGATGAAGGGCATGCTGCTTGGCGGCCGCGTGACGGTGCTCAATCCCGGCGGCGCGCTGACCGTTCAGGTGGAAGGCAGTGACGGCAGAGTTACCGCCGTTTGGCTGGAAGGCCCTACGGAAGTGACTGAGATTATGGATGTATAAAAGAGGTGCTTTAAGCACCTCTTTTTTATTGCGCAGACCTCGGGTTTTTGATACAATGAATGAAAAGGGAGGGATCTTATGGACGTGCAGGCGTATATCGATCAGTTAACGCTTTGGGAAAAGGCGGCACTCTTGCAGGGCAAGACCAATTGGCGCACCTGGGATATTCCCCGGCTGAAGATCCCATCGGTTTTTCTTGCCGACGGACCTCATGGACTGCGGCGGCAGGTCGGATCGGAGACTTTTGCAGGTTTTCTGCCGTCCGCACCTGCCACTTGTTTTCCTACGGCGGCTGCCATGGCCAATTCCTGGGATGAGGAATTGGGGGAAGAATTGGGCCGCACTTTGGGCGCGGAGGCGCGGATGCAGGATGTGCAGGTGCTGCTGGGCCCGGGCTTGAATATTAAAAGAAACCCGCTTTGCGGCAGAAATTTTGAGTATTTTTCCGAAGATCCGCATCTTGCCGGCAAGATGGCGGCGGCATATATCCGGGGCATTGAATCTATGGGCGTGGCGGCTTGCCCCAAGCATTTTGCCGCCAATTCTCAGGAGACCTACCGCATGACTACCGACAGCGTGATCGATGAGCGGACGCTTCGGGAGATTTACCTGACCGGTTTTGAGATCGCGGTGACCGAGGGAATGCCCCGGGCGATCATGTCCGGTTACAATCTTTTGAACGGCGAATACACCAACGAGAACAGTCACCTTTTGCAGGAGATCCTCCGCAAGGAGTGGGGCTTTGGTGGCTTTGTGGTTACGGATTGGGGCGGCAGCAACGATCATGTTTCGGGTGTCCGGGCAGGCTCTGCGCTGGAAATGCCGGGCCCGGGCGCGGATTCTGCGCTGGAACTGGTGGCTGCGGTGCAGGGCGGCACTTTGACGGAGCAGACGCTGGATGACCGGCTGGCAGAATTGCTGCCGGTGGTATTTGCCACCGCCGGTGTGGATAAGATAGAAGCAGACTTGCAGGCGCACCATGAACTTGCCCGCCGATGCGCGGAAAGTTCGCTGGTACTGCTGGAAAATGACGGCATCCTGCCCTTGCAGGGCAGCGAAAAGGTGGCGCTCATCGGCGCGTTTGCGGAGCATCCCCGGTGTCAGGGAGCAGGCTCATCCCAGGTAAATCCCACGAAGATGGAGGACCTGAAGACCTGCCTGCAGCGTGCCGGTGTGGAATTGGAATACGCCCCCGGTTATCGGGTGAATTCTGCTAAAACAGACGAAAAACTCCTCCGCCAGGCCTGCGCAGCGGCAGAAAAGGCGCAGGTGGTGCTGCTTTGTGTGGGTTTGGATGAGATTTCAGAAAGCGAGGGCAATGATCGCACAGATCTTCAGTTGCCGGAAAATCAGCGCATTTTGGCGGAGCAGGTAGCGCAGGCGAATAAAAATGTGGTGCTGGTGCTCTTTGGCGGCGCGCCCTTTGTGCTGCCGCAGTGCGCTTATCGCGGGGTTATTCATGGTTATTTGGGCGGGCAGGCCGGCGGCGCTGCCATGGCGGATGCGCTTTTGGGCAAAATTAATCCCAGCGGCAAGTTGGCGGAAACCTGGCCGCTGCGGCTGGAGGATACGCCTGCTTTTGGCAATTATCCTGCCACCAATGGCCGTGCGGTGTATCGCGAGGGGTTGCTGGTCGGCTATCGGCATTATGATGCAGGCAGTGTTCCCGTGCGCTATCCTTTTGGTCATGGTCTCAGTTACACGGCATTTGCCTACAGTGATCTGCAGGCGGATGCCCATGGCGTGGCGTTTACGCTTGCTAATATCGGCAGCCGGGATGGCGCAGAAGTGGCGCAGGTATATATCTCCTGCCCGGACAGCCGGATCAACCGCCCCAAAAGGGAACTGAAAGCCTTTAAAAAAGTGTTCCTGAAGGCAGGCGAGAGCCGCCGGGTGGAAATAGCGCTGGATCACCGGGCGTTCCGCTATTTTGATGTACATACCGGCAAATTTGAAACCGAAACTGCTGATTATATTATTTCCGTGGGGGAGAAGTTGTCTGCCACGGTGCATGTGGACGGTGTTATTCCCCATGTGCAGACGGTGCTTTTGCCGGAAAAGGCGGCGCAGAATTTTGACCAGGTGACCCTTTGGACTCCTATTGGAGAATTGACCCGCGCCAGAAGCGCGGTGGCACGAGGCCTTGCCCGTTGGGCGCACCGGGATCGCGACAAGCGCCGCGCCAAGGGCGAGTCCAGTCCCAATAGTATGTATATTTGCAATATGCCCATGCGCGGCTTATGGCAGATGAGTGGCGGCTGGGTCACCCGGGAGATGACGGATGATTTGCTTTTTGTTGCAAACGGTCATTTCTTCGTGGGCATGGCGCGGTTTATCAGGCATTTCTTTGCCGGCCGCCGGCGCAGGAAAGCATTTCTGAAAAAATTAAAATAAAAAGTGGGCGTGCATTGCACGCCCACTTGATCTTTATGGAATTACTCTTCCTTAGCCTTGGAGAGCATCAGGTTGACGATGATGCCCAGGATCAGGGAGCAAGCGGTGGCGGTGAGGGTGACCTGACCGATGGCCATGGCCATGCCGCCGATGCCGGGGATCAGAATAGAAGCGACCACGAACAGATTTTTGTTCTGGCCCAGGTCTACCTTCTGAACCATCTTCAGACCGGAAACAGCGATGAAGCCGTACAGGGTGACGCAGACGCCGCCCATGACGCAGCCGGGAATGGAATCCAGGAACGCCACGAAGGGACCGAAGAAGGAGATTACGATGCACATAATGGCAGCGGTGGTGATGGTCACCACGGAAGCATTACGGGTGATGGCAACGCAGCCGACGGACTCGCCGTAGGTGGTGTTGGGGCAGCCGCCGAACAAAGCACCGGCGATGGAGCCAACGCCGTCGCCCAGCAGGGTGCGGTGCAGGCCGGGATCTTCCAGCAGTTCGGTGCCGATGATAGAGGACAGGTTCTTGTGGTCAGCGATGTGCTCGGCGAAGACCACGAATGCCACGGGAACATATGCAACGGCTACGGTTGCGATGTAGGAACCGTCGATCTCCTTAACACCTTTAAGTGCTTCCAGGAAGGTGAATTCGGGAACAGCAAAGATCTGCATGTTGCTGAACACGGAGAAGTCGATGACCGGGATACCGCACACGGTGAAGATCACTGCTACAAGGTAGCCTGCCAGGATGCCGATGATGAAGGGGACCAACTTGATCATCTTCTTGCCGTAGGTGGAAGCGAGGATGACGGTCAACAGAGTGACCAAAGCGCAAACGAAGGAAGCCCAAGCAGGACCGCTCATGATAAACGAGCCGTTGGCGTCCTGAGGACCGTAAGAGAAAACATCGTTGATAGCAGCGCCTGCCAGGCTAAGACCGATCAGAGCGACGGTGGGTCCAATGACCACAGGGGGCATCAGTTTGTTGATCCACTTAACACCGGCAAACTTGACTACCGCAGCGATGATCACATACACCAGGCCTGCAAACACAGCGCCCAGAATGATTCCTGCAAAACCGGCAGATGCGGAAACCGCACCGGCAAATGCAGCGACCATGGAGCCAATGAAAGCGAAGGAAGAACCCAGGAACACGGGGCTCTTAAACTTGGTGAAGAGTTGGTAAACGATGGTGCCGACACCGGCGCCGAACAGGGCAGCGGAAGCGGACATGCCGTTGCCGACGATCGCGGGGACAGCGATGGTGGCGGCCAAAATTGCCAGCACCTGCTGGAATGCGAACACCAGCATTTGGGTAAACTTGGGTCTGTCTTTGATGCCATAGATCAGATTCATGATGTTTCCTCCAAAATATTCTTTTTATGATGGTGAGTAAATTATTACATCATCTTTAAAAGTATACCTCTATTGTCGGCAAAATGCAAGTTTATTTTACAAAAATTGCAAAAAGAAGACCCCTGCCTTTTGGCAGGGGTCGGGTTTGAATTCAGCGGCTTCCTTTGTCGTAGGGGATGCCCTCTGCTTTGGGTGCACGGGAGTTCTTGGAGGTGAACGCCAGCACCACAAGAGAGATGATGTAAGGCAGCATATTGTAGACCACGGTGGGCAGATTCAGACTTACCAGGAAGTCAAAACCGGAGTAGACATTGCCCAGTGCCCGGCAGAAACCGAAGAGCAGCGCTGCCAGCGCGATCTTCAGAGGATGCCATGCGCCGAAGATCATGACCGCCAGAGCCAGGAAACCGAAGCCGGCCACACCGGTCTCGAATTTCCAGGAACTGACACCTGCGGTGATGTAGACGATGCCGCCGATGCCGCCCAGAATGCCGGAAAGCATTACGCCCCAGTAGCGCATTTTGGTGACGCTGATGCCTACGGAGTCGGCAGCCTGAGGATGCTCGCCGCAAGCGCGCAGACGCAGACCGAAACGGGTTTTATACAGCAGGAAGAAGGATACCATCAGCGCCAACAGCGCCACCACCATGAACCAGTTGAATTCAAAGGTGCCGAAGCGGACGATGAACATATCTCTTGCCTGGGTGTAGATGATCTCGGAGGAGACGTTGCTGCCGCCGGAAGCGGCGGTGTTCATGGCTTTGACGGCCACGGTTGCGCCGGCGGGTGCCAGCATGTTCATGGCAGTACCGGTAATGGTCTGATCTGCTTTGAAGTTGATGGCAGCAACAGCCAGCAGCAGGGAGTAGACAAGACCGAACAGGGCGCTGGCAGCCACAGTGACAAGGATCATGACAGCAGGACCGACTGTGATGGGCAGGAATTTCATTACCAGTGCGCCGCCCAGCGCACCGATTACCATGACGCCCTCAAGACCGATATTGATAACGCCGCTTCGTTCTGAGAAGCAGCCGCCCAATGCGGTCAGCAGCAGCACGGAAGCAAAGATCAGGGTATATTGGATCAGAAGACTCATTGACCTTCGCCCCCTTCCGTTTGTGCGGCAGCCTTGGCTGCGTCAGTTTTGCGGATGCGCTCTTGCATGCAGAACTTGAAGAAGCCCACAAACGCGCACAGGAAAATGATGATACTGGAGATCAGGCTGGAGATCTGCGCGCAGTAAAGGCTCAGGTCCACATTGCCGCCGCCCAGCGTGATATGCTGAATGAAGAAGGATGCCAAAATCGCACCGATGGGATTCAGACCGCCCAGGAACGCCACGGCGATGCCGTTAAAGCCCATAGCCGGGATGGAGGAGGAAGTGGTCTTCCAACTTTCGATGCCGGTCTGATACAGCAGCGCAGCACCCAGACCTGCCAAAGCGCCGGAAATTGCCATGGTCAGGATGATGTTGCGGTTTTCTTTCATGCCGCAGTATTTGGCGGCGTGGTAGTTAAAGCCGGTGGCTTTGAGTTCATAGCCGAATTTGGTCTTGTTCAGGATCACCCATACCGCGATGGCGGCGATTACGGACAAAGGAATGGCGAGGGTGACGGTCTTTTCGTTGCTGAAAAGTTTCTCAAGTCCCAAACTGGGCAGCAGCGCCGAGGGGTTGACACCGGTCAGCAGCAGAGTCTCGGGACTGGTGGGGGACTGAACTTCCGTAAGGATCAGGTTGGTCAGATACAGACCGATCCAGTTAAGCATGATGCCGGAGATGACCACGTTGACGTTGCAAAGGGTCTTCAGCAGTCCGCTGACAGCGCCCAAAATTGCACCGGCGGCCATGGCTGCCAGCATGCACAGATACCAGGGCAGTTTCAGACCCAGCGCGCAGTACAGCGCGGCGCAGGCACCGGCAACATACTGACCTGCTGCGCCGATATTGAACATGCCTGCTTTGTAAGCAAACAGCACGCTCAGGGAGCACATCAGCAGCGGTGCGGTGCGCACCAGTGTCTGACCCAGATATTTCATCTGCATTCTTTCAGAGGGGTAGACCATGTAGTTTTTGATGATATCCACGATGGCCTTGCTGGCACCGCTGGGTTCGATGATCAGCAGCACGATGTAGCCCAGAAGCAAGCCGCCAAGGATGCACAGAAGCGATGCGAGCAAGGATTGGAATCCGTCATTGCGCAGGGGATTTTTCAGTTTGATTTTCATTGGTTGCTCGCCTCCTTCTTGGCACCGGACATGTAAAGGCCCAGTTCCTGAACGGTGGTGGTTTTGGGATCCAACTGGCCCACGATCTCGCCGTCGTACATCACTAAGATGCGGTCGGAAAGACTCATGACCTCGTCCAGTTCCAGCGATACCAGCAGCACGGCCTTGCCGGCGGTGCGCTGTGCTACGATCTGGCTGTGGATGTATTCGATGGCGCCCACGTCCAGACCGCGGGTGGGCTGGACGGCGATGAGCAGTTTGGGATCGCGGTCGATCTCGCGGGCAACGATGGCTTTCTGCTGGTTGCCGCCGGACATGCTCCGGGCGATGGTGATGGCACCCTGACCGCTGCGGACATCGTACTGGTCGATAAGCCGCTGGGCGTAGGAGCGAATGTTTTTGCGGCGCAGGAAGCCGGCCTTGTTGGTGAATTCTTTTTCAAAATAGCGCTGCAGCACCAGATTGTATTCCAGCGGATAATCCAGCACCAGACCGTGCTTGTGGCGGTCTTCGGGGATATGGCTCATGCCGCTTATGCTGCGCTGACGGATGGGCGCTTTGGTGATGTCGTTGCCGTACATCAGAATACTGCCGGATTTGATCGGCTCGATGCCGGTGATGCCGTAGACCAATTCGGTTTGACCGTTGCCGTCGATACCGGCAATGCAGACGATCTCGCCTTCCCGGACTTCAAAGGAAACGTTGCGCACGGCGTCTGTGGCGCTGAGTTTGGAACGCATGGAGAGATTTTCCACTTTCAGCACGGTTGCCTCGGGCTTGCTTTCCGGCTTGTTCACCTCGAACTGCACATCTCTGCCCACCATCATGCGGGAGAGTTCTTCCTTGGTGGTGTTTGCCACTTCTACGGTGCCGATGTACTTGCCTTTGCGCAGCACGCTGCAGCGGTCGGCAACCGCCATGATCTCGTTGAGTTTATGGGAGATGAAGAGGATGGAGTTGCCCTCTGCAGCCAGATTTTTCATGATCTTCAGCAGTTCTTCGATCTCCTGGGGAGTCAGCACGGCGGTGGGTTCGTCAAAGATCAGGACATGGTTGTCCCGGTAGAGCATCTTCAGGATCTCGGTACGCTGCTGCATACCCACGGAGATATCCTCCACCATGGCGTCCAGATTGACGTGCAGGCCGTATTTTTCAGACAGTTCGCGCACTTTTTTCCGGGCGTTTCCGCGCTGCAGAATGCCGTACTTGGTGTCTTCCACCCCCAAAATGATGTTATCCAGAACGCTGAAGCATTCCACCAGTTTAAAGTGCTGGTGCACCATGCCGATGCCCAGGGCATCTGCCACATTGGGGTCTTTGATTTGCACAGTCTTTCCATCCATGCGGATCTCGCCCTCTTCCGGGTGGTAAAGACCGAAGAGCACACTCATCAAGGTGGATTTGCCTGCACCGTTTTCGCCCAGCAGGGCGTGGATCTCGCCACGCTTTAACTGCAGGGTAATGTCGTCATTGGCGACGATGCCGGGGAATCGCTTGGTGATGTGCAGCATTTCTACTGCGTATTGTTCCAAATCGGCAGCCTCCTTTGGTTTTGGGCGCTTTTTCGCCCGTAACTTTAAGTATAGGACGATTATAGCATATATTTTACAATAAAAAAAGCATTAATTTACAAAAAAAGGACGGGCCGAAGCCCGTCCTTTATGCTTATGGAGAAATTACTTAATGTTGCCCTCGAAGGTGATGACGACCTTTTCAGCAGTGGGCTCAGCAGCGGAGATGTCGTTGGAAACCTTGATGGTGCCGTCGAACATGCCCTTGACCAGTGCCTTGTAGTCAGCCTCGGTGAACTTGCCGTCCTCAAACTGGGTGGTGGTGGGGATCTGCACGTAGTTCAGGGAGGGATCGTCGCCGGAGACCAGACCCAGGGTCACGATCTTGCCAGCGTACTCGGACCACTTGCCGTTCAGGATGATGTCAGCCAGAGTGTCGATGGTGGTGGGAGCCAGACCCTTCATAGCGGAGGTAACGGTCAGGTTGCTCCACTTTGCCAGATCCTCAGCGGTAGCGTCTTCGCCGGCTGCGTAAGCAGTGATAACACCGCTCTGGTCCACGTCAACACCGATGACCTTGGTGCCGGTAACCTTCTTGGCAGCGTCAACAGCGGAGGTGTAGATGCCGCCGCCGCAAGCGAACACGACCTGGGTGCCGCCCTGATACCAGGTGTCCATACGGGCAGTGATGTCAGCGTCGCCGAAGAACTGGTTGCCGTAAGCGTACTTCATCTCGACATCAACGTTCAGTTCCTTGGCAGCAGCGTCAGCGCCCTGCACGAAGCCGTAGCCGAAACGCATAACAGCGGGAACAGCCATGCCGCCCAGGAAGCCCAGCTTGGTGTAGCCCAGTTTAACAGCAGCGTAGCCAGCCATGTAGCCGGACAGTTCTTCCTGATAGATGGCGCAGTAGACATTGTCCATGTAGACATAGTCGGTCAGGTTCCAGTTAGAGGGGTTGTAGTCGTAGGACTCGCCAGCCAGAGCAACGCCTTCAGCCAGCAGATCGCCTTCAGCCACGTCCAGAGCGATGAACTTAACGTCCTTGTATTCGCCGGAGATCTCAGCGATGGTGCCTGCGAATGCGAAGCCGGGCATCACGATGACGTTGTAGCCTTCAGCAACGGCCAGATCAACGGAAGCAACGCGCTCAGCGGTGGAGTCACCGGTGGGCTTGTAGTACTTGACGGGAACGTTGTTCTCGTTGCAGAACTTCACGCAGGCTTCCCAAGTGGTCTGGTTGAAGGACTGGTCGGTGATATCGCCGTAGTCAGTGACCATTGCGACCTTGTAAGCGGGGTCATTGGTGTTGTTGCTGCCGGAGGGGGTTTCTTCGCTGGGGGCGCAGCCTGCAAACAGAGCAGCGACCATCAGGCAAGCCAGCAGCAGAGCCAGAGTCTTTTTCATTGTGTTTTCCTCCAATTATTCTTTATGGTATTTTTATACCGCGACTATTATCGCATAGCCGCGGTAAAAAATCAACCTATTTCCCGTTTTTTGTAAATTTTTGCGGTATAATTCAGAGATCCATGTGACTTTTTGCGCTGAAACTGCAGGGCAGGATCTGTGATAAGGTGAATTTTTCGTATTTTTCACCCTGGTCGGCAAGGTAGACCACAAAATCATCATCGCAGAATTCCCGCATCACCTGGCGGCAAACGCCGCAGGGTGGAAATGTGCCGGTGATGATGCCGTCTTTGCCGCCGCATACGGCTATGGCGGTAAAATCCCGGTGGCCGTCATAGATGGCCTTGAAAAAAGCCGTGCGTTCTGCGCAGTTGGTGGGGCTGAAGGACGCGTTTTCAATGTTGCAGCCTTGATAAACGCTGCCGTCGGCGCACAGAAGCGCCGCGCCCACTTTGAAACCGGAGTAGGGGGCATAGGCTTTGGTCATGGCCTCTTTGGCCAGGGCACAAAGTTTTTCAGGGGTCATAAAAGTTCCTCCTTGTGTAGGGGCAATTCATAAATCGCCGAAAGTCGGCAGGCATCAGGCCTCCCTCTGACGAGGGGACTGTGGTGCGGTTGTTTGCTTACAGAATTTTCTCCGCGAAACTTTCGCCGGGGGTCTCGAAGGGAATGCCCAAAAGGTCCGCCACTGTGGCGGCAATGTCCGCGAAACTAGCCCTTGTGCCTAAGTTCACGGGTTTTACCTTTTGGCCAAGCACCAAAAGGGGAACAAATTCTCTTGTGTGGTCGGTGGTGGCAGTATAGGCAGGGTCGCAGCCGTGATCGGCGGTGATCATAACGATGTCCTCTTCGCCCAACTGTGCCATGAATCCGGGCAGCCATGCATCAAATTCCGACAGGGCGGCGGCATAGCCGTCGATATCCCGGCGGTGTCCGAAGAGCATATCAAAGTCCACAAGATTGACGAAGCAAAGACCGCTGAAATCCTTTTTTGCGTAGTTCAGCGCGTGCTCCATGCCGTTGGCGTTGCTCTGATTGTACACATGCTCCGTGGTACCGATGCCGGCAAAGATGTCATAGATCTTGCCCACACCGATGCTGGAAAGACCGGCTTCTTTCACCGCGTCCAGCAAGGTTTTCCTGGGCGGCTCAAGAGAGTAGTCGTGACGGTTGGAGGTGCGCTTGAAACGACCCTTGCCGCTGCCCACGAATGGACGGGCGATGACCCGGCCTACGCCATGCTTGCCGGTAAGGAGTTTCCGGGCGATGCGGCAGTATTCATAAAGTTGCTCAACAGGCACAACATCTTCGTGGGCTGCGATCTGAAAAACGGAGTCGGCGGAGGTGTAAACGATGAGATCACCGGTGCGCATATGCTCCTCACCGTATTCGTCCAGAACGGCTGTGCCGCTCCAGGGGGCGTTTGCCAAAACGCCTCTGCCGGTGGCAGCCTTGAAAGGCTCCAGGATCTCATCCGGGAAACCTTCCGGATAGGTGGGCAGGGGATCGGGGGAGATAAGACCTGCGATCTCCCAGTGACCGATGGTGGTGTCCTTGCCCATGGAGGCTTCCTGCAGCCGCGCAACAGCACTGGCGGGGGCATCTGTCTTGGAAAGACAGTTCACGCCGTCGATATTGCCCAGGCCTGCGGCGATCATGTTGGGAATGTGCAGTTTTTGGGAGGTGGCGCAGGCGGCCAGCGTGTTGACGCCCACATCACCGAAGGACGCGCTGTCGGGCATTTGACCGATGCCGAAGGAGTCCAGAACGATTAAAAAGATTCTTTTCATGGGGTTAACCTCGTAGAGAGAAAATGTAGGGGCCATTCATGAATCGCCCCTGCGGATCCGAGCAATAATTATTTATTCTCCATAGCAACGGCCACATCCAGCGCCACTTTCATCATTTGGGTAAAAGCGGTCTGACGCTCATGAGCGGTGGTTTCCACGCCTTTGAGGACGTGGTCGGAAATGGTGCAGATGCACAATCCGCGCTTGCCGTAACGGGCGGCGTTCATGTAGAGGGCGGCGGCTTCCATCTCCAGCGCCATGACGCCCATCTTCTTCAGCGCGTAAACATTGTCGAGACCTTCAGGAACCAGAACATGGTCGCCGTAGAATACGTCGGAGGAACTGACATTGCCTACATGGTAGGTAGCGCCGTTGGCTTCGCAAGCCTTGACTGCTTCACTGAGCAGGGTGTAGTCGGCGATAGGGGCAAAATTGGTGGGCAGATGGAACTGTGCGGCCCAGTTGGAATCGGTGCAGGCGCCCTGACCGATGACGATGTCATAAAGGTCGATATGCTCCTGAATAGAGCCTGCGGAGCCCACACGGATGATGTTCTCCACACCGAAGAAGTTGAAAAGTTCGTGGCTGTAAATACCGATGGCAGGCATACCCATGCCGGAAGCCATAACGGAAACTTTTACGCCCTTGTAGTAGCCGGTGTGACCCTGAACGCCGCGGACATTGTTCACCAGCACGGGGTTTTCCAGAAAGTTTTCGGCGATGAATTTGGCACGCAGGGGATCGCCGGGCATCAGAACGGTCTTACCGAAGCCGATCTCGTTTTGCACATTGATGTGGGGAGTAACTGCAAAGTTAGCCATAGATTTTTCCTCCTTAATAAGTTCCGTCGTTTTCAAGACCCTTTGCGATCTTGACGATGCGGGAAGTGCCCAGACGGGAAGCGCCCAGAGCGATGAACTTTTCGGCGTCTTCCAGGCTGGAAATGCCGCCGGCGGCTTTGATCTTCACATGGGGTGCAACATGTTTTGCGAAAAGTTCCACATCCGCAAAAGTAGCGCCGGCGGTGGAGAAGCCGGTGGAAGTTTTGATATAGTCCGCGCCGGAATCGCTGACGCATTTGCACAGGGCGATCTTTTCTTCGTCGGTTAAGAGGCAGGTCTCGATGATGACCTTCAGGAGTTTTCCGTTGCAGGCGTCCTTGATGGCGGCGATCTCAGCGGTCAGATTTTCCCAGCGGCCTTCCTTTGCCCAGCCGATATTGATGACCATGTCCACTTCGTCCGCGCCGTTAGCAATTGCGTCAGCTGCCATGAAGCACTTGGAAGCGGTGGTGGCATAGCCGTTGGGGAAACCGATGACGGTGCAGATGGCTAATTTTTCGCCCACATATTCCTTGGCCTGCTTGACAAAGGAGGCAGGGATGCATACGGAAGCGGTCTTATACTTCATGCCGTCGTCGCAGATGGATTTGATGTCTGCCCAGGTGGCGCTTTGTGCCAGCAGGGTGTGGTCGCATTTAGCAAGAATTTCTTTCAGTTCCATAATATTGTTCTCCTTAATAATACGGTTTATTGACAGCAATAGTGATCTTGCCTCTTCCTTTGGGAGAGGTGCCCGGTGCACGCACCGGGCGGAGAGGGTTTTCCCTCTCAGTCAAAAATCTTAAGTTATTAGTTTTGTCCGTGGAGTTTGATCTTCTTATGTTCGCGGATGCTGCGGATGTAGCATTTGTGGCACATGGCGATGTAGCAGTCGTTGCCGCCCAGCACCACCTGTGCGCCCTCGGTGACGATGTAGCCGTCATTGATACGGGCATTGACGGTGGCTTTGCAGCCGCAGTCGCACATGGTCTTGATCTCCTCGATGCAGTCGGCCAGTTCCATCAGCCGCAGAGAGCCGGGGAAGAGTTTGGTCTGGAAGTCCGTGCGCAGACCGAAGCACATAACGGGCACGCCAAAATCGTTGACGATGGCACGAAGTTCGTCGATCTGTTGTGGAGTGAGGAATTGGCATTCGTCTACGATGACCGCGTGGCATTTACCGGCGAAACCTTCCTTAAAGCGCTGATAGATGTCCGTTTGAGGTGTGGCGATCTCGCATACCGCTTCCAAACCGATGCGGCTGCGGATGATGCCGGCGCCGTCACGGGTGTCGGCGCTGGGCTTGACCAGCCACACGGACATATCGTTTTCCTCGTAGTTATATTTGGTGATCAGCGCCTGGGCGGTTTTGCTGGAGCCCATGGCTCCGTATTTAAAGTACAGTTTGGCCATCTTTCTCTACCTCCTGATTCTTTTTATATTGTATCAAATGATGAGTCTCTTTGCAAGAACATTCTGTTTATGCCTGCCGTTGACAAAAGTGCATCTTTGTGAGAAAATAGCCGGGCAAAGACCTTTGAAAAGGAGGATTTCATATGCGTAAAATCTTGTCTTTGATCCTGGTGGCAACGCTTTTTTGCGGTGTGCTGGCCGGCTGTGATTCCGTCGGTGAGATCGCCCAGAATGTAGCCGATGCCGCCATGGAGGAACTGAAAGCGCAAGTGGCGCAAACGCTGGAAAAGAACAAGGTGGAAGTTATCGAGACCAAGACCGACCACCGCTTTGACGGGGATCTGGATTTCTTTGTGGCGGTGCTGGTGCGCTGCGATTCGGAAGATGCGGTCAAAGCTTGCGCTACGGCGTTGAGCGCTGTATTTACACAGGCTGGTTACGAAAAGCAGACCGGAAATGTCTTTACTAAGGAGGGCATCCCCTCCGGCAGCATCACCTTTGACCATGCCGACTATGCCGGCAATTATTATGTTGTATACGGCTATATCCATATGGACATTGCAAAATAAGGAACGAAAAAATCCCTCCCGACCGGGAGGGATTTTTCTTTAACTGTTTTGCAGGAGTTGCTTGTTGTACTGCAGGGTGTAGAGTTGATGGTAGCGGCCTTTCAGTTGCAGCAATTGCTGGTGGTTGCCCTGCTCGATGATCTGCCCATGGCTCAAAAGGATGATGTTGTCCGAATGCTGAATGGTGGAAAGTCGGTGGGCAACAATGAGCATAGTGCCAATGTTTTTCATCTTTTCCAGCGAATCCTGGATCAACACTTCCGTTTCCGTGTCGATGTTGGCGGTGGCTTCGTCCAGGATCATGACGCTGGGTTTGTGGAGAATCGTGCGGGCGAAGGAAAGCAGTTGCCGCTGACCGGCGGAGAAGTTGTTGCCGCGCTCGCGCACCGGCTCATCCAGACCCTTTTCCAGTTTGCCGATGAAGGAATCGGCGTTGACGTACCGGCAGGCTTCCCAAACTTCCTCGTCGGTGACATCGTCTTTGCGCAGAACGATGTTGCTGCGGATGTCGCCGGAGAAGAGGAACACATCCTGCAGCATCTGACCGAAGTGGCGGCGCAGCGATGCGATTTTGATTTTCTTAATATCGATGCCGTCAATGAGGATCTGACCTTTTTGGATATCGTAATTGCGGCAGATCAGGCTGAGGATGGTGGTTTTTCCGGAGCCGGTAGAGCCTACGAAAGCCACAGTCTGCTTGGGTTGCACATGGAACGAAACGCCTTTAAGCACCCATTCGTCGGGCTTGTAGGCAAACCAAACATCCTTAAATTCGATCTCACCTTTGATCTTGTCCAGTTCGATGGCATCCGGCTCGTCCACGACCTCAGGCTCCATGTCCAGAATGCCGAAGATCTTTTCCGCACCGGCGAAGGACTGTTGCAGCATATCAAACTGCTCTGCCAGCGTCTGAATGGGGTTGAAGAAGCGGCCGATGAACATATAGAACGAGACGATGATGGCGCTGTCGATGGTCTGCCCGAAGAGGGCGGTGTCCTGAATATAGCCTTTTGCGCCGAAGTAGAACAGGCACATTTGGCTGGAAATGAACAGCATATACACCATGGGGCGGAAGATGCCGAAGACGTACATTCTGTTGTGTTTTGCTTTACGCAGAGCCGCGCTGCGTTGCATAAAATCATCTTGCTTCCGGCTTTCCTGGTTGAAGATCTGGGTGATCTTCATGCCGGAGAGGTTTTCGGAGAGGTAGGTGTTGATATCCGTGGTGGCGTTGGTCACCTGGCGGTGCACCTTCCGGGAGAATTTCCGGAAAATGATGGTAAAGAGCACCACGAAAGGCACAAAGCACAGGATCATCAGCGTCAGGGCGTAGTTCATCACCAGCATGGCTGCCAGCACGCCCACCACCACCATGGAGTTCTTGGCCAGTGTCACCAGAATGTTGGTAAACAGGAAAGAAATGCGGTTGGGGTCATTGGTGACGCGGGTCACCAGTTTGCCCACGGGAATGTTGTTGAGTTGCTCATGGCTGAGTTTTTCGATGTGGGTGAATACATCCAGGCGGATCTGGGAGAGGATTTTCTGACCGGTCTTCTGCAGGATCATGGCCTGCAGGTAGGTGCAAAGCAGACTCACAGCCAGAATGGATGCGTAAATAATGACGCGGCTGTAAAGGTCGGCCAGTTCAAAATCTGTCTTGATGAGATCCTGAATATCGCCGATGAGGATGGGGGAGAGAACTTCGTGGCCGATGGAGAAAAGCATGATGATAAATACTGCCACGAAACTCTTCCAGTAAGGTTTGGCATAGCGCAGCAACCGCGCGATGATCTCTTTGTCGCTGACATGGCGCTCGCTGCTGTCGTGCTCGTCTTTGCGTTTCATCAGCGCGATGTATGCAATGAGGAAGGTTACGGTAAGTGCGCCGATAATGGCTGTCATCAAAATAACAGGCAGATATTCCCGAATGAACTCAGGCATTGTGCGCGCCTCCTTCCTCTTCCAGTTTCTGCAGATCCACCATTTTGCGGTAGGCGGGGTTGTTGGCATACAGATCTGTGTGCTTGCCTACACCGGAGAGCGCACCGTCGTCGATGAAGACGATCTTGTCCATCTGCTCGATGGTGGAGATGCGGTGGGCGATGAGGATGGTGGTCTTTCCTGCGCGGGTGGCGCGCAGATTTTCAAGAATGGTGCGCTCAGTCTTGGTGTCCACAGCGCTGACGCTGTCGTCCAGGATCAGGATGGGCGCGTCCTTCATCAGCGCCCGGGCGATGGAGATGCGCTGCTTCTGACCGCCGGAAACGGTGACGCCGCGCTCACCCAGCACGGTTTCGTAACCCAGGCTGAATTCCCGGATATTGCTGTCCACATCTGCCATACGGGCGGCATCGACGATGTTTTTGCGGCTGGGATCCTTCACACCGAAGGAAATGTTGTTTTCGATGGTGTCGGAGAACAGGAAGTTATCCTGAGGCACATAGGCGCAGGCGTCACGCACGCAGCGGATGGAGATGTCGTTGACATCCTGACCGTCGATGAACAGTGTGCCGTCGGCAACATTGTACATTCTCAGGATCAGATCCACCAGCGTGGTCTTGCCGGAGCCGGTTTTGCCAACGAGTCCCACGCTTTCGCCGGGCTCTATGGTCAGCGAGATGTCTGTCAGAGCGTCGAATTCGCCGTCGGGATAGCGGAAGTTCAGATTCTTAAACTCGATGCGGCCCTGGATATCATCAAGCTCGCGGACATTTTCACGGTCTTTGACATTGACGGGTGCATCCAGCAGTTCGCTCAGGCGCAGCAGAGAAGCCTTGCCGCGGCTGGACATATCGATGAGTTCAGAAACCGCCATAATGGGCCAGATCACCGCGTTGAAGTAGCCGATGTACTCCAGCAGTTCGCCGGCCAGGAACGCGCCCTGGTGCACCAGGTAACCGCCGTAGCCCAGAATAACGCAGATAACGCTCTCAATGAACATGGTCACCAGCACCCGGAACATCACCGATGCTTTGGTGTGGGCCATGTTGGTTTTTTCGTTTTCAACATTGAGTTCTTTGAAGGCCCAGAGTTCTTTCGCTTCTTTGACGAAGGCCTTGATCACCGCGATGCCGGAAAAACTTTCCTGGGAGAAGTCGGAAAGACGGGAGTACGCTTCCTGACGGGCGTCCCATTTTTTGGTCAGTTGGGCGCCCACGATGGTGGCAGAGGCCAGCAAAAATGCCATGGGGATCAGGGAAAGCAGGGTCAGCACCGGGTCCATATTCCACATTTTCACCAGTGCCAGCACGCCCAGCAGCAGTGCGTCAAAGAACATCATAACGCCCCAGCCGAAGCATTCCTGCACCGTATCCAGGTCGTTGGTAAACAGGCTCATCAGGTCACCCACTTTGTTGACCTGATAGTACTGCCGGCTCAGATCCTTGGCATGGTCAAACATCCGGTCGCGCAGATCCGCTTCCAGCCGGACAGCCGAACCGAAAAAGCACACCCGCCACAGGAACCGGCCAAAGACCATACAAACAATGATAGATACCATAGGCATACAGACCCGGTCCAGCAGGAAATCCAGATCAAATTCATGCACAACGCCGTCCACCTCCACAAATCCGGAGCTGACGCCGTTGACCACCATCTGGTAGAACCCGGGGACCTCCAGCTGGAGGTAGTCCACCCAGACCAGTGACACAAGGCCGATGAGCAGAAGCCAGCCGTACTTCAGATAGTACCGGTTGATATGCTT
>JAZNTI010000022.1:0-17784 GCA_045591725.1 Faecousia sp.
CACTTCGGTCACCAGACCCGCCGCTGGAACCCCAAAATGGCTCCCTACATCTACACCGAGCGTAACGGTATCTACATCATCGACCTGCAGAAGACCGTTAAGAAGCTGGAGGAGGCCTACAACTTCGTCCGTGACACCGCTGCTAACGGCGGCAACATCCTGTTCGTCGGCACCAAGAAGCAGGCACAGGATGCCATCAAGGAAGAAGCTGCCCGCTGCGGCGGTTACTATGTCAACGCCCGTTGGCTGGGCGGCATGCTGACCAACTTCCGCACCATGCGTACCCGTATCGACCGTCTGGCACAACTGCGCAAGATGGAAGCGGACGGCACTTTCGCTATGCTGCCCAAGAAGGAAGTCATCAAGCACCAGGGCGAGATCGAAAAACTGGAGAAGTATCTGGGCGGCGTGAAGGAAATGAAGAAGATCCCCGCTTGCCTGTTCATCGTTGACCCCCGCAAGGAGCGCAACGCCATCGCTGAGGCCCGCAAACTGAACATCCCCATCGTCGCCATCGTCGACACCAACTGTGATCCCGACGAGATCGATTACGTGATCCCCGGCAACGATGACGCCATCCGCGCTATCCGCCTGATCGCTGCCGCTATGGCAAGCGCTTCCATCGAAGGCCGTCAGGGCGAGGACGCTGTGGCTGCCGCTGTGCAGACCGAGGAAGCCGTCGAGGCTCCCGTGGAAGAATAATCCGCAAAAGATTATAGGAGGATTTTAAAATGGCTTTTACCGCATTGGATGTTAAGAAACTCCGTGAAATGACCAACGTCGGCATGATGGACTGCAAGGCAGCCCTGACTGCTACCGACGGTGATATGGACAAGGCAGTCGACTGGCTGCGCGAAAAGGGCCTGGCTAAGGCCGCCAAGAAGGCAGACCGCATCGCCGCTGAAGGCGTTGCTTACGCTACCGTCGTTAATGGCGTGGGCGTCGTGATCGAAGTCAACTCCGAGACCGACTTTGCTGCCAAGACCGACGCTTTCATGGACCTGGTGAAGAACCTGGCCGTGGTTGTCGCTGAGCAGAACCCCGCTGACGTGGAAGCCCTGAAGGCTTGCACTTACCCCAATTCCAACCTGACCGTCACCGAAATCATGCAGGAGAAGGTCATGTCTATCGGCGAGAATATGCAGATCCGCCGCTTCGACCGCTTCGCTGAGAACGTTTCCGTTGCTTACGTGCACGCAGGCGGCACTCATGGCGTTCTGGTCAACCTGGCTGTGGAAGGCGACATCGACGCCACCGAGATCGGCAAGAACGTTGCTATGCAGATCGCTGCTATGAAGGCACAGTACTGGGATAAGTCCCTGGTTCCTCAGGAAGTCGTTGACAAGGAACTGGCTGTTCAGATCGCTCTGATGGACAACGATCCCAAGATGGCTTCCAAGCCCGCACAGGTCAAGGAGAAGATCGCTGCCGGTAAGATCGCTGCTTTCTTCAAGGATATCTGCCTGCTGCAGCAGGACTTCGTCCGTTCCGACCTCTTCCAGGGCGATGTGGCCGGCTATATTGCTGACGCTGCCAAGAAGTTGGGCGGCAAGGTCACCTTTGTTAACGCTATTCACTACACCAAGGGTGAAGGCATTGAGAAGAAGGTCGACGACTTCGCTGCTGAAGTCGCTGCACAGATCGCCAACGCCGGCAAGTAATTGCACACAAACCAAAATCCCCAACCTTGTAAGGTTGGGGATTTTTATATTTTTATAACTGTTCAAAACTACAGTCCGCTTGCTGCCAAAACCTTTCCTTTCTTAACGATCACAATGCCCAGAATCACCAACGCGATCCCCGGCAGCAGCAGCATCGTACCCATGATCACCGCCATGATCTGCGTAGTTCTATTCCAGGACTGTTGCATCTGATCTGCTGCGCTATCAAAACCGCCGTCCAGAATACCACCAAAGCCGCCAATGTAATCCTCGCTCCCCGGCGCGCCAGGCATCGTTCCGAAAAAGTCGTCACTCCAAAGCCCGCCCATAGAGCCGGCAAAATCCCTCACCGGATCAAAAAATCCCTGTCCAAACTTAGGCAACAATATAAAGATCAATAGCGCAAGGATACACAGGATCGTTCCAACACCCAGTAATACATAGCCGCTCTTGTATCCGTGCAGGCGGATAAACTTCTCCAGCCGCTGACTTCCGGCATGGCAAGTTGCAGTACCATATTGCATATCGTGCCGTGCAGACTGCTGCGGTTGGCTCTGCTGATCATTTAACAGCAAATAATCAGTAGATATACCAAAGCACTGGGCAATACGAACCACTTTATCGGTCTCCGGCATCGCCTCATCCCGTTCCCACTTAGAAACCGCCTGTCTGGAAACCTCCAATTTTTCTGCCAGCACATCCTGCGACATGCCGCTCTTTCGCCGCAACGCTTCCAACTTCTGTCCAAATGTCATAGCCATTATCTCCTTTCACTTTGGATGCCTTAACATTAGCACAGCAGGCAGCGTAAAACCAGCACCCTAACTTGGAATTACCGCAACCTGAGGTTGCAATTTACAAGTAGAATAATTCTGAGTCAGCGCGGCATTCTTTCAATCAGTTTTGCACCACCCTGGGGGCGGATGGAAAGCACGCGGCAGGTGCCCTCCCCCAGCACTGCTTCAATGCCCTGCCGGAACTCCGCCAGCATGGACACGGGCACAAAAGCCTGCACCGTTCCGGCAAAACCGCCGCCGTGGACACGGTACGCACCGCGCTCACCCAAAAGATGACCGCACAGTGCCAGCGCCAACGCCATGGGCTGCTTGGCAACATTGCCGGCGGGGATCACATTCTGTAAATACATATAGGAAGACTGGCCGCTTTGCCGCACAAGACGCAAAAACTCGTCCATATTTCCCTTCTCCAGTGCCGCAATTTGACCGCTAACGCGCTCCTGCTCCTCATAGAAATGCAAAGCACGCAGCACCGCCCGGTCACCGTAAGCATTCCGCAGCACCGGAATCTCCCCGTAAAAGCGATGCGCCGGCACTTCAGAAAGCACCGCCTTGCCAAAATGCTCCGCGACGGCTTTCATCTCCTGAGGGATCGCGGTATACTCATCCGTCAAGTCGGCGTGATCGGCGCCGCTGTCGATGATGCACAGGGCGTAACCGCAAGTGGCAAAATCAAAAGACACCTCGTGCACGCAGGGATCTTTGGGATCGCAAAAATCAATGCCCACCAGGCCGCCCACGCTGGACGCCATCTGATCCATCAGGCCGCAAGGTTTGCCGAAGAATACATTCTCCGCCTCCTGCCCCACCGTGGCGATGGCACCGGCATCCAAACTGCCGCCAAAGAGACCGTTCATCACCGTGCCCACCAGCACCTCAAAAGCCGCAGACGAACTCAGCCCCGAGCCGGCAGGCACATCCGATTCCACATACGCATCAAAACCGGAAACCGCCACACCGCGGCGGATAAGTCCCGCCGCCATGCCCCGGATCAGGGCCGCGGTGGTATTGATCTCTTCCGCCACCGGCTGCAGGTTCGCAAGGTCCACGCTGCACAAGCCAAAACCGCGGGAATATACCCGAATCTCATATGTCCCATTTTTCGCAACCGCCGCACGGGCATCCAGATTCACAGCCGCAGCCAGCACCCGGCCACGCTGGTGGTCCGTGTGGTTGCCGCCGATCTCCGTTCTGCCGGGTGCAGAATAATAATCCGTCGGTGCGCCGGCAAAAGCAGAGGCAAAGCCTTCATCCAACGCTCTTTTCTGCGCCGGATCCAAATAAAGTTCAGGTACTGTCAACGCAGGCACCTCCTTTTTCATTATTATATAAGATTTCTGCCGAAAAGGAAAGTAAAAAAAACTGCCGTCCAAAGACGGCAGTTTTTCAATTACAGTACATGGGTGGCAATGAGCACCTGCACCACAACGAATGCAACATAGATGCCCAGCAGGCCGATGCCCTGCCAGCGGTAAAGTTTGCCCTTAAAGAGCGCGGGCAAAGTCATCAGGCTCATCACAGCCAGCATCAGCGGAATCTCCATTGCCAGCGAAGCATTCAGACCAAAGATCGTACTTCCGTCAGGCACGGGGAAAGGTGCAATGGTAACAGCCACGCCGGAAACCAACACCAGATTGAAGATATTGGCACCGATAATATTACCCAAAGACAGTGCGCCATGACCCTTGGCAAGGGCGGTAACGGCAGTGACCAATTCAGGCAGGCTGGTACACAGCGCTACAACCGTAACACCAACAACTTCGGTGGGAATGCCAAGGAAGTTTTCAGCCAGAGAGGTTGCGGATGCTTCCAGCATATCCGCGCCCACCGCGATGATGGCAGCACCAACGATCAGCAGCAGCACTTCACCCAGCAGGCTGCCTTTCTTTTCGCCCTCTTCCTCTTCCTCATGCTCCACAGTATCGGGGTTCTTGAAGCCCTGGCGGATGGTCACGAACATATTAATACCGAACACCACCAGCATCACAATACCCAGCCAGCGGTCAAAACGGCCAAAGCCGTAAGCCGCCACCAGATAAATGGCTGCGGAAACAAAGAAGAACAGCACAGGCATGGAAATGGCCTTGCGGTTAACGGGGGCAGGACGAATGGCAATGGTCAACGCAGAGATCAGCGCCGTATTGCAAATAATGGAGCCAATGGCATTGCCGTAAGCAATTGCGCCGTTGCCGTTGACGGCGGCAGTAACGGAAACCATAACCTCCGGCAAAGTTGTGCCGATGGAAACAACGGTAGCACCGATGATGATCTCCGGCACGCGGAAACGCTTTGCAATGCCCGTGGCGCTGTCAACAAACCAGTCGCCGCCCTTAATGAGCATTACAAGGCCTACAACAAACAGACCCAGCGCACCCCAAAGCTGAGAAGGCAGATTTTCATACCATGCAAAAAATGCATCCAACATAAAACAAACTCCTCCAATTAATTTTCGGTCAAACAGCAATGAGTATTTTAGCACAAAACGGCATGTAAGTCAATCAAATCCAGCGCAGTTTCACTTGACAAGGTACCACCGTCACTACTATAATATAGTCAATCACATAGGACAGTTCGTAACCATCCTGTCGGTAAACAAAACTAGGGAATCGGATGGGCGCAGTATGCGCTCATTTTTATTGGATGGGTGCGGATTGCACCCTTTTTCATTTTGCGGAGTACTTTATGAACAAAAACATTCGTTTTCTGACCCACGCGGCCATTATCGCGGCCATTTACGCCGCCCTGACCCACGCGCAAAATTTACTGCTCCCCGGCTCCGCCAACTGGGCCATCCAGTTTCGGGTGTCAGAGGCGCGGTGCGTGCTGGCTTTCTTGACCCCGGCTGCCATTCCGGGACTGACCATCGGCTGCATGGTATTCAACCTGACATTCATCGGCGCGCTGCCTTTTGACTTTCTCATCGGCTCACTGGCAACACTTTTGGCTGCAACCGGTATGTACCTGAGCAGAAAGATCACGGTCAACCGTTTCCCCGCAGGCATGTTGCTGCCGGCGCTGACCAACGCCCTGCTGGTGGGTTGGGAACTAAGCGTCTACATTGGCGGCGGTTTCTGGATCAATGCACTGTATGTAGCCATCGGCGAAGCCGCCGTGCTGCTGACGCTGGGCAGCAGCCTTTACTTCACCGCCAGGAAAAACCACTGGGAAAGCCGTATTTTCACATTAAAATAAGGGGTGCTCAAGCACCCCTTATTTATTTTAGAAGCACCTGCTCAAAAAGTGCTTTGACATCTTGAATGCGTCCCTCCTCAAAGGGATTCTTCAATCCGGTCACCTCCACAAACGAGAGGAAATACTCCTGCTCCGTGGCAAAGTTCTCCTGCAGGATCTTCAGACCTGCGCCGCCCTCCGCTTGCTCCCGCTGATAGATCTGCAGCGCCGCGTCATTGCTGACCACGTAACTGATCACATAAAACGGATTGGTGAAGAAATGACTGATGCACACATAACTGCGGGGATCCCACTGCCAAACCGTCAGGCCAAACTTCTGACCCATCTGATTATGGAGCGCTTCAACCGCCTCAACGGTCAGTTCCTCTTCTTCCAGCGCAAAGACCTGATGCTCAAACCAGGCATAAGCCGCCTGCTCAATGTAAATGCACAAACTGTCCGCCATCTTCAATGCCCGGAGTTCTGCGCCGTCTGCGGCATAGGAAAGGCTCAGATACTCCATGCCCTGGGAGAACACTTCCGCCACATCGATACCGGCAATGCTGCCATAAGAGGCATAGTCGCTGCAGAAATGACCGAATTCATGGGCAAAAGTCAATTTATCCCGTACAGAATTGGTGGAACTAACGAACACATAAGGCTGATAATACGAGGGCAGGAAAACCTCAAAACTGGTATCATACTTATTCTCGGAATAAGAAACGTCGTAAAGTTCCGCACGTTGCAGCAAATTAAAAGCCCGCTTTGCCGTGCCGCCCATGGTCTGCGCGCAACTGCGCACATACTCAAAAACCTCTTCCTCGGTGGCTTCCTGCTGACCGTCCTCCCACACATCGCTGTATGCCACCTCGCGGTAGATCGGCGTCAAATGCTGGGCGATCTGCTGGGTAAAATCAAAAGCCTGCTGGGGTGTATAATCCCGGAAATAGTAGGTGTCGAAAGCAAAAGATGCATAATCTTTATATCCGGCTTCCTTGGCAATGCGCTGGCGCAGCGCCACCAACTGCACATAAAGTTCCGCCATTTGCTTACCGTATGTATTAAAGAACTCCTCGGAAAGATACGGCACTGCCGCAGACTCCTCCTGCAGCGCATAATAACGGCTGACCAGCTGCGCTTCCTGCTCCGTCAGGGCAACGAATTCCTCCGTCCACATGCTTTCGCCCTCATAGGCATCAAAAAAGCCCTCGCCAAAATACTCCGGCTGTTCCAGCGCCTCACGCAGAGGGCAATCCGCCAGCGCGTAAAGCATATTTTCCATCCATGCTGTGGCCTGAGAGGAATTTTCCATGCAATAAGCATGCTCTTGTTCCCAGTAAACATCGGTCAAATCCTTACAGTAGTAGATTTGCGCCAAAGCATAACTGGTATTGAACGCATTATAGAGGTCATAGGCATCGTAAACAGCGTCCATGAGTTTCAGCAATTTGCTGCCATCTTCAATGCGCGCATGCACTTCTTCCACTGCAGATTGCAACCGGTTCAGATTAGGACGGGCGTAAGACATTTCAGAAAAAGATGTATAACCACCCAGTTCCATCATCAAATCTTCCATGGAAACGCAGCCGCCCAGCAGCAGCGCCATCACCAGCACAAGCGCAATAATGCGGATCTTCTTCATATAGGTCACCTTCTTTCTTCTTTTAAAATACCACAGGATTCCCCGTTTCGCAACCTCCTTCGACTGAAAAAAGCACTTTACAACCTGCCGCTAAAAGTGGTAAAATAACCTTAACGACAACACCCCTACAAAAACGCAGGAGGATGCCCTATGTCCGAGATTATCCGTGATATTACCGAGATCGCCCGCTGCGGTGCCCAATACCGCACTGAAGCACTGGCACCATTCGGCCTGAAAGGCTGCCACGCCAGTTACTTAACACAGATCTGCGAATATCCGGGTATTTCCCAAGACCAATTGGCCCAGCGCATCTGCATCAATAAAAGTAATGTCGCCCGCCAGGCAGCCGCGCTGGAAGAAGACGGCTTTATCATTCGCAAACCCTCCGATGCTGACAAACGCTGTCTGGAACTCTACCCCACGGAAAAGACGCTTGCGCTTCTGCCCCAAATCGTCGCCATCACCACCTGCTGGGAAGAATGCCTGACCAACGATCTTACCGCCGAAGAACAGGAAATCGCCGTAAAGATCCTGCTGCAAATGAAAGAAAAAGCATCCCGCTGGATGGATGAGCATTAATAAAAGCGCACCGCTTGACGCGGTGCGCTGTTTATTTATTTGCTCAAAACCAATTTCACCGCGCCGTAAACACCGGCATCATTACCCAAACTTGCCAGCGCAAAACGCGTATTCTCGCGGCACGCATGGTATGCATAGCGCCGGAACGCTTCACGCACGCCCTCCAGCAGCGTTTCGCCAGCCTTGCTGACACCGCCACCCAGGACAATGGCCTCCGGATTCACTACGCAGCAGATATTGGCCAGCAACTGACCAATATAATCATAGAATTTCCCAAGCACAGCATTGGCAATTTCATCACCGTTTTTGGCAGCATCGAACACATCCTTGGCAGTCAGATCCTGTATGCCGCGCAGGACGCTTTCTTCCACGGTGGCAGCCAAATGGCGTTTGGCCAGCCGCACAATGCCGGTGGCAGAACAGTACTGCTCCGCACAGCCGCGTTTGCCGCAGTTGCAATACTCCTGCTCCTCCGGCTCCAGGACCATGTGGCCGATCTCGCCGCCGGCGCCATGGGCACCGCAGACCTGTCTGCCGCCCAAGATCACACCGCCGCCAACACCGGTCCCAAGGGTGACCATGACCATATTCTCGCAATTGTTGCCGCTGCCCTTCCAACTCTCACCCAGCGCCGCCACATTGGCATCGTTGCCAACAGCCACTTTCAAACCCGTCAGACCGGACAGCACGCTCTTGACATCCACCCTGCCCCAGTAAAGATTATCGCAGGAAGGCACAACACCGTTGGCATCCGCAGCACCGGGAACGCCAATACCCACGCCCAAAGCATCCGCCTTATCAAGACCGTTGCTGACAATGTATATATCCAGCGCCGCGGCAATATCCGGCAATATCCGGCTGCCGCCGTCTTCCGTCACCGTGGGGATCTCCCACTTGGCGATCATGCTGCCGCTTGCATCAAAATGGGCAATTTTCACCGTTGTACCGCCCAAATCCACTCCAAATGCATACTTCATGGCATCACCTCAATTGGCGCCCAAAAGGATCTTTGCAAGATCCGAGTCCGCGGAGAGAATGATGGTCTTCTCCTCTCCGGACAGGCTCTGCTTCAGCGCGTCCAATGCCAAAATAAACTCGTAAAACTCCTTCTTATCCTCAGAATTGTAAGCCTCAGCCAATCGGCGCATATACTCCGCCTCGCCCTCGGCTTCCAGTTTGGCTGCCTCCGCTTCGGCGTTGGAAACGATGATATTTACCTGCTTATCCACTTCATTTCGGATAATAGATGCCTCATAGTTGCCGTCAGCAGTATACTTTTCAGCCATCTGGTTACGCTCGGAGATCATGCGCGAATAAACCGCATTCAGGTTGCTCTCAGGAAGATCAAACTGCTTGATCTTCATATCCTCTACATGGATACCGTAGGTGGCTGCCTGCGCGTCCACTGTGGCGGCGATGCCTTCATAGATCTCGTTTCGCTCCGCACCATCATTCATATTAATAATGTCCGCCTGCGCCAGCGTGCCCATGGCATTTTTCAGCGCGTTGTAGGCGATGGCGTTCAGGCGCTCCTTCGCCTCCACAGTAGTGCCCAATGCACGGTAAAACTGCTGGGGATCGGAGATGGACCACAGAATATAGCAGTCAACAGTCATATTCTGCTTATCGGAGGTCAGCACCTCGGAAGGCGGAATATCATAAAACTGGGTAGCCTTTGGAAAATACTTGATGCTGTCTACAAAAGGCAGTTTAAAATAAATACCGGCCTCGCTTTCGGTATTGACGATCTCAGAGAACCGGAAAGTGCAGGCATACTGATTTTCTTCAACGGTATACACCGCGTCGATCCCCACGATGATCACCAGCGCCAGCACAACAAGGGCAATGATTAAACCTTTTTTCATTACTGTGCACCTCCTGTAAGTTTATCCAGCGGCAAAAGCATATTTACATCGCTGCCGCTACCGGTGTTGATGAACACCTTCACACCGGGCAAGACCTCGGCGATAGCCTCGTAATACATTCTTGCGCGGGTGATCTCAGGATTCTCAGCATACTCCGCGTACATTGCCTCGAACATCGCCACCGCCTGAATTGCCTCGTTGATGCGCTTCTGCCTCAGGTACTGGGCATTCTGCCGCAACTGGTCTGCCTGGGCATTGGCAGCGGGAAGTTTGGCATTCTGATATGCCAATGCTTCATTGACCACTGCTTCCGCAGTCTGCTTTGCGGTCTCAACTGCCTTAAAAGCCTCGATAACATCCTTTGTGGGCGGTTCAGAATCCTGAATGCGCACATCTACCAAAGAAAGGCCGATATCGTACTCCTCCAAGATCTTGATCACCAGGTCCTTGACCTGCATCTGGATATTTTCCTTGCCATCAGTCAGCACGGAGTCCACGCCCGAGGATCCTACCACATTACGCACCTGGCTCTGGATCAAATTGCGCAGAATAGTTTCCGGCTCATCGGAGGAGAACAGATACTGCACCGGATCGGAGATTTTATACTCCACATAAAAATCTACATTTACGATGTTGTAGTCTCCGGTGATCATGGTAGATTCGCTTTCCTTAACCACATAATCGCCGTTACCGGTGCTGCCGTAGCCCAGTTCGATCTTCTGATAAACATTTACGTCCACCAGATACACCCGCTGAATGCCGAAAGGCAGTTTGAAATGCAGACCTGCATCCGTCACGTCCGTGACCTTACCGAAGGTGGTCACCACGCCCTGCTGCTTGTCATCTACCGTATAAAAACAGGTCAGTACACCAAAGACCACCACCGCCACTACCGCCAAAGCGGCCAGCGCGCGGCCTATTTTTTTGGGATTAAACTCCTTTACCGGAGGGGTATTATTGAAATCCATAACATTTACTCTCCTTTACTGTTGATCTGAATCATCATTTCTTCTGTCATTTGTCGGAGCATAGCCGCCGCCCACGCTGTAAGCATAATCCGCAGAACCTGCTCCACGCGCACTCTTGCACCGGGAATCGGCTCCCGGTAATCCGCCAACAGCGCCCGTATGTGCTCCTCCCGTCCGTCTGGAGTATTCATCACCGCATAATCCGCCGCCAGGCGCACAAAAAGGAAATACAGCCGGGCATCGTCGATCAGATCATCGCTGTGATCGAGCAGGTCGCCGTTAATGTAAGTAAGCAAGCCGCAGATCTGCTCCATAGGAAGCACACTTTTGAGCATATTGATATTCAAAATGCGGCAAAACTGGCTTAATGAATACTTTTTTTGCACCGGCGCATCCAAAAAGCCCCGCTTGACCCAGTTCTGAACGGTATACGGTTCCAGCCCGGTAACACTGGTTATCTGTCCCAACGAAACGCCACCCGCAAGAAACAGCGACCGGAACTGATCCTCTATCCGATGGGCCTGATCTCTCTGCCCCGCCAAGACCGTACCGGGAATGATCCATTGCATATATATATTCACTTCCTTTCTATTGATCTATAACATGATATTATCACATGGTTACATGATTGTCAATAGCAATTAAGTGACTAATTTGTAAATAATCTTCATAAACTTTTCCACAGAATACTTGCGTTTAAGGATTTTTTGCGGTAACATATATATAGAAGAAATATTGTGAAAGGATGTATTCATTCATGATCAAAGTTGATATTTCCAACGTTTGGGGTCAGTTGTCCCTGCCTGACCTGCTGGCAGTTGAAAAAGAAGTCGCTGCCGCCCACATGACCCTCACCGAGGGTACCGGTGCCGGTAACGATTTTCTGGGTTGGCTGGATCTGCCCACTAAGGAACAGACCCCTGAACTAAAGCGCATCTGCGCCGCTGCAGAGCGCATCCGCGCCACTTCCGACGTGTTTGTGGTTGTGGGCATCGGCGGCAGTTACTTAGGCCCCAGAGCCGCCATTGAATTGATGCAGGGCTGCAACCGTAATATCGGCAAAGGCAAAGGCGACCCCATGGTCCTCTTTGCCGGCAACACCCTGTCCACCCGCGCATGGAACGAACTGCAGCGTCTGCTGGAGGGCAAAGACTTCTCCATCGCCGTCATCTCCAAGTCCGGCACCACCACCGAGCCCGCCATCGCATTCCGCAGCCTGAAATGGATGCTGGAACGCAAGTACGGCACCGATGAGGCAAGAAAGCGCATTTACGCCATCACCGACCCCGCCAAGGGCGCTCTGCGTCAGATGGCTACCGAAGAGGGTTGGGAGACCTTCTGCATTCCCCCCGCAGCCGGCGGCCGTTACTCCGTGCTGACCCCCGTGGGTCTGCTGCCCATGGCCGTCGCCGGTATCGATGTCAAGAAAGTCATGGCCGGCGCTGCCGACGCCAAGGACTACTACAACCGCCTGCGCTCCTTTGAAAACCCCGTCTGGCTGTACGCCGGCGTCCGCAACCTGCTGTACCGAAACGGCAAGTGCAACGAAGTCTTTGTTTCCTTCGAGCCCGGTTTCCGCATGATGGGCGGCTGGTGGCAGCAACTCTTCGGCGAGTCCGAGGGTAAGGACGGCAAGGGCATCTTCCCCATCGCCGCCGAATTTACTGCCGACCTGCACTCTCTCGGTCAAATGATCCAGCAGGGCGAAAGAAACATTTTCGAGACCATGATCCGCTTTGACGCTCCCGAGCAGAAGGCCACCGTTGGCTCCGATGCCAAGAACCTGGACGGCCTGAACTATCTGGCCGGCAAGACCCTGGACTTCGTGGACGAGAAGGCCTACCTGGGCACTTTGGCCGCCCATGTGGACGGCGGCGTCCCCGTCATCACCATGGACATGGGCGAACTTAACGACGAAAAACTGGGTGAGATGTTCTACTTCTTTGAAGTTTGCTGCGGCGTTTCCGCTTACATGCTGGATGTCAACCCCTTTAACCAGCCCGGCGTGGAGTTCTACAAGCGCAACATGTTCCAACTTTTGGGTAAACCCGGTTACGAAGTCTAAAAACTATCGGATTTTTCTGAAAATGCTCTTGCAAAATTACCAGCCAACTGGTAAAATCACTATAGAGCCATATTTGGCAAGCAAAAGGAGGACGATTCCTATGATTCAAGTAATTATGGGCCCGAAAGGCACCGGCAAAACCAAGAAACTGCTGGACGCCATCAACGACGCACTGACCAGCGCCAACGGCGATGTGGTCTGCATCGAATACGGCAAAAAACTGACTTATGATGTCAATTACCGCGTCCGTCTGGTGGACTCTCAGGAGTATGCCATCAGCAACAGCGACATGCTCAAGGGTTTCCTGTGCGGTCTGCACGCCGGTAATTTCGATATTACCAACATCTTCATTGACAACCTGTATAAGACCATCGGCACCGACCGTGCCGCAGGTGAGGAATTCATTGCTTGGTGCGCAAACTTTGCCGCCGCCAACAGCATGAATATTACCATCACTGTTTCCGATGATCCCGCTCTGGCTTCCGACGCCGTGAAGCAGTATCTGTAAGAACTACATTTAAAGGCCGCTGTGGTAAAACACAGCGGCCTT
Source organism: Faecousia sp. (assembly GCA_045591725.1). Lineage (GTDB taxonomy): Bacteria > Bacillota > Clostridia > Oscillospirales > Oscillospiraceae > Faecousia. The sequence goes on from JAZNTI010000022.1 coordinate 13,299, forward strand.
TTTTACGCCCTTATGCAATAAAACTGGAAAGACTTGACAAACCGTAATCCTTGTGTTATAATTCGTAACCGGATTGTAACTATTCGCTTTCATTTCGCAATCAGAAAGGATTGTTTTATGCATAAAAGCAAAGGCTTACGGCGTCTGACTGCACTGGTACTAGTGCTCTGCGCACTGATGTGCAGCACAGTTGCTCCGGTCAACGCCAAATCAACGGATCTGAATCCCAGCACTCCCGCCGTATCTGACAACCTTGCCAGCCGCGTGCGCCTGTACCCCTATTACAGCAGCGTTTCCATTGGCTGCATGGAAAACGGCACCAAACTGGATGTGTTGGATGTCAGCGGTGAATTCTATAAGATCAGTTGCTACGAAATGACAGGCTATATCGCAAAAAGTCAAGTCCGGCTGCTGGAAGACGGTACATACATTATCCGCTGCATTCCCAATTCCTCGGAAACTAAAAAACTGGATGTCCGCAACGCGGAAGAAGCCTTCTCCCTGCGTGGTCAGGTGCGTTCCTTCTCCTCCACTTTAATCGGAAAACCCTATGTGCCCGGCGGTTTGGGCGCTTACGGCTTTGACTGCTGCGGTCTGACCAATTATGTCTTCACCAATCTGGGTTTTGAAATGCACTTCGGTGTAGCAAACCAACTGGATGACGGCGTGATCATTTCCAAAAACGATCTGCAGTGCGGCGATCTGGTCTTCTTCAGCAACACCACCGGCTGGGGACATTTTGCTTCCCATGTGGGCATCTACATCGGTAACGGTCAGATGATCCATTCCGGTAACGGCGGCGTTGCCATCGTGGACTTCAACCATGCATACTATCAGTACCATTTCCTCTGCGCCCGGCGCGTGATCCTCTCCGCGGTCACCAACGAGAATGTGATACCCGCCATGGGCTTGCTGAACAACTTCAACAGTTCCTACTGGAGAGAGAATTCCCAGACTCAAGAGTCTGGGAATTCTTTATGGCTAAACACTTGCATTGATGCTGAAAAAAGGGTATAATGCGGAGGTCGCAATACAAATACAGAGGTACTTTTATGTCCGAACAACATCATTTACAAGAAAACAAAATGGGCACAATGCACATTGGCAAACTGCTCTTTACCATGGCACTGCCCATGGTCATCGCCATGATCGTGCAGGCCCTTTATAACATTGTCGACAGCATTTACATTTCTCAGATCTCCGAAAGCGCGGTGACTGCACTTTCTCTGGCGTTCCCTATTCAGAATATCCAGATCGGTTTTGCCACCGGCATAGGCGTGGGCGTCAACTCCCTGCTGAGCAAGTCCCTGGGTGAAAGCAACCGGGAGGGCGCCAACCGGGCAGCCGGTAACGGCATCTTCCTGACGCTTATTGCCACTGTAGCCTTTATGCTCTTCGGCATTTTCGGCGCAAGACCTTACTACGAAATGCAGTCCCATGTGCAGGAAACCGTAGACAGCGGCACGGTCTACACCTCCATCTGCTGCCTGGGCACACTGGGCATCTTCGTGGAAGTGCTGGGCGAAAGACTCCTGCAGTCCTCCGGCCGCACCTTCTACACCATGATCACCCAAGGCTCCGGTGCTGTGACAAACATCATCCTCGATCCCGTGTTCATCTTCGGTTTTGAGCCTTTGGGCATTCCGGCCATGGGCATTGCCGGCGCAGCCATCGCCACCGTGATCGGTCAATGGCTGGCAGCACTGCTGGCAGTGATCTTCAACCTCCGGTGTAACCCGGATGTGCAGTTTGGTCTGCAATACATCCGCCCCCGGAAGTCCACCATCCTCCCCATCCTCACCGTGGGTGTGCCTTCCATCATCATGGTGGGTATCGGCTCGCTGATGAATTTCTGCATGAATCAGATCCTGCAGGGCTTCCACGAAACCGCCACCGGCGTTTTTGGAATCTACTACAAACTGCAGAGTTTCTTCTTCATGCCCCTGTTTGGTATCAACAACGCCTCCATCTCCATCGCGGCGTATAACTATGGCGCACGCCGGCCCAAGCGCATCACCGGCACTTTCCTGCGCTCCAGCATGACTGCCCTGATGATCATGATCCTCGGCTTGCTGGCCTTCCAGTTTATCCCGGATGTGCTGCTGGGTATCTTCAACCCCTCGGACGAGTTCCTGCACATCGGCCGCAGCGCCCTGCGGATCATCAGTCTGTGCTTCCCTGCCGCCGCCTTTGGCATCGCTCTGAGCGCCAGTTTCCAGGCCATGGGCAATGGCATTTACTCCACCATCACCTCCCTGTGCCGCCAAATGCTGGTGCTGCTGCCCGCAGCGTACCTGCTGAGTCTGAGCGGCGATGTGACCAATGTTTGGTGGGCATTCCCCATTGCAGAAGTAGTGAGCCTGACGATCACTCTGCTGTTCTACAGCCGCATTTACAAAAAAAAGATCAAACCCCTCTCCGAAAACTAAAAAACACCCGGGATGCCATGCATCCCGGGTTTATTTATTAAATGGTTTCCAGACGATCTTCCACAGTGATCGTCGTCAGATCGCTGCCGGCTAAATCCTTGATGAGTTTTCCCTGCTCACTAAAGCGGTAAGTAAAGCCGTCGATATCCTGTCTTCCGGTCAGTGCCACACCGTTGCGGTCAAAATAATATGTGGTGCCGTCAACAGTCTTCCAGCCAGTGTACATGGCTCCGGATTCGCTGAAATAGTATTTTCCGCCGTCGATCTCACAAAAACCGCGGACCAGCATGCCGTTTTCATCCTGATAAAAACGCATGCCGTTGCTTCTGAACCAACCCTTGACATAAGAGCCGGCAACAAAATACTGCCAGTTATCGTCGATATACTGCCAACCGGAAGCGGCATAACTGTTCTTCTCCCACTGAGCATACACTGTGACATTGCCGGTGATAACGGTCTGCTCCGTAACGGGCTTCGTGCCGGCCGCATCCAGCGACCAGCCGGTAAAGATATAGCCGGTACGGCTGGGTTTGGGCAAGCGGCCCAACTCCTTGCCGGATTCCACGGAGATCTGCTGAATGGAAACATTGCCGCCATTGCCATTAATGGTAACCACCGGGCAATATGCCCAATGATCATAGACATCCAATTTGGAGTTCCACAGTTCCAAAACTTCGGTCTTCTCTTCCAGCGCGCCGTTATTAACGGAGCAGGTCCGCACCTGAGCGGTGACCTTAATGCTGTAAGTACCGGCAGATAACTGGCGGAAAGTCATGGCATTGTCCAATTCCGTACAGAAAAGATTCACATACTTGTCGCCGCTGGCAAGCGTACCGCTAAACACGGCTTCGCTGCCGCCCATGGGATAAACCGCCACTGTGACGCTCTCGATCTGGCTGTGATCGGCTGTTACCGTGCCGCCGACAATATAGCCGTTGCCGGCCGTTAAGGCGGCAGGCAGGTGCAAATCGTTGGTACGCACATCGTCCAAGCATGCAGCGTGATAAACCAGTTCCTCCGCCGGCAAATAGGCAGTCATGCCCTTGGCACGGAACTCATACCAGAATGCCCCCTCAGGGGTCTGCAAGATAGAATGGATCTTCACCACAGAGCCTGCTTCCAGGATGCGGTCTGTAGGCTCGGCATCGTAAACACCGGGATCGCAGGGCTCGCTGTACAGCGCCAGATCCTTAGGTGCCATGGCATACATACCCGCAGGATAAGTATCGCAAACCTGGGCGTAAGACTTCAAACCAAAGTAAACAACGCCCTCAAACCGGGTCCAGGAACTGTAGTAATCGCAGAATGTATCGATATCGCACACAATAGGCGCGCCCTCAGGATAATACTGACCGTTAACAGAAGTGCTGTAACTTTCAGAGAAATACACCAAGCCATCCACAATGCCGTGGATCACCATGGCATGGCCGTAACGCCCACCTGCAGCAGTGTGGGTCCAGTGGAAGCCGACCATCAGATTATAGGCATCCACCGTGCCGTTCTCCGTGATAGCATTCAAGGCCTCTTTCAGCGTATAACGGGTGGCAGGATAACTACGCACCTTATAGCCGCCGGTGGTCACATCCATAGACGAGTAAAGATCGTATTCATCATTTCCGTTGCGGCCGTAAACCACGGTATCGATACCCATAAGGTACAGTTGCCAGTTTACCATCTTGCCGCAATAGCCGTGGAAAGAATAGTGATTAGTGGCACGAAGGGCCGCACGATACACGCTGGTGATCTGCTGCAGCAAATCAGACGCATCAGGTGCGGCAGCGGAAACGGGCATGGGGATGAGCAGCAGGGTCAAAGCAAGTGCCAATACAGAACAAAGCAGGCGTTTAAACACTACCGATCACTCCTTTCGCCTGTTATGTCTTTCCCGAAATGGTAAAAATTCGCAAGATCGTTACAAATTGTAACACATTTGAAACCATTAATCAAGCCTTTTCTTTTGAAAAAATGCCTGTTTTTGCTCCATTTTTCTCTACCGTCAGTAGAATTTTCAACATTTTCCCTCCAAAACGCAAAAAACCAAGTCGGAGGCCAAGCGG
>JAZNTI010000023.1:0-49324 GCA_045591725.1 Faecousia sp.
TACAAAAACGCCGGCGCGTCTGCTTTTAAGAAAACGGACAGTTTTAAGGACAGCACATATACAGTCACCATGTCCGCGGCAAGAAGCGGCCGGCAGATCTACTGCGTGGTTACGGATAAGTACGGCAATTCTGTAAAGACCGATGTCGTGACGCTGAACCTGGCAACGAAAGTGGAGATCACCAAACAGCCGCAGTCTGTAATGGCTGCTGAGGGCGAGGAGGTAAATGTTACTGTAAACGCCACCGGTGACGGCTTGACCTATACTTGGTACTACAAAAACGCCGGCGCGTCTGCTTTTAAGAAAACGGACAGTTTTAAGGACAGCACATATACAGTCACCATGTCCGCGGCAAGAAGCGGCCGGCAGATCTACTGCGTGGTTACGGATAAGTACGGCAATTCCGTGAAGACCGATGTCGTGACACTGCGCCTGGCGACGAAAGTGGAGATCACCAAGCAGCCCGAAAATGTGACGGTTGGCGCGGGTGAGACCGCAAAAGTGACCTTTACCGTAACCGGCGATGGCTTGACCTATAAGTGGTATTACAGGAATGCCGGCGCAAGCAAATTCAGTTATACATCTTCCTTTACCGGTAATTCTTACTGGGTGAAGATGGATGCAACGCGTCATGGCCGGCAAGTCTACTGCGTGATTACCGATAAGTATGGCAACAGTGTTCAGACCAATACGGTTACTCTGCGCATGGAGAGCAAGGTGCAGATCGTTACGCAGCCGCAGTCTGTGTTTGCGGATAAGGATGAGGTTGCGACGGTTAAAGTCAGTGCAGCCGGCGAAGGCTTGACCTATACATGGTATTATAAAAATCCCGGTGCGTCTGCCTTTAAGAAAACGGACAGTTTTAAGGACAATACATATAGCATTACCATGTCTGCTGCCAGAAGCGGCCGTCAGGTTTACTGTGTGGTCACCGATAAATATGGTAATAGCGTCCAAACCGTTACGGTTACGCTGACCATGAATAAGCGCTATACCATTACGGTGCATACCGGCGACGGTGACCCCGTCGTCGTGCAAACGGACGGCAGCGGCAAATATACGCTTGAGACACCGAAAAAGGTCGGCTATGTGCTTGCCGGCTGGAAAACTGCGGCCGGTAAAGCATTCAGCAGTTCCGGCACCATCCAGGCAGATGTGGCGGTGTATGCCGTTTGGGAATTGGATGGAACCGATACTCTGGCGGAACTGGTGGAGCGCATTAACGCTGGTTGTGGAAAAATTCAGATCACCGGCAATATCACAGTAAACCAGCCGCTGTTTATCAGCCATGATATTACCATTTATTCTGACGGGGATTATACCTTGAAGCGTGATCCCAACTATGCCGGGGACATCTTCGTCATCGGTCAGGATCATAAGGGCGTGAGCAACCTGCTGCTGCACCGCAAAGCGGTGCTGACACTGGGCGGCGGCAAGGGCACGCTGACCATTGACGGCAACAAGAGCAAGGTGAAGGTTTCCGTGGTGGGCTCTGTGGTGTTCATTACCAACAGCGGTACGCTGAACCTTTATGATGGCGTCCAGATCATCAACAATAATAAAGTGGGCAATGCGCGGACACACGAATTCAGTGCATTTTCCAGCGAAACTGTCAGAAACCGTGCCGGCGGTGCGGCGGTGCTTAATTTGAACGGCACGGTAAATATGTACGGCGGCGTTTTGAAGGGCAATACAGTTCTTACGCAGCCTACTGCGGCTGCAGATGGGTCTGGCAGTACGGATATTTCCTGCTATGGCGGTGCGATCTATAACCGCAGCAGCATTTACATGTATGGCGGCACGATCTGTGACAGCGAAGCCTATAGCGGCGGCGCAATTTACAGCGAGGCCTATGTGACGATTGTGGCAGGCACGATCTCCAATAATGCAGCCGAAAAATACGGCGGCGCGATCGCGTCTTCCGGCTCTGCCAACTGCAACATTTTTATCGGCTCTGAGCGCGATGGCGGTACCGTGACTTTCTCCGGCAATACATCCGCGCAGGCGGGCGGTGCCATCTATTCCAGCACGGACAGTCCTATTGTTATTTACGGCAATACCGTTTTCAGCAACAATACTTCCAAGACCAGTGGCGGCGCCATATATACCAGCGGCGGTCTGACGGTGCGCGGCACAACGTTTACCGGCAACAAGGCCTCCAAGGGCGGCGCGATCTTCCATAATCGGTCTAATACCGAACTGACCCGTCGAAGTTTTGCAGTTGGTGATTCCATCTTTACCGGAAATACCGCTACAGATGGCGGCGCAATTGGTTTGGGCGCGGCAGATTCCGCAACGAAGGGCACTTATGCGACGATTCAGAATTGTACCTTTAAGGAGAACAAAGCCAGTTCTTCTGACGGAAAGTCCGGTAACGGCGGCGCAATTTACGCAACGAAGTTGACGGAAGCCACCATTAAGAACTGCACCTTTACTTCCAATACCGCAGCCGGCAACGGTGGCGCAATTGACGTTTCGGGCGGCAGTTATGTGAAGATCAACAGCATTACCGCAACCGGAAACAAGAGCACGGCAGGCAAGAAAGGTGCTGTGGTCTATGTTTCCGGCACAAGTTCCAAGGTGCATTTGGCCGGTACTGTCAACGTAAAGAATAATGTTGCAGGAAGTGAAGATTCCTTTGTTTACGTGGCTGATGCCAAGGCGGTGCTGAATACCTCTCATAAAGCGAATGCCGCCTGGGTGGAGATGACCTATAGCGCTTCTGCCATTAATTTCGAAAAGTCGGCATAAAATGAGGTGAAAAACCATGAAAAAAATCAGAATTATTTGCGCTTTTGCGCTGATGCTGGCGATCATTGCCGGTCTGGGTGTGACCATGGTCGATGCCGCTACCACTTTCCCCAGTGAAACCGACCCCTTCGGCGCTGATTACCTCATCGAAAGCACCAATCAAAGCAAACCGTTTTTTGAAGTGATCCTGCCTGAGATCGCGGCGAATCTGGAAGAGAACAACAAGCATTCCATCAGCCCCCAGTATGACAAGTTCAAGCCTGCCAACAATCCCGAGAATTTCCAGGGTCTGGGCACGACGACTTATGCAAACATCAACGGCAAGACCGTTACGGCGGAAGCGTTTTACAGAGTCCCGACGGATGCGTTGTGTGATCCTAATGCCGGCATGGGCATTATGCTGTATCAGTGCATTCAGTATAAGATCGCGCATCCTGAGGAGGAAGTGGAGATCACACTTTCCTATTACCGAACTTCCGGCTCTATGGCGGTGTGTGTACTGCCGGAAAGCAAGTACTACGGTTATGTGCGGTCCTTGTATACTACGAATTATGATGAGCATGGCTTTGTCCGCATTTCTTATATGCTGGCGGAGGCCGCCAGAATGGGCATCCATGTGACGGCAATCAGCAACTTGAATTCCTACGCAGTTAAGCAGTATAATCCTGCAACGGGAAAAACCAAGAACCGTAAACCGATCCGTTTCGATACTTATTGTGAGAAGGCGTTGACTACTGCTTGCTATAATAAGTATGCACCCGGAAAAAAGGTGTCCGATTTTATGGATTATGTCACGGTTAGTTGGACTGTTTTGGATCAGGGTGCCAATATGCAGCATGTTAAGACCTGCACGGTTTCCCATTATTTGGCAACAGACGGGACGGAGCACACCAATGGCGTGTTCTATACCTCTGCCAACCTGGATGACATTACCTATCAGGGCTACAACGGCAATAAGCGTGCGCAGTCCGGCATCATCCTGACCGGTCACGAGGAAATTTATCAGGCGACTGTTAATTACGTCAAAATGATGTATAAGTATCCTACCAAGGAGCAGATGCAGGAGTTCCGCAAACTTGTCATGGATATGAACCGGGAGCAGGCGGCGCTGATCCGCAGCGGAAAGGGCGACACCATTCCGAAAGATGAGCGGATCCTTTACCTGGGCACGGAAAATGATCCGGTGTTCAAACTGTATTTCACACCGCTGGACAGCAGTGTGAATACCTGGGACGTGGAGAACAATCCGGTTTGTGAGTATGTGGATAAATTGGATCAGTCTACGGGTTACATCGAATTTGCATGGAATGAATTCGCCTTTGAAAGCGGCGGATATCTTGGTGTAGCCATCGCGCAACTGCTGGACCACGCTTTCTGCAGCAATCCCAACCCCAACAATAAATTTGCCGTTCAGGTCACAGGCTTGAATGTTCCCGGCATTGAAAATTTGACTGTGGGAAAGCAGATCGGCGCAGTCAGCATTGCGGAAGGCAACGACCGTACGCATACTAAGGATTTTCTGCTGTCTTATGAGGAAGACGGTGTTCGGCATAATGTTTCTATTTTGACTTCTGCCAATTACTGCAGTGTCGGATTCTATTACCGCACCAATTCTATTTTGGTCATTGATGAAACAGAAGATACCGACGGCAATTTCTACGACCTGATGGGCAAGAAATTCTCCGGCGGCATCATCGGCGGTTGATCGGCAGCAACGAAATACAGGAAAATCGTCCCCTTATCCCCGTGGATAAGGGGACGAATTGTTGAAAAAATGAAATCGCGTGGTATAATTACAGCAGTACGGTTGGCTTGTAAAAGGTTTGGAGATTTTGCCTATGAACAGTATTATCAGAGAAATGACGGCCCGGGATAGAAGCAGCGTGTTGAAAATGATGCGTGTATTCTACGCGTCACCGGCAGTTTTGAGTAACGGGTCAGAGGAGATCTTTTGCAGCGATATTGAAAACTGCATCAATGAAAATCCGTTTCTGGAAGGGTATATTATCGAAAATTCGGAGACCGTGCAGGGGTACGCCATGGTGGCGAAGAGTTTTTCTACAGAGTTTGGCAAGCCGTGTATTTGGATCGAAGATCTGTATATCAAAGATGCGTTTCGTGGCATGGGGCTTGGAAAGATGTTCTTCGATTTCATTACCGGCAAATATACAGGCTGTATTTTTCGGCTGGAGGCGGAAGAGGAGAATGAGTGCGCCATCAATCTGTACAAAAAATGTGGGTTTGATATTTTGCCTTATGTGGAAATGAAAAAGTTGGACTAAACGGGTTTCCTGCCTTGTGTTTTTGTGTAGAAAACTATATAATAGAGGCGTTTTAAAGATCGCGAAATGAGGGCGCTCATGGAGAAAATCAAAATCATTTTTTTCGACATAGACGGAACGTTGCTGGATCACGCCACCGGCTGCATTTCTCCTAAAACCCTTGAAGCACTGCGGTTGCTTCGGGAAAGAGGTGTGCTTCTTTGCGTGGCTTCCGGCAGATCACCGGTGGTATTCCCGGACTTCGGAGATGTCCGGTTCGACGCGTTTTGCGCGTTTAACGGCTCGCTGTGTTACGCAGACGGCAAGGTCATTTACAGCAACCCCATTGCCCATGAAAGCGTGGAACGGGTGCTGGAAAATGCCGCCGCCATTGGTCGGCCGGTCTGCGTGGCTGTGCGTCACCGGATGGCAGCCAACGGCTGGGATCAGGATCTTTCGGATTATTACGGCCTTGCAAATTTGGAATTGAAGCCCGCGAAAGATTTTGATGCGGTGCGCCGGGAAGAAGTCTATCAAATGATGCTGGGCAGCCGCCCAGAGGAGCATGAAGCGATCCTTCGGGGGACAAAAGGCATCAAGATTGCCGTTTCCTGGGAGCGTGCGGTGGATATTATTCCGGATTCCAGCGGTAAGGGTGCATCTGTTGGGAAAATTTTGGAATATTTTGGCCTGCAGCCGTCTCAGGCAATGGCCTTCGGCGACAGTTATAATGATCTGGAAATGCTGCAGGCGGTGGGCGTGGGCGTTGCCATGGGCAATGCCAACGATGCGCTGAAAGCGGTGGCTGATGACGTGTGCGGTCCGGTTTCGGAGGATGGAATTTACGAGTACTGCATCCGTCACGGACTGATTCAATAATGAGGGTGAGGATTATGGAATATTCATATATCGATCTGAAAAATGTGCCGCAGATGAAACTTGCGGCTGCAAAGTGGTTTAACAGCAAGTGGGGCGTGCCGGAGGAGGCATACCTGGAGTGCATGGATGCGTACCTGTCCGGGCAGACGGAACTGGGCTGGTATCTTTGCCTTTGCGGCGATCAGATCGTGGGCGGTCTGGGCGTTATTGAGAACGACTTCCACGACAGAAAAGATCTGACCCCCAATGTTTGCGCGGTGTATACCGAGCAGACGCACCGCTGCAAGGGCATTGCCGGTAATTTGTTGAATATGGCGGTGGAGCAGTTGCGTGCCAAGGGCATTTCTCCTGCCTATCTTGTTACTGATCATGTTGGTTTTTATGAGCGCTACGGCTGGGAATTTCTGTGCATGGTGCAAGGCGACGGCGAGCCGGATATGACCAGAATGTACATCCACAAATGATGACATACAGGCCTTGTGTGCGGAATATGCTTTTATGGATATAAGTGAGCGGTTGCCTGTTGTTTGGAAACCGGTCGTCGTGAAAAAGGAAAGGACGAATTATGAAGATCCAAAAGAATATTTTAATCGCATTTATTTTGAATTTGGCGTTTTCGGTTTTTGAGTTTTTCGGTGGCGTGTTCACCGGCTCTGTGGCCATTGTTTCCGATGCCGTTCATGACTTGGGCGATGCCGCCAGCATTGGCCTTTCCTATTTTCTGGAGCGCAAGAGCCGCCGCAAACCTGATGCGGATTTTACTTACGGCTATACCCGCTACTCCGTTATGGGCGGCGTGATCACCACGCTGATCCTGCTGCTGGGTTCGCTGATGGTCATCTATAATGCAGGGCTGCGCATCATTGAGCCGCAGCCGATCCACTATGACGGCATGATCGTTTTTGCCGTGGTGGGCGTGATCGTGAATCTCGCGGCAGCGTTTGTCACCCGGGAAGGCGATTCCGTGAATCAAAAAGCGGTGAATTTGCACATGCTGGAGGATGTTTTGGGTTGGATCGTGGTGCTGGTGGGCGCTGTTGTCATCCGATTTACGGATTTTGTGCTGCTGGATCCGCTGATGAGCATCGGTGTGGCTGTGTTCATCCTGATCAACGCGGTGCATAACTTGAAAGAAACGCTGAATATTTTTCTGGAGCGCGCGCCGGAGGGCGTTTGCGCAGAGGAACTTACAGAGCATCTTTGCCATATCGAGGGTGTGCTGGATGTGCATCATATTCATTTGTGGACTATGGACGGCGTAAATCACTATGCCACTATGCATGTGGTTGCCAAGGGCGATGCGCACACAATCAAGGACGCCATCCGGGAAGAACTCCGGGAGCATGGCATCGTCCACGCGACGCTGGAACTGGAAGAGGAAGGGGAGCACTGCCATTTGCGCGATTGCGAGGCACCGCAGGAGCACAGTCACGGGCATCACCACCATCACCACCATCACCACCATCATCACCACTAATATCAAGGAGCGGCAGTTTGTAACTGCCGCTTTTTGCGTTTATGTGCATGTGTTTTCGTCAATAATGCCAGCGAAGGAGTGGTTTTAATGTGTACAGCCTTGGCTTTTCGTCACTATTTTGGGCGCAATCTGGATTTGGAGCGCCGCTACCGGGAGACCGTTACGGTCACGCCCCGGAATTTTTCGCTGGAATTGCGATGCGGCAGCACTTTGCGCCGGCACTACGCCCTTATCGGTATGGCAACGGTGGAGCGGGAATATCCTCTTTATTATGACGCCACAAATGAGCATGGTCTTAGCATGGCTGGGCTGAATTTTCCCGGCAATGCGGTTTATCGCCCTTTTGCGCCGAAAAAGGAGAACATTACCCCCTTTGAATTCGTTCCGTGGTTGTTGGGCACTTGCGAAAATGTGGATCAGGCGCTGTGCAAACTGGAGCGGGTGAATCTGTGGGAGGAGGATTTTTTCGATGCGTTGCCGCTTTCGCCGCTGCATTGGCTTTTAGCAGACGAAGAACGGGCGGTGGTTATCGAGCCTATGGAGGATGGTCTTCATATCCACGATAATGCGGTGAAAGTGCTGACTAATAATCCGCCGTTTCCTTTTCATTTGCAGAATCTGGCGCAATATCTGAATCTGACGCCCCGGCAGCCGGAGAGCCGCTTTGGTCTGCCGCTGCAGCCCTTTAGTTTGGGTATGGGGTCTGTGGGACTTCCCGGCGATCCCAGTTCGCCCTCCCGGTTCGTCCGGGCGGCGTATGCGGCTTCCAACAGCGTTTGCGGTGAAGGGGAAGAGGTGGCGCAGTTTTTCCACATTCTGGGAAGCGTTGCGCAATTGCGCGGCCTGACAGAGGCGGCGGACGGAAATTGGGAGTACACGCTGTATTCTTCCTGCTGTGATACCCGACGGGGTATTTATTATTACACCACCTACGAAAACAGCAGCGTTACCGGCGTTGACATGCATCGGGAAGATCTGGAAGGGACGCGCCTTGTGTGCTATCCTTGGCGCAGCGCTGAGGCAATTATGGAAAATTAAGAAAAATTTAATGACAGCCGCGCCGATTAATGGTATAGTAAAAACAGAAATCAAAGGAGGTGCGGCTATGTTCAAACGCATTTTTGCTCCGGATTCCCCGTTGATGCTTTTGATGGGATATATCACGGATGCCATTTTTCTGAGCCTTTTCTTTATTGCAGGCTGTGTGCCGGTAGTCACCGTCGGTGCGTCACTGGCCGCGCTGTACGATACCTCGTTCCGGGGGTTCCGGGGCGGTGTGAGAAATACCTGGTCGCGGTTTTGGGGCGTTTTTGCCCAAAACTGGAAAAGCGGTATTTTGCCCAGCATCGTGTTTTTGGCAGCGTGCTATACACTGGGCTCTTTTATGATCTCGTTTTGGAACAGCGCCGTGGCAGGAAATATGAACTGGATGCTCTTTGCCGCGCTGGCGGTGGTGGCGATTGTGGTGTTGGGTATGCTCAGCGTGCTGTTTCCGGTGCTTTCCCGTTTTGAAAATTCCACTGTGGGTCTGCTGAAGAATACGGCGCTGCTTGCCGTTTCCAATTTGCCCCGTACAGCCGTGTTGGGCGTGGTGAATGCGCTGTGTATTTACGCTTGCGTCCGGTTTATTATCCCTGTATTTTTCCTGCCGCCGCTGGCGGCGGTGGTGGGCAGTTTCCTGCTGGAGCCCATGTTCAAGCCCTATATGAATGAAGAGGACGCCGACGAATGAGTCGGCGTCTTTATTTTTATAAAAAATACATTGATTTTTGAACATGAATCGTGGGATTTTTACAGAGCCGGGATGTACAATTGTGGAGAAATCCTAATTTTTGAAATAAGAAAAACACATATATTGATCTTGTTTTTCCTGTGCGTTACACTGCAGAACGCATTTTGGAAAAATATTGACAAAGTCGTTGTTTTGGTGTAAAATACATAATGCAAGTACATCCTCGCGTCAGCGAGTTGTGCAACAATAACAATAATGGAGGAAAACAAGAATGAAAAAGCTGTTAGCACTGATTCTGGCCCTGACCATGGCCGTATCTCTGTCTGCCTGCGTCGTTGAGCAGGTTGGCGACGATGTCGAACTGACCCTGTGGACCTATCCCATCGGCGGCTGGGGCACTCAGGCAACTGTCGACGCTCTGATCGCTGACTTCGAAGCCGCTAACCCCGGCATCAAGGTCAAAGTTGAGTATCTGACCTATCAGGATGGCGACGATAAGGTTAACACCGCCATCGAAGGCAACCAGGCTCCCGACCTGATCATGGAAGGTCCCGAGCGTCTGGTGGCTAACTGGGGCGCTAAGGGCCTGATGGTCGACCTGTCCGACCTGATCGACGCTACCGACAAGTCTGAGATCAACTCCGCTGCTCTGGCTGCCTGCTACACCGCAGACGGCAAGTGCTATGAGTACCCCCTGGTTATGACTGCTCACTGCATGGCCATCAACAAGACCGTGTTCGAGGCAGCCGGTGCCATGGAGCACATCAATGCCGACACCCACACCTGGAAGTCCGTTGATGATTTCTTTGCTGCTGTTGCTAAGGTTTACGCTCACACCAATAAGACCGTCGGCGCTGTTTACTGCGCTGGTCAGGGTGGCGACCAGGGCACCCGTGCTCTCGTCAACAACCTCAAGGGCGGCACCTTCACCAACGCTGCTCACACCGAGTACACCTGGAACTCTCCTGAAAACATCGCTGCTCTGCAGATGCTGAAGGATTGCGAAGGCATCACATTCGACGCATCCCTGGCTGGCAGCGACGAGATCAAGCAGTTCTATCAGGGCAACCTGAACATGGCGTTCTGCTGGAACATCGCTCAGCAGCTGGACCCCAACACCGCTGGTACCGGTGCTGAGAAGACCGCTTCCGGCGATGACATCCTGTTCCTGGCATTCCCCTCCGATTCCACTCCTCTGCTGCAGGGCGGTATCTGGGGCTTCGGTATCTTCGACAACGGCGACGATGCGAAGATCGCTGCTGCCAAGAAGTTCATCAAGTACATGTGCGATTCCGAGAAGACTGCTGACGCTGTCAAGGCTGCCAACTACTTCGCAGTTCGCAACACCGCTGAAGGCGCTGACCTGTCCAACATCTGGGCTGACAACGCGATCATGAAGGAATACAACAAGCTGATGCCTTACCTGGGCGACTACTACCAGGTCACCACCAACTGGGCTGCTGCCCGTACCGCATGGTGGGAGATGCTGCAGGACGTCGGCGAGGGCGCTGACATCGCTACTGTTGTTGCTCAGTGGGCCAACACTGCCAACGGCAAATAAGATCTCCTCAAAAATCATCTGATTTAACTAAAACAGTGCCCCTCCCCTTTGAGGGGAGGGGCATGTCATTAGGTAATAGGAAATAGTGAAGAGTGAATGAGTTTTCACTTCTTCACTATTCACTGTTCCTTATTACTCCCGTCCGGAAGGAGGATTCTCTTGGCTAGAAATAATGATACCTTAATTCGCAGGAGCCGCAGACTGATGCTGCGGGAAACTGTGACCTCTTATCTGTTTTTGCTGCCCTTCCTGGTGTTCTTCGTGGCATTCGTGGTGGTTCCCATGATCAGTTGCGTGTACTCCGGTTTCTTCTCTGCGCAGTTGGGCAGCGGCAACAAGACATTCGTTGGTTTTGCCAACTATGTCAAGATGTTCAATGACCCCGAGTTTATCAATGCGCTTTGGAACACCGTCATCATCGTGGTGGTGTCTGTTCCGGTGACTTGCGCATTCTCTCTGTGGGTCGCGTCCATCATCAGCAAACTGCCTGTGGCGGCGACCTCTGCGTTCCGCTGCATTTTCTACCTGCCTGTGGTTACCGGCTCTGTGGCGGTCACCATGGTCTGGAAGTGGATCTATGATAACTACAGCGGCGTTCTGAATTACCTCGGCACGCAGACTGGCATTCTCGACAGCAATGTCAACTGGCTGGGCGATCCCAGAACGGCTCTCGGCTGTATCATTCTGATCCTGCTGACCACTTCCGTGGGCCAGCCCATTGTTTTGTATGTCTCCGCGCTGGATAATGTAGACAAGTCTTTGGTGGAGGCCGCCCATGTGGACGGCGCTACCGAGATGCAGTCCTTCTGGAAGGTCAAGTGGCCCCGCATGATGCCCACCACGCTGTATGTGCTGATCATCACCACCATCAATTCCTTCCAGTGCTTCGCGCTGATCCAGTTGCTGACCTCCGGCGGCAGTAATACCAAGACCATCATGTATTACATATACTATGCCGCCTTCAAGGACGACAATCTCGGTTACGGCTACGGCAGTGCCATGGGTGTTATCCTTGCCATCATCATTGCGATCTTGTCGGCCGTCCAGTTTAAGGCCGGTCAGGAAAAGTAAGGAGGGGTGGAAATGAAACCGAAGAATGCTATTGACACCTCCCGCCTGCGCTCCAATATTTATAAGTGGGTCTCCACGATAATTGTTTCTTTGATCGCGCTGCTGTTCCTGTTCCCGTTGTACTGGATCGTTACCGGTGCGTTTAAGAGCGGTGGTGAGATCAACTCCGCCCAGCCCGTATGGTGGCCCAGTGAGTGGGTGCTGAGAAACTTTGAGCGCCTTATGGACCGCAGAGCCTCCTATCTGTATGAGATTCAGATCGGCAATATGATCATGCGCGGCCCCAAGATCCCCAGTGCGATTTTGTGGCTGATCAATTCCGTTGTTATGGCCGTCGGCTCCATGCTGCTGACCTGCATTACTTCCGCTATGGCCGGTTATGTGCTGGCGAAGAAGAAGTTCTGGGGCAGGGGCCTGGTCTTCTCCCTGATCGTTTGTGCTATGGCGCTGCCCAAGCAGGTCATTCTGATCCCCCTGGTGCGCCAGATGTCTGCTATGAATCTGTGGGATACCATGTGGGCGGTCATTTTCCCCATTGTGGGCTGGCCTTTCGGTGTATTCCTGCTGAAGCAGTTCTCTGAGGGCATTCCCACTGAAATGGTGGAAGCATGCCGTATTGACGGTGCAGGTGAGTGGCGCGCCTTTACGGACGTCATGTTCCCCATGATCAAGCCCGGTGTCGGTGCTTGCGCCATCTTTACTTTCATCAATGCGTGGAATGACTACTTCATGCAACTGATCATGCTGACTAAGACCGAGAATCTGACCATTGCGCTGGGTATTGCTACCATGCAGGGTGAAAGTTCTACGGACTACGGTCTGCTGATGGCCGGCTCTGCGCTGGCATCTGTGCCCATCATTATCGTGTTCCTGATCTTCCAGAAATACTTTACCAAGGGCATCACTATGGGTGCTGTTAAGGGTTAATTCCTGTTAAGAAAGCCGCCGGGAAACCGGCGGCTTTTTGTTTTCGTTGACAGTTTTACTCATGCTTGATATAATAGCCTCCGGAAAAAGAGGTGCTTATTTTGCTTGTTTTAGGAAATATTCTCTCACTGCTGGGCTGTGCGGTGATGATGCTCACCGGTCTCATTAAGTCCAAGAAAAAGATTCTTTCTGCGCAGATGGTGCAGTTTGCCTTGCAGAGCGCCGGCCATTTGGCGCTGGGCAGCATGGCGGGCTTTTTGTGTGGTGTGATCGGAATGGTGCGCATCCCGATCTTTCAGCGGTGCAAGGTCACGGCTTGGCTGAAACTGGGATTTATCGCGCTGCAGGCGGTGCTGACGGTGGTGCTGGATGCCAGCAGCCTGACTTCCGTGATCGCGTGGTTGCCCGTGGCGGCTGCGGTGATCTATATTTGGTATCTGGATACTCCCAGTGCGGTGGTGTTTAAGGTGGCGAACATTGCTTGCCAGTTGCTTTGGGTGGTGCATGACGGTTACTATCTGAATTTTGCAGCGGTGGTTTTTGATGTGTTGACCATTGTGACCACAACTGTGGGTGTCGCAATGTTGCTCCGGGAGCGAAAAAAGGTAAAATAAGGTGCAGCCGGTTGATTTTATCAGCCGGCTGTGTTTTTTTGTTGCAATAACGGGTATAGTTTGTTATAATAACAAAAACGCGAAGGAGGTAACTTCTATGGCTAAAACCGCAAAAGATATTATCGCGCTTATCAAGGAACAGGATATCAAGATGGTGGACTTTAAGATGGTGGACATCAACGGTCAGTACCGCCATGTGACCATTCCTGCAGAGAATTTTTCTGAGGATACCATGGTCAGCGGCATCGGCTTTGATGCATCCAACTACGGCTACGCTGTGGTGGAAAAGAGCGATATGGTGTTCATTCCCGATCCCGATACTGCGGTGATCGATCCTTTCTGCACCATTCCCACTTTGTCCATGACCGGCAACGCCATGATCATCGACAATCCTCAGAACCGTCCTTTGGCCCAGTATCCCCGGAATATCATCCGCGCTGCTGTGGATTATATGAAGGAGTTGGGCGTGGCGGACACCATGCAGATCCTGCCGGAATTTGAATTTTACCTCTTTGACGAGATCGGCTGGGAAGTCCAGAGCAACAGCATCGGCGTGAGTCTGGATGCGGTGCAGTCTTACTGGAACAGCGCCGTGGAGGGCAAGGGCGTAGTGGTGCCTAAGCAGAAGAATTACCACATTGCCAAGCCTTTTGACGTTTCTTACGAGTGCCGCAGCGAGATGTGCATGCACATGAAAGATGCCGGCATCGAGATCAATTACCACCATCCCGAGGTGGCGGCTTCCGGTCAGTTTGAGATCGAGCCTCAGTTGGGTGAAGTGGTGCACATGGCTGACGCCACCATGATGATCAAGTATATCATCCACAATACCGCGCTGAAGTACGGCAAGAGCGCCACCTTTATGCCCAAGCCTATTTACGGCGAGGCCGGCAGCGGCATGCATGTGCACATGCTGCTGCTGAAAGACGGCAAGCCGGTGTTCTCCGACGATAACGGTTATGCCCACTTGAGCGAAACGGCGCACTATTTCATGGGCGGTCTGCTGAAGCACATCCATTCCCTGTGCGCGCTGACCAACCCCAGCACCAATTCTTTCAAGCGGCTGGTGCCCGGATTTGAAGCGCCGGTGACTGTGGGTTATGCTACCTCCAACCGCAGCGCCGTGATCCGCATTCCGGCTTACGCCAAGAGCCCCGAGAAGCGCCGCTTTGAACTGCGCAACCCCGACGCCACCTGCAATCCCTATTTCTGCTACGCAGCAATCCTGATGGCCGGCCTGGACGGCATTAAGAACAAGATCGATCCCCACGCCAACGGCTGGGGCCCCTACGATGTGAATCTCTACAACCTCCCGGAGGAGGAGAAGGCCAAGTTGCAGGGTCTGCCGGTGTGCCTGGAGGATGCGCTGGATGCCCTGGAGCGCGACCACGATTACCTGACCGTGGGCGGTGTGTTCCCCGAGGAGTTGCTTCAAAACTTTATCAAGACAAAGCGCGCCGAGTGCCGCGCACTTTCCGCAATTCCCCATCCTGCGGAGTTTGACAAGTATTATAATCTGTAATTTGGGTTGTAGGGGCGCATAGTGTGCGCCCGTGGGCGATGGATAATCGCCCCTACAAATCAGCACCGGCAGCCGAAAGGCTGCCGGTGTTCATTAGACAGATAAACTTGAATTTTACGGAGGAGTATGATTATATGCCAGAAAACATTTCTAACATCGTAATCGGTTCCCTGTTTGTAGGCGTTAGTGCATTAGCAATGGTGAGTATCATTGTGAGAACCATTAAAAACCGATACGCTCCTGTCAAGACAGTTAAGGCTGTTGTCATTGACAAGCACATAGTAGAAAATTTCTCTAAGTATTCTGGAACTGGTAAGCACGAAAAATATGTTGTTGTTTTCTCAGTAGATGGTAAGAAAAAATCTTTCTATATTTCCCAATTCTCGTACAATGGCTACAGAATTAACGAAAAGGGCACGCTCAAATACAAAGGCGATAGGCTGATTGAGTTTAAGTAAATTCCAATTTGTCCAATAAGGAAACGCAGCGCTCAATAAGAGCGCTGCGTTTGTTGGTTTTAGTCGAGATAGTGGCAGGCGGCCATGGCGGCGATGGCGCCGTCGGCGGCTGCGGTGACCACCTGGCGGATGCGCTTGCTGCGGCAATCGCCGGCAACAAATACGCCGGGAGTCTTGGTCAGACAATCTTCGGCAGAGTCGAAGTAGCCCCAATCGTTCAAGCCGGTCAGGTGGGCGAAAGGCTCATTCTCCGGCTGCAGACCAACGGCAAGGAATGCGCCGTCCACTTTAAGGTGGCTTTCTGCGCCGGTTTCTTCGCTGCGCAGGCGCAGACCCGTCAGAGCGCCGTTTTCGGTCTCGTAGGCGCTGACCACGGTGCTGTAGATAATGGAAACATTATCCTTCTCAGCCAGCGCGTCTGAGAGTTTCTTTTCGCCGGTGAGGAACGCCAGATTCTGCACGATGGTGACATGGTTGCACACTTCGCTGAGCAGCAGCGCTTCCTGCAGCGCGGAGTTGCCGCCGCCGATCATGGCCACGTCCTGGCCTGCGTAGAACGCGCCGTCGCACACCGCGCAGAAGGAGATGCCGTTACCGATAAGTTCGTTTTCGCCGGGGAGTCCCAGGGTGCGGTGCTTGACGCCCAGCGCCAGGATCACGGTGCTGCCTTCAAAAGTGCTGCCTTCTTCGGTGATGACGTGGAATACGTCGCCGTCTTTTTGCACATCGGTGACCTTTTCCAGTTCCACATCAGCGCCCAGCGCCATGGCTTGCTCAATGAGTTTCTCAGCAAATTCCGTGCCGCTGATGACCTGCGTGCCGGGGATATTCTCCACCTTGGGAGAGTAGGCGATCTGTCCGCCAAAGCCGTTCTTTTCGATGACCAGCACGCTCTTGCCGGCGCGCAGACCGTAAACTGCCGCGGTCAGGCCTGCAGGACCGCCGCCAACGATGATAATGTCATGCATAATACTGATCCTTTCTGATAATGGACAATTGACAATTAAAGGTATCGCCTTTGGCGATGATTTCATTTCGTCCGCGAAGCGGACACCAACATTGTCCATTGTCAATTTTCAATTGTCAATTGATATAGATTTGGTAAATCAGCCGGGCGTTACGCCCGGCTGACGGTATTTCTTACAGAGAAGCGATGAATTTCTTGATCTCGGGAACGCTGTAGAAGTTCTGATGCTCCTCGCCGTTGACCACTACCAGAGTGGGTGCGCCCTTGATGCCGTACTTGCGGCACAGGTCCACATTTTCTTCAGCGATGAGTTTCTTGTAGTTGATGCCGGCTTTGGTCAGTTGCTGTTCGGCAACGCGGCAGTTGGGGCAGGTCAGACGGGAGAACAGCAGGATCTCGCTTTCGCAGGTGCAGGCGGCCACAACGGGCTTTTCTTCCGCGGGAGCAGGTGCTTCCTCGCGGGAGGCGATGCCCTTGTTTGCCAGATCGGAGTTCTCGATATCGTAGGTCTTGCGGTCCTTGTATTCCTGGCTCTTGCCGTCGTTCCAGTTCTGAACAGGGCGGTAGTAACCGGTGATACGGCTGTAGACCTCGGTCTTCTTGCCGCAGATGGGGCACTTGTACTGCTCACCGATGAGGTAGCCGTGCTCTGCGCAGACAGAGTAGGTGGGGCTCATGGTGTAGTAGGGCAGTTTAAAGTTTTCGGCGATCTTCTTGACCAGCGCTGCAGCGGCCTTCCAGTCGGGCAGCTTCTCGCCAAGGAAGGCGTGGAAGACAGTGCCGGAAGTGTAACGGGTCTGCAGTTCATCCTGTATTTCCAGGGCGGTGAAGATGTCTTCAGTGTAGCCCACGGGCAGGTGAGAAGAGTTGGTGTAGTAAGGTGTTGCGCCTTCGTGAGCAGTGATGATATCGGGGTACTGCTCCTTATCGTGCTTGGCAAAACGGTAGGTGGTGGATTCGGCAGGCGTTGCTTCCAGGTTGTACAGGTCGCCGTAAGCTTCCTGATAATCGGAGAGGCGCTCGCGCATGTGGTCCAGCACTTCGCGGGCAAACTTCTGGGTCTCGGGATGGGTCAGATCCTTACGCAGCCACTTGGCGTTCAGACCCACTTCGTTCATGCCGATCAGGCCGATGGTGGAGAAGTGGTTGCTGAAGGTGCCCAGGTAACGCTTGGTGTAGGGATACAGACCGTTTTCCATCAACTGGGTGATGACCGTGCGCTTGGTCTTAAGGCTGCGGGCTGCGATGTCCATCAGTTTGTCCAGACGGGCGTAGAAGTCGGCCTCGTTTTCGGCAAGGTAAGCAATGCGGGGCAGGTTAATGGTAACAACGCCGATGGAGCCGGTGGACTCACCGGAGCCGAAGAAGCCACCGGACTTTTTGCGCAGTTCACGCAGGTCCAGTCTCAGACGGCAGCACATGGAGCGAACATCGGAAGGCTCCATATCAGAGTTGATGTAGTTGGAGAAGTAGGGGGTGCCGTACTTGGCAGTCATTTCAAACAGGAGTTTGTTGTTCTCGGTCTCGCTCCAGTCGAAGTTGCGGGTGATGGAGTAGGTGGGGATGGGGTACTGGAAGCCACGGCCGTTGGCATCGCCCTCGATCATGATCTCGATGAAGGCTTTGTTGACCATGTCCATTTCCTTTTTGCAGTCGCCGTAAGTGAAGTCCATCTCCTTGCCGCCGACGATGGCAGGCTGATCCGCCAGGTCAGGGGGGCAGACCCAGTCAAGGGTGATGTTGGAGAAGGGTGCCTGCGTGCCCCAGCGGCTGGGGGTGTTCACGCCGTAGATGAAGGACTGAATGCACTGCTTGACTTCCTTCTGGGTCAGGTTGTCCACCTTGACGAAGGGAGCAAGGTAAGTATCGAAAGAGGAGAATGCCTGTGCGCCTGCCCACTCGTTCTGCATGATGCCCAGGAAGTTGACCATCTGATTGCAGAGGGTGGAGAGGTGACCGGCGGGGGAAGAGGTGATCTTGCCGGGAACACCGCCCAAACCTTCCTGGATCAGTTGCTTCAGACTCCAGCCTGCGCAGTAGCCGGTGAGCATGCTCAGGTCGTGCAGGTGCAGCGCGGCAGAGCGATGGGCTTCGGCGATCTCTTCGTCGTAGACTTCGCTGAGCCAGTAGTTGGCAGTGATGGCGCCGGAGTTGCTGAGGATCAGACCGCCCACAGAGTAGGTGACGGTGGAGTTTTCCTTCACGCGCCAGTCGTTGATCTTCAGGTAGTTGTCCACCAGATCGCGGTAGTTCAGCAGGGCGGAGTTGACATTACGCACCTTCTCGCGCTGCTTACGGTACAGAATGTAGGCCTTGGCGATGTCGGCATAGCCGGCGTCGGAGAGGACCTTTTCCACGCTGTCCTGAATGTCTTCCACGGCGATGAGGCCGTTTTTGATCTTGGGCTCAAAATCGGCGCTGACCTGCAGAGCCAGCAGATTGATGACGCTGGGGTGGTAGGTCTTGTTTTGAGCTTCGAAAGCCTTGATCATAGCAGTACTGATTTTGGAAATGTCAAATTCCACAGTGCCGCCGTCGCGTTTAAGCACTTTATACATTGTTCTACCTCCATTAAGTATAAGAAAAATACAGGCATGTGGTTTCCATGCCTGAAAACCGCAGTGCCTGTATTATATGTCAGAAAAAGGGAAATGTCAATATGTTGTGGCAAAAATATTTTTCCAAACACAATATGTTGTGTTTTATACCCCGCGAATGGCAATTTGCCCTACATATGGGGACAAAATGGCTGCAAATGTTTTCAGTGTGTGTTCATCGGGGGTGGTAAGGCCTGACTGCAGCACGCTGTCACGGTCGGCGAAAGGCTGCAGGAAGAGTTTTTTCGGCTTCACGCCGGGAACGAGGGACTGCAGCCATGCGCCCATTTCGGCGATGGTGGCTTCACTGTGGAACTGCGCTACCACAGTAGTGCGCAGTTCGTAGTCCACATGCTCTTCCAGCAAAAAGCGCAGGCTTTCCTCGATTGCGGTCATATCCGGGTTGCAGCCTGTGGTGGTGGAATAGGCGTTGCGGCTGTTTTTGATATCCATGGCCACATAATCCACAAGACCGCCATTAACCAATTCCTTCAGCACCTCCGGGCGGCTGCCGTTGGTGTCCAGTTTGACGGCAAAACCGAGATCTTTGATGCCGCGCAGCAAGTCGGGCAACTCCCTGGAGAGGGTGGGCTCACCGCCGCTGACGCAGACTGCGTCTAAAAGACCTGTGCGCTTGCTGAGAAATGCCAAAAATTCTTCCGCGGTCATCAATTCCCCGTCGCCTGCGCCCAAAAGACCGCTGTTGTGGCAAAAGGGGCAGCGGAAATTGCAGCCCTGCAGAAAAACGGTGCAGGCTACCTTGCCGGGATAGTCCAGCAAGGTCATTTTTTGCAGACCGGAGATCTTCATGCGTTTCGCCTTCTTTCGTGGTTTCTTGGGCTTATTATAGCACAGTGCAAGGGTTTTGCATAGTGGAAGATGCTTGCTAAATATCCCGGCAGGTGCAGCCCTGCCGGGATCATTGTTTAATTCTTGTCTTTCGGACCGGCGGTGTCAGCACCGTCGCCTGTAAGGCCAAGCCGCTGGGCAGCGTCCTGCCGCATTTTGTATTTGAGGATCTTGCCCGCCGCGTTCATGGGGAAGGCATCCACAAATTCAATATACTTAGGCACTTTGTGCCGCGCCATGCTGGCGCGGATATAGTCGGTCATCTCCTGCGCGCTGACGGAGCCGGGCTCTTTGAGAATGATGCACGCCATGATCTCCTCGCCGTAGCGCTTGTCCGGTACGCCGATGACCTGCACATCTTTGACAGCAGGATGGGTGTAGATGAATTCTTCGATCTCCTTGGGGTAGATGTTTTCGCCGCCGCGGATGATCATGTCCTTAAGTCTGCCGGTGATGCGGTAGTTGCCCTGCTCGTCACGGCAGGCAAGGTCACCGGAATGCAGCCAGCCCTGCTCGTCCACGGTGAGTGCGGTGGCTTGGGGCATTTTATAGTAGCCTTTCATGGTGTTGTAGCCACGGGAGCAGAATTCGCCGTTGACACCGGGGCCAACTTCTTCGCCGGTCTCGGGGTCGATGATCTTACACTCCACATGGGGAAAATCGTAGCCGACGGTATCGGTGCGCACATCCAGCGGGTCTGTCCACGCCGACATGGTGGATCCGGGGGAGGATTCGGTCTGACCGTAAACGGACACGATGCCCCGCATATTCATCTCATCCGGCTGGGCGGCTCTGCGCATGAGTTCCGGCGGACAGCCTGCGCCGGCCATAATGCCGGTACGCATGTGGGAGAAGTCTGTTTTCCGGTAGTCCGGATGGTTGAACATGGCGATGAACATGGTGGGCACGCCGTTGAAGCAGGTGATGCGCTCCTGATTGATGCAGGCAAGGCTGGATTTTGCCGAGAAGTACGGCAGGGGGCACAGGGTTGCGCCGTGGGTCATGGAGGCGGTCATGGAAAGCACCATGCCGAAGCAGTGGAACATGGGCACCTGGATCATCATGCGGTCAGCGGTACTTAGTCCCATGCGGTCGCCGATACATTTGCCGTTGTTGACCACATTGTAGTGGGTCAGCATAACGCCCTTGGGGAATCCGGTGGTGCCGGAGGTGTACTGCATATTGCAAACATCGTCCGGGTGGATCTTGGCGGCGTAGCGGCGGACTTCTTCGATCGGTACAAGATCGGAGCGCTCCATGGCTTCGTCGAAGGTCAGGCAGCCTTTCTGCCGGAAGCCCACAGTGATGACATTGCGCAAAAACGGCAGGCGCTTGCAATGCAGGGGTGCACCGGGTTTATTTCCGGCGATCTCGGGGCAGATCTCGTTGATGATCTTGCTGTAATCGGAGTCCAGCGCGGACTTGATCATCACCAGCGTGTGGGTGTCGGACTGCCGCAGCAGGTATTCTGCTTCGTGGATCTTATAGGCGGTGTTCACGGTGACCAGCACCGCACCGATCTTGGTGGTGGCCCAGAAAGTAATGTACCATGCAGGAACATTGGTGGCCCAAATTGCCACCTTCATGCCGGGGCGTACGCCAAGGCTGATGAGCGTCCGGGCGAAATTGTCCACATCGGTGCGGAATTCTTCGTATGTACGGGTGTAGTCCAGGGTGGTGTATTTAAAGCAATACTGGTCGGGGAATTCTTCTACCATGCGGTCCAGGACCTGGGGGAAGGTCAGGTCGATGAGGTCGTCCTTCTTCCAAACATACTGGCCGGAGCCGTCATGGTTATAGTAGAGGGATTTTTTGCGCTTCCGGGGGCTGCTGAAGCGGCTCATGTAACTGACGAAGTGGGGGAAGATCACATCCCGGTCCTGCAGGTCGTTCATCCATTCCGGTTTCCATTCCAGAGAAATGAAGCCGTCATAGTTGATAGAGCCCAGCGCCCGGATGAAATCCGCCACCGGCAGCGTGCCTTCGCCGATGAGGTTGTAGGTGTCGGCGTTGTCGGAGTCCCAAAGGTGGACATGCTTGACGTAGGAGCCGAGGTTTTTGATGGTGGTGTCCGGCGTTTCGTCAAAGTCCCGGTAGGGGTGGTGCATATCCCACAGCGCGCCCAGTGCGTCGCTGGAGAAACTTTCCAGCATGGCTCTTAACCGGGCGGTGTCCGCGTAGATGCCGCTGGTCTTCAGCAGCAGGCAAACATCGGTGCTTTCTGCCATGGGAATGAGTTTTTCCAAATTGTCTGCCACTTGCGTTTCGTTATCGGAAAGGGCGCAGGCGCAGATGCAGGGAATGCGCATTTCCCTGGCAATGGGGAAAAGCGTATTCAGTTCATTCCCCATGGGTGCGGAAAGGTCGATGGAAGTGTCCAGGCAGGGGATGGTCAGTTTGCTGTCACGCAGTTGCCGTGCGGTGGCGGCCATTTTGTGGGGGTGGAACGGGCCGGTTTTGCCGGTCATTTCCGGGAATTTGAAGAGGTTATACACTTCAATGCCCGAAAATCCCATGTCCAGCGCCGCGTGCAGGAGTTCGTCCCATGTCAGGTCACCCCAGCCTCGGGTGGAAAAGGAGAGATTCATGCGTTGTCCTCCTCGTAAACGATTTTGTTCAGCGCGCTTATGTACGCGCGGATACTGGCACCCACGATGTCGGTGGAGATACCGGTGCCGGAGTAGACTTTACCCTCAGAGCGCAGTTTTACCACCGTTTGACCCATGGCTTCGCGGCCCTCGGTGACGGACTGGATCTGGAAATCGTCCAGTTCGTAATGCCGGCCGGTGATCTGCTCCACCGCCAAAAATGCGGCATCAATGGGGCCGTCGCCCAGAGAAACGCCTTGCAGGAGTTTTTCCTGTTTCCACAGTTTCAGTTGTGCGGTGGCGTTGATCTCGTTGCCGGAGGTGATAACGTAACTTTCCAGTTTGTAGGCGGAGGGCACCTGCATGGCGGCAGATGCGACGATGGCATCCAATTCCTTGGCGCTGACCTTTTCTTTCTTTTGGGCAATGATGCGGAAGGCTTCGTAAACTTTGCTGCCGTCCTCTTCGGAAAGATCATAACCAAGGTGGGCGGTGGCACGCAGCACGGCACCCAGTTCGTCATGGGCGGTCAGATAGATGCTGCCATCGTCTTCCTGCACGCCGCTGTCAAAGGGCGAAAACTTGCTTCTGCCGGTGCTGCACATCCGGGCGATCTGGTCGGTGATGCGCTTCAGACTGGTGGTCATGACACCGCAACCGGCGTTCAGGGCATCGCCTTTTGCATTCAGAATCGTGGCGGCGCTTGTTAAACTCACGGCGTTTACCCGGTAGGCGGCGGCTTTGAGTTCTCCGGCGCCGGCGGCAATGGCAGCCATGGCGCAGGCGTCGGCCATGTTAAGGCTGTCAGCGCAGGAAACGCCCAGCGTTACATTTTTCAGTTCGGGGATATCTGCTGCCAATGCGGCGATGAACGCGCCGAATTCCTGAGGTAGCATGTTGCCGGCGGTGTCGCAGACGGTAACGGTGGTGGCGCCGGCTGCGATGGCGGTGGAGAGGATCGCACGCAGGAAAGCGCCGTCGCTGCGGGTGGCGTCGTCGGCAATGAATTCCACATCTGCGCAAAGCGCTTTGCAGCGCGTGACGGCATTTTCCACGGCGGCCATCATGGCCTCAGGCTTTTTGTGGTAGAGGTATTCCATCTGCACGGCGCTTACCGGCGCGCAGACCTGCAGCCGGGGGTGCTTTGCCTCGTGCAGAGCGTTCCAAACAGCGTCGATATTTTCACCGCTCAGGTCCACGGGCACGGCAAGGGCGCTGTGCTTGACTGCCGCGGCGATGGACTTGATCTTCAAAAAGTCAACCTTGGGTGCGGTGATTTGTTCCAGTTCGATCACGTCCACATTCAGTTTATCCAGCAGTTTGCTCAGTTCGATCTTCTCCCGGAAACTTAAGGAGAAGTCGGGCTTTGCTTGTTTCATGGTAATGTCGCTGATACGGATCGTATTCATAATGGTTAACTCCTTCGCAGATAAAAGTAAATCCCTGAGGTCAAATTGACCTCAGGGACGAATTTGCATTCGCGGTACCACCCTGATTATCCCCGGCGGGGATCACTCACAGACTTCCAACAAAGTCCTGCCCGGTAACGGAGGCTGCCGAAACCCATTACTTGCACCGCTTTCACAGGTTTGACTCAGGAACCAGACCGTCAGATCTTTTCGCACCGGCTCACACCAACCGCCGGCTCTCTGGAGCGTCCTTGAAAAGACGGGTTTTCCTTCAAAGTCTTTTATATGGTATATGTGCAATTAAATCATAATCGGCAGGGAATGTCAACAGTAAATATTAACAAAACAACTTTTGAAATTGGAAAATGTTTTGTGGAGAAAAACATTTGACTTTTACACGCGGACATGATAAAGTGTAGGAAATAGTCAAAAAGGCGTTGACGAAGACGGTCGGGCGCGGTGTTTTGCAGAGAGCCGGTGGTTGGTGCGAACCGGAAAACAGCAGCCTAAGGACCCATCCCTTCCGAGCCGGAGGACCGAACAGTTTTCTTAGTAGGCTTCTCCCGTCTGCCCGCGTTAAGGGATAGCGCTTGTTGGAGCGTGAAGGGGCGGCGACAAGCCGCAATTTGAGTGGTACCGCGGGTAGAGTTTTGCTCGTCTCAAGAGTTTTCTTGAGGCGATTTTTATTTGTCAGAAAGGATGAGCATGTATGAGTAATCCCAATTCCGCTGTAATGGATGTGGCGCTGCGAATTCGCGAGATGCGCCAGATCACCGGCTACACCGTTGAGGAAATGGCGCAGAAGACGGAGATCTCTGCGGAACTTTATTTGGAATATGAAGCAGGCGGCGTGGATCTGCCGTTCTCTTTCGTGCATAAATGCGCCAAGGCTTTCGGCTTGGAACTGACGGAACTGCTGGAAGGACACACCGCCAAACTGTCTGCCTATACCGTCACCCGGCAGGGTCAGGGCATGGTCACCGCCAGCGAGGATGGCATCACCATTCAGGATATGGCAGCCATGTTCCGTCAGAAACTGGCGACTCCTTACTGGGTCACGTATACTTATTCTGAAGAACTGCAGGATCAGCCTATTCATACCACCACCCACGACGGACAGGAATTTGACCTGGTTATCAAGGGCGCTATGCGCATCCGCGTGGGTGATCACGAGGAAGTCCTGCGGGAGGGCGACAGTATTTTCTACCGTTCTTCCACGCCCCATGGCATGATCGCTATTGACGGGCAGGACTGTGTGTTCCTTTCTATGATCATGGCCGGCGACAAGGTGGATACCACCCTGAGCCTGCCCAGCCGCAGCACCCGGAAAGTGCAGAAGCAGGATCTGCTGTGCAACGATTTCGTCCGGGGCGTTGAGGATTTCGACGGCGTACTGCAGGATGTGCTGTACACCGACGTGGAAAAGTACAATTTCGCTTTCGATACCGTGGACGCCATTGCCCGGAAAGATCCGGAGAAACTGGCCATGGTGCATATCGCAAATGATATGACTGAGCGCCGCTTTACCTTCAAGGATATGAAAGACGCATCTTCCCAGTGCGCCAACTATTTTAAGTCTTTGGGCATCAAGCGGGGCGACCGGGTGATGCTGGTCCTCAAGCGCCATTACCAGTTCTGGTTTGCCATTTTGGGCCTGCATAAATTGGGTGCGGTGGCTATTCCCGCCACCAACCAACTTGTGGAGCATGATTTTACTTACCGCTTCCAGGCCGGCGGCGTCAGCGCCATCCTTTGCACCGCCGACGGCGACACGGCCCATCAGGTGGAACTGGCGGAGCAGGTCAGCGGCCTGAAACTCACCAAGGTGCTGGTGGGCGGTCAGCGGGAAGGCTGGCATGACTTTAATGAAGAATACGGTCTTTTCAGCCGCCGTTTTGTCCGCGCAGACGATGCGCCCTGCGGCTCCGATCCCATGCTGATGTTCTTCACCTCCGGCACTACCGGTTATCCCAAGATCGCCACCCATTCGTACAAGTACGCGCTGGGTCACTATGTTACCGCCAAGTATTGGCATCAGGTGGAGCGCGAGGGTCTGCACTTTACCATTTCCGAAACCGGCTGGGGTAAGGCGCTTTGGGGCAAACTCTACGGTCAGTGGCTGTGTGAGGGTGCGGTGTTTACCTACGATTTTGACCGCTTTGACCCGGAGAAGATCCTTCCGATGTTCGCTAAATACAACATTACCACTTTCTGCGCACCCCCGACCATGTACCGCATGCTCATCAAGCAGGATCTGTCCCGTTACGATCTTTCTTCCATTCACCATGCGACTACTGCCGGTGAGGCGCTGAATCCCGAAGTGTTCTACCAATTCGAGAAGGCAACGGGTTTGCGCATTCATGAAGGCTTCGGTCAGACGGAGATGACGCTGGGCATCGCTAACCTCTTTGGCGCGCAGATCAAACCCGGTGCTATGGGCAAGCCTGTGCCCGGCTACGGTATTGATATTGTGGATCAAGACGGCAACAGTGTTCCTGACGGTGTTAACGGTGAGATTGTGATCCACACCGATAAAAAGACCGCCTGCGGTGTGTTCCTTGGCTATTTCGGCAACGAAGAGAAGACCAGAGAGGTGTGGCATGACGGCATGTACCACACCGGCGACGTGGCATGGCGTGACGAGGACGGTTACTACTGGTATGTGGGCCGCGCGGACGATGTGATCAAGTCCTCCGGCTACCGTATTGGACCGTTTGAGATCGAGTCCACCATTATGGAACTGCCGTATGTTCTGGAATGCGGCGTGTCTGCCGCCCCGGATGAAGTCCGCGGTCAGGTGGTCAAGGCATCCATTGTGCTGGTGCCCGGCGTGGAAGGCACAGAGGAACTGAAAAAGGAGATTCAGAACTACGTTAAGACCCACACCGCGCCCTACAAGTACCCCCGCATCGTGGTGTTCCGGGACGAACTGCCCAAGACCATCAGCGGTAAGATCATGCGCAATAAACTTTAATCGCGTATTTATTGACATTTTTCCCTTTGAGTGCTATCATTTTATAAACAAAGGTTGTGACGGAGAGGATCTTCTGCATTTCCCGTTTCAGAGAGGTGGCGGCGGTGCAAGCCACTGTGGGCGCAGTTGATCGGTCGCTCCCGAACCGGAGAGAAGAACGCGTAAAGTCAGTAGAACTCTCCCGCACCCGGCTGCGTCAACGCCCAATGAGTGGCAACCGCATTGCGGCTGCAATTTGAGTGGTACCGCGGGCTTATTCAGCTCGTCTCAAAGGATTTTTGAGACGGGCTGTTTTTGTTTATGAAAGACCGCCGAAGGAGTTGCTATGGATCAGCAGAATTTAACCGGAATTACAGACCGCATTCGGGAAACGGCCAGCCGTATCCGGGAACTGCGGGAGGTGTCGGGCATTTCCTGTGAGGAGATGGCCAGCCGTACCGGTGTCAGTTTGGAAGAATATATTCGCTGTGAAGCCGGCGAAAAGGACCTGAGCATTGCGTTTTTGTATCGCTGCGTGCTGGTGTTCGGCGTGGACATGTCCGATCTTTTGGAAGGCCACAGCCCCAAACTGCGCTCTTACGCCCTGACCCGTAAAGGTGAGGGTCAGCGCATTGAGGAAGCGCACCACATGGTGGGTTACAACCTTGCCGCGGATTTCCGCAACCGCATCGCTCTGCCGCTTTATATGGAACTGGCCTACCGCCCGGAGGCAGAGCGTGAGCCCATTGAACTTACAAGCCACGAGGGTCAGGAGTGCGATCTGGTGCTGCGCGGCCATATGAAGATTCAGATCGGCGGCAAAACGGAGATCCTCCACGAGGGCGACTGCATTTACTACGATTCCTCCACGCCCCACGGTATGATCGCTGTGGATGGTGAGGATTGCGCCTTTTATGCCATCGTTTTGAGCAATTCCGCTGCCCGTGAGGGTGAACAGGCTGCCGCGGTGGCAACGCCCGATACCAAACGCCGAGAACCGGATAAGAAAAAACGCATTTACCGCAAATTTATTGACCGCACAATTGAAGATGGCTTGCTGACGCAGATCTCTTTCAAGAATCAGGAACAGTTCAACTTCGCTTTTGATATCGTGGACGAACTGGGCAATACCCAGCCGGAAAAACTGGCTATGCTCCATTTGGCTGAGGACGGTACGGAGCGCCGCTTCACATTCCGGGATATGAAGAAAGAGTCCGCCCGCACCGCCAATTATTTCAAGGCCATGGGCATCAAGCGCGGTGACCGGGTGATGCTGGTACTCAAGCGCCACTATCAGTACTGGTTCAGTGTGCTGGCGCTGCATAAACTGGGCGCTGTGGCCATTCCCGCCACCAACCAGTTGCTGGAAAAAGACTTTGCTTACCGCTTCCGTGCCGGCAAAGTCAAGGCCATTATCTGCACCGCTGACGGCGAAGTGTCCGATGCGGTGGATGCCGCTGCGCTGGGCTGCCCCGACTTGGAGCATAAGATCCTTGTGGGCGGCAAGAAGGCCGGCTGGCATGACTTTAATGAAGAATATACCATGTATTCCAGCCACTTTGACCGGGCGGAGGATGCTCCCTGCGGCTCCGATCCCATGCTGATGTTCTTTACATCCGGCACTTCCGGTTATCCCAAACTGGCTGCCCATAACTATAAATACCCTCTGGGTCATTTCATTACCGCCAAGTATTGGCATCGGGTCAATCCCGACGGTCTGCACCTGACCATTTCCGATACCGGTTGGGCGAAGTCCTCCTGGGGTAAGATCTACGGCCAGTGGCTTTGCGAAGCGCCGATTTTTGTCTATGATTTTGACCGGTTCGACGCGGAAAAGATCCTGCCGCTGTTTGCCAAGTATCATATTACCACCTTCTGCGCGCCGCCTACCATGTACCGCATGCTGGCCAAGCAGGATCTGAGCCGCTTCGATCTGAGCAGTATTGAGCATGCCTCCACTGCCGGCGAAGCACTGAATCCCGAGGTCTACCGTCAGTTCCAGAAGGCCACAGGGCTTCCCATTATGGAAGGCTTCGGTCAGTCTGAATCCACACTGATCATCGGCAACCTCAGCGGCAGCAGCCATAAACTGGGCTCTATGGGCAAACCCGTGCCCCTTTATGATGTACATCTTTTGACCGCTGACGGCCAGGAGGCAGATCCCGGCGAGACCGGTGAGATCTGTATCAATATCGCAAAGGGTCTTCCCTGCGGTCTTGCTTATGCCTATGAGGGCAATGAGGAAGTCACCGCCGAGACCTGGCGTGACGGATTCTACCATACCGGCGATCTGGCGTGGAAGGACGAGGACGGTTTCTACTGGTATGTGGGCCGTGCCGACGATGTGATCAAGTCTTCCGGCTACCGCATCGGACCTTTCGAGATCGAAAATGTTATTATGGAACTGCCCTATGTTCTGGAATGCGGCGTTTCCGCCGCGCCCGATCCGGTCCGCGGTCAGGTGGTCAAGGCCAGCATCGTGCTGGTGAAGAATTTTGTGGGTACGGAGGAACTGAAAAAGCAGATCCAGGACTATGTCAAGTCCCGTACTGCACCCTATAAGTATCCCAGAATCGTGGAATTCAAGGAGTCTTTGCCCAAGACCACCAGCGGCAAGATCATCAGAAAGCAGTTGTAAGTTTATTCAATTGACAATTACGGTATCCGCTTTGCGCATAATTCAGAATTATCGCCATGGGCGATTCCTTCATTGTCAATTATCAATTCCAAGAGGAAGTGTCCTTATGGAGCACAAGCGCTTAACCTTATTTGCCGGGCATTACGGCAGCGGAAAAACCAATAACGCCGTGAATTATGCACTGCATTTGGCTGCGGAGGGTAAAAAGGTCTGTATTGCAGATCTGGACATCGTCAATCCCTATTTCCGCACAGCCGACAGCGCCAGGGATCTGGCGGCAGCCGGTGTGGAACTCATCAGTCCCCGGTTTGCCAATTCCAATGTAGACTTGCCGGCGCTGCCGGCGGAGGCTTACCGCCCGGTGCAGGATAAGTCGGTCTATGCCATTATGGATATCGGCGGCGATGACCGGGGCGCTTACGCGCTGGGACGCTATGTGCCGTTCATCCGGGAGGAAAATAATTACCGCATGGTCTTCGTGGCCAATTGCTACAGACCCTTGACCCGGACACCGGAAGAAGCGTTCACCGTTATGCGCGAAATTGAGCAGGCCTGCGGTCTGGCGTTTACAGACATCGTCAATAATGCCAATCTCGGTCCGGAGACCACCGCCGAAACGGTGCTGGCCGCCACGGACTATATGGAAAAATTGTCCCGGCTCAGCGGTTTGCCGCTTTGGCTGACCGCCGCGGAGGAGCATGTTGCGGCGCAACTGAACGATCAGTGCGGTCCGCTGCTTTCCATGCGCCTGCAGGAAAAGTATTTTGATCTGCCCTCGCAGAAACCGGCTAACCGGCCACTCTGGGGCTGAAGGAGGATATTTATGGCAAAAGTAACATTCAACACCGATCTGTGTAAAGGCTGCGGTCTGTGCGTTTCGGCTTGCCCCAAGGTCTGTCTGAGCATCGACACGAAGAGCATCAACAAGAAAGGTTATTCTCCGGCAGTGATGACCGATCAGGAAAAGTGCATCGGCTGCGCGTTCTGCGCCACCATGTGTCCTGACTGCATCATTACCGTTGAAAAGTAAGGAGGGGACGAAAATGGCTGAAAAAGTATTGATGAAGGGCAACGAAGCCATTGCGGAGGCCGCTATTCGCGCCGGCTGCCGGCATTACTTCGGTTACCCCATTACGCCCCAGACGGAGATCGCCGCTTACATGGCAAAGAAAATGCCCAAGATCGGCGGCATTTTCCTGCAGGCAGAGAGCGAGATCGCGTCCATTAACATGGTCTATGGCGCTGCAGCCGCAGGCGTGCGGGTGATGACCTCTTCCTCCAGTCCCGGAATCTCCCTGAAGACCGAGGGTTTGAGTTATATCGCCGGCTCTGATGTGCCTGCGTTGGTCATTAATGTTCAGCGTGGCGGCCCGGGTCTTGGCGGCATTCAACCTTCTCAGTCCGACTATTTCCAGGCAACCAAGGGCGGCGGTCACGGCGATTACCGCATGATCGTGCTGGCGCCTGCGTCTGTGCAGGAGATGGCAAGTCTGACCATCAAGGGCTTTAATCTTGCGGATAAGTACCGCATGACCTCCATGATCCTGGCCGACGGTACCATCGGTCAGATGATGGAACCCATTTCCTTTGAGGATGCCGAGGTGGAAACCTACGAAAAGCCTTGGGCGCTGACGGGCACCAATTGCGAGAGAAAGCACAACATCGTCAATTCTCTGTACTTGAAGCCTGACGAACTGGAGCGCAAGAATTTTGAGCGCTATGAGCGCTACAAGGTCATTGAAGAAAACGAGCCCATGTGGGAAGAGTACATGATGGACGACGCGGAAATTTGCGTTGTGGCATTCGGCATTGCCTCCCGCGTTGCCAAGAATGCGGTGGTGGCTGCCCGTGCTGAGGGCATCAAGGTTGGTCTGATCCGCCCCATCACCCTGTGGCCGTTCCCCACCAAGGCGCTCTGCGCCGCGGCAGATAAAGTCAAAGGTTTTATTTCCGTGGAACTGAATATGGGTCAGATGATCGAGGATGTGCGTCTGGCCACTTCCTGCAAGCGCCCCGTGGCGCTGTGCAATCGCACCGGCGGTATGATCCCCAGCCCCGATCAGGTGCTGGAGAGCATCCGTAATGCCCAGAAAGGAGTGTACTGATTATGGCTACCGTATTTGAAAAACCCAAATCCCTGACAGATGCTCCGCTGCACTACTGCCCCGGCTGCCCCCACGGTATTATTCACCGCCTGGTGGCGCAGGCCATTGATGAACTGGGCATTGAGGGCAAGACCATCGGCGTTGCCCCCGTTGGCTGCGCTGTCATGGCCTATGACTATTTCGCCTGCGACATGATCGAAGCCGCCCACGGCCGCGCCCCTGCCACCGCAACCGGCATCAAGCGCAGCCGCCCGGAGAACATCGTCTTTACCTATCAGGGCGACGGTGATCTGGCCTCCATCGGTATGGCGGAGACCGTTCATGCCGCTGCAAGAAATGAAAACATCACGATCATTTTTGTCAACAATGCCATTTACGGCATGACCGGCGGTCAGATGGCGCCCACCAGCCTGCCCGGCCAGGTGACCCAGACTTCTCCTTACGGCCGTGATGTCAAACATTGCGGCTGGCCCATCAAGGTCTGCGAAATGCTGTCGACTTTGGAGGGCCCCGAGTACATCACCCGCGTGGCGGTTAACAATGTCAAAAATGTCAAGAACGCTGCCAAGGCTATCAAGAAAGCCTTCCAGAATCAGATCGACGGCAAGGGCTTCAGTCTTGTGGAAGTTGTTTCTGCCTGCCCCACCAACTGGGGCATGACGCCGCAGCAGGCGCTGGAGTGGGTGGAAAGCGATATGCTGCCTTATTATCCTTTGGGCGTCTATAAAGACCGCAGTGCAAAGGAGGATGCCAAATGAAGACTACTCAGATTTTGATTGCGGGCTTTGGCGGACAGGGCGTGCTGTTTGCCGGCAAGTTTTTGGCGTATAAGGGCATGCTGGAGGAGCAGAATGTCTCCTGGCTACCGTCTTACGGTCCGGAAATGCGCGGCGGCACAGCCAACTGCAGCATTATTCTTTCGGATATGCCCGTCGGCAGTCCCATTATTACGAATCCCGATGTGCTGGTTGCCATGAACCTGCCCAGTTTGCAGAAATTCGTGGACAGCGTTACCCCCGGCGGCAAGATCTTCGTGGATTCCACGCTGATCGATGCCAAAGTCGAGCGCACCGATGTGGAAACCTTCTATATTCCTGCCACTCAGATGGCAAAGGAAGCCGGCTTTGCTACCCTTGCCAATATGGTGCTGGTGGGCAAGATCATGAAGGAAACGGACGCAGTGGCTTTTGAGAAGAACAAGGAGACCTTTGAGGCCTTCATCCCTGCCAAAAAAGCAGGTCTTATCGACCTCAACTGCAAGGCGTTGCAACTCGGGTACGATTATTGATGAAAGGAAGCGCAAAACATGCTGGATATTAAAATTACCAAGACCGATTGCCCCAAGGAGAAGCCTGCCAAGGGTCAGAAACTGGGTTTCGGCAAGATCTTTACGGATCACATGTTCGTCATGAACTACACCGAGGGCAAAGGCTGGCATGATCCCCGGATCGAGCCGTTCCACAATATCAGTCTTTCTCCTGCCGCTATGGTCTACCACTACGGTCAGGAAATGTTTGAGGGTTTGAAGGCTTATAAGAATGAAAATGGTGAAGTGTTCCTCTTCCGTCCCGACATGAACGCCAAGCGCACCAACGCCACCAACGACCGTCTGGTGATCCCTCAGATCCCGGTGGAAGACTTTGTGCAGGCGGTCAGCGCTGTGGTGGATGTGGATCGGGACTGGATCCCCACCGAGCCCGGCACTTCGCTGTATATCCGCCCCTTTATCATTGCTACCGATGAGTTTTTGGGCGTTGCGCCTTCCAAGACTTACCTTTTCATGATCATTCTTGCTCCCAGCGGCGCTTACTATGAAAGCGGCCTTGCCCCCGTGGGTATTTGGATCGAGGATGAGTATGTCCGCGCGGTGCGCGGCGGCATTGGCTTTGCCAAGACCGGCGGCAACTACGCCGCATCCCTCATCGCACAGAAGAAGGCCCATGATGCCGGCTTCTCTCAGGTGCTGTGGCTGGACGGCGTGGACCGCAAGTATATTGAAGAGGTGGGTGCAATGAACATCTTCTTCAAGATCGCGGGCAAGGTGGTCACACCTGCTCTCAGCGGTTCGATTTTGCCGGGCATTACCCGTAATTCCGTTATTCAACTGTGCAAGCACTGGGGTTACGAGGTGGAAGAGCGCAAGATCTCCGTGGATGAACTTCTACAGGCACAGCGCGACGGTACTTTGGAAGAGTGCTTCGGCACCGGTACTGCGGCGGTCATTTCCCCCGTGGGCAAATTGCGCTACAAGGATGATGTGATGACCATTCAGGACGGTCAGACCGGCGCGCTGAGTTTGAAACTCTATGAGTCCATTACCGGCATTCAATTGGGCAGACTTCCCGACGAATTCGGCTGGCGGCATAAGGTATAAAAGATGCTTAAACCCCCGATGCATTTGCATCGGGGGTTAACTGTTTGCTTTCTGGCGCTGCCTTTGGGAGAACTGGCACACCGGCAGGCGTGACTGAGAGGGAGCCCTCTCCGCCCCAATATATTTGGGGCACCTCCCCCAGAGGGGGAGGCAAGTTTGGAGAAATTACAGCATCAGGAAATTTTCCGCGGTTTTGTGGCAGATCTGCTCAAATTCCGTGTCAGTAAGTTTCAGACTAAAGAAGCGCCGCACTTCGTTCACCGGGTCCCAAAGGGGGTAATCCGTGCCGTAGACCATGCGCTCCGGGCCGTAAAGACGGATGTATTTTTCGCCTACGCCGTTTTCCATGAACATCAGAGAACTGGAAACGTCGAAGATGCAGTTTTCTTGAT
The DNA here is from genome assembly GCA_045591725.1 of Faecousia sp. Lineage (GTDB taxonomy): Bacteria > Bacillota > Clostridia > Oscillospirales > Oscillospiraceae > Faecousia. Next base: position 34,126 of record JAZNTI010000023.1, read on the forward strand.
CTTTCAGTTCTTCATAGGCGGTTTCATACATGCTGTAGCCGCCGAAATGCGCCGCTACCGCCTGTAATTTGGGGAAACGCTCCATCACCCGGCGCAGCCGGGCAGGGTGGGAAAAATCATAGCGCTGATCGCCCATGTGAAACATTACGGGGATTTTGCCCTGCACCGTTTCATAGAGCGCGTCCAGCCGGGGATCGTCGATGTCAAAACGCTGAAAATCCGGGTGCATCTTGATGCCCTGAAGATTGCTGTCGATGATATATTGCGCCTCGTCGGCGATATTTTCCATCTGCGCGTGGATTGTGCCGAAGCCGATAAAACGGCTGCATTTTGCCACTTCGCCTTTAATAAAATCGTTGACATGGCGCACCTTGTCCGGCCGCATGCCCACGGGCAGCACAACAAAACGGTCAATACCGGCTTGGGTGCCCCGCTGGAGGAGCGTGCTGACCCTGCCGTCCATGTGGCCGCCTTCCAGTTCGTAAAATTCCCGGATGCTGTCGGTGGCTTTTTGGGCGATGGGGTCGGGATAGATATGGCAATGGAAATCGATGATCTGCATAATTTGCCTCGAAAAATAGATTTTTTTACATTATAACATGTTGTGCGCAAATTGCAACTTTCCCGTGCAAACACTTGAAAAAAGGATACGCCGGTGGTATACTGGCGGTAATCGTCAGAAAGATAGGTGATCGGATTGCTGAAAAGAAATGTTGCTTTGGTCATGGCGTTGGTCTTTGTCTGCGGCGCGCTGTTTGCCGGTTGTGCGCCGGAAGAGCCGGAAACATTGAGCAGGCCTGAAAATGCTTACGTGGTGGCGCAGGCGGCGGTGTTCGTCAACGGTGCGCTGTACTTGCGCGAAAGAACGGATGGGCATATTCACCGCTCTCTGCCCGATGGTTTTGAGCGAGTGGGCGATGTGGCTGCGGTGCTGCAGGATGTTGACAGTGTGAAAGAGGAGTTTACCGCGTGGAATATGCAGGCGGGTCAAGCAATTTATGCCAGCAAAAAAGACAATGGCTGTATTTATGTTCAGTATCCGCTGAATGCTGAGAGCGATTGCTATGTGCAGATGTATCGGGCGGATTTGTATGAATATTGGTCTACCGGCGGTGCCGATGACTGAAAATAAAAGTGCGTGTGATTTCCACACGCACTTTTTGTTAAACATGTTCGTTTTCGTATTGCATATAGCGGTCAAAGGCTTCTGTGTAATCCGTGCCGGAGGGGGTGTAGATCCGGTCGGTCTGCACAAGCCGGCAACTGGCAGCGTGGATGCTTTCGTAGATCCCTGCGCCGTAACCCGCCACGATGGCGCTGCCAAGGCATGCCGATTCCGGATTTTTCAGGGTGACGATGCGCTTGCCGGTGACATCGGCTTTGATCTGGCACCATAAAGGACTTGCGGCGCCGCCGCCGGTGGAACGGATCTCTGCGCAGTCGATGCCCAAATACTGCAGATGCTCCCGGAGCATGAATGCCACGGATTCCTGAATGGCTCTTATGAAATGGCCCCGGGTGTGTTCCATGGTCAGACCGAAGAATGCGCCCCGGGCATCGGGATTATACTTGGGAATGATGCTGCCGCAAAGATAGGGCATGAAGGTCAGACCGTCGCAGCCGGGGTTGACCGCCGCAGCCAGTTCGCCCATTTCCGCGTAACTCATGCCTTCGCAGAAATTGTCCCTGAACCATTTTTGGGCGATGCCGGCGGTGGGAGTCCAGGTCAGCAGGCAGTAGCCGCCATCAAAATTCACATGGCAGGGAACGCGGCTGCCTTCCACATAGGCAGGCATGGTGTCGGTGGGGGCGACGATGGCCATGGTGGTGCCGGTCATTTCGCTGGTGATGGTACGGTCGGTAACGCCTGCACCGATGGCACCTGCCACCTGGTCCATAACACCGGTGATGACCTGCACGCCGTCGAATGTGCCCAGGTTTTCGCCGCTACCGCAAAGACGGGGCAGTTGGGTTTCGGAAATACCGATAAAGCGGAGCATTTCTGACCACCAGCAGCTGTTGCGGATATCTAAGTACAGGCTGGAGGACTGCAGAGTTTTTTCGGTGACGAACTGTCCGGTAAGGCGGTAGAGCAGGTAATCTTCCAGCAGGAATACTTTTTTGATCTTACCAAAAATCTCGGGTTCGTTGTTGCGCAGCCACAGCAGTTTGCAGGCAGGCCATGTGGCGGTGATCTCCGGCTGACCGGTGACTTCATAGACCTTTTTCACGCCAAAGGCGGCGTTTACGGCCTCTGCCTCAGCAGTAGCGCGGTTGTCCAGCCATACGATGGCGTTATAGAGCGCTTTGCCGTTTTCGTCGGTGACGATGAGGGTCTCGCACTGGGTGTCGATGGCCAGGGCGGTGACCGCATACTCCCTGCGAATCTCACCGTAAGCATCGCTGAACATTTGCCAGTACTGCTCCGGGTCAAATTCTACCCGGTCGCCATGACTTTCCAAAGTATAGGCTTTGGAGACGGTTTTCAGAGCCGTGCCGTTTTCGTCAAAAAGCACCATTTTCAGGGAAGTTGTGCCCACATCCACGCCTAAAAGTGTTCTCATATTTTTACCTCCCGGTAAACAAATACATTGATTGCTGTTATTATACTTGAATTCCTTGTCAGCCGCAACTGAAATCTTCATAATATTTTAAGCAATTGCGAAGAAGATGATAAAAATAATTAAAGTTGTTGTTGACGGCACAAAAGTTCACAATTTGTTCACAATTTTGAGTGGAACTTTTGGTAACATGTTATCATGAAAAACATTGACAAAGGAGCACCTGTCATGAAGAAATTGAGTTTTACGCGTATTGCAAACTGGATCAGCCTGCTGCTGGTTTTGGCGATGATCGCTGTGACCTTCCTGCCTTGCTGGACTTATGAGACCAAGGAAAAGATCGACGGTGAGAGAGTTACCGTTACCAAGGAAGTTTCCATTAGTGAGTATGTTTGGTTCCCCAGAGAACATAAGGATCTGACCAACGAGTTTGAAGATCTTTATGAAGATGATGAGGATTTCTTTATCAATGACATGATCACTGTGCCTGCGCTGCTGGTCGTGCTGGGTATTGCATTGGGCATCCTGAGCCTGTGGCATCAGGCGTTGCCGGTGGCCAGTGCACTGGCTGCTGTGCTGGGCATTGCTACTTCCATTGGTTATAATGTCCGTCCGGAGTATGCACTGGGCTCCTGCATGAACACTGTGACGCTGGTCAGTTATATTGCTGCCGGTGTTGGCTTGCTGCTGCTGGCTGGGTCTATCGTTGAACTGGTACTGCCGAAGATCAAGAAGGCAAAGGCCGTCTGATAAAATATGAATAGAAGAGGAAACACATTTGTGTTTCCTCTTTTTTTGTTGCTTTTACGACAATAATCGAGTAGAATAACTGCGTATAGGCAAAAATAAAGGAGAGAGAATATGGCAAGAAAATTTGGCGACCGCAAGGACGGCATCAAACTGCGCGATATCCATTCCATGCATGTGATCATGCCGCTGATGTTCCCCAACCGGTGTGATAACGAGGCGTTTATCTCGGAGCGCATTGACTTGACCAATATTAATGCTTACCTGCAAAAGAAAAATGCGAATGATCCGGAGTATGCGTATAATCTGTTTCAGGTGATCGTCACCGCGGTGCTGAAGACTATGGTGCTGCGCCCGAAGATGAACCGGTTTATCGCCAATAATACCATGTACATGCATAAGGAAACATCTGCGTCTTTTACGGTCAAGAAAGTTTTCTCTGATGACGGCGCGGAGGCGCTGGCGCAGGTGAAAGTCCTGGGTCATGAAACGATCGACGATATCCACAATGAGATCTACCGCCAGATTTCCTTCTGCCGCAGTGATAAACTGGATGGCGGCACAGAAAGCCTCAACGCCGTTGCCAGCATTCCGGGTTTCCTCATGAAGATCGTAGGCGCCGGCGCCCGATTCCTGGACCGCCATGGCTGGATGCCCAAGAGCGTGACGGAGGGTGACCCTTTCTACGGCTCGGTGTATCTGTCCAACCTTGGCTCCATTAAGTTGAAGGTGGGTTACCACCATTTGACCAATTGGGGCACTTGCTCGGTGTTCTGCACTATTGGTGAATCGAAATTGCGTCCTTTCTATAACGACGACGGTACGGTGGTGATGAAACCCAGCGTGGATCTGGGCTTGACCATCGACGAGCGTATCGCCGACGGCTTCTACTATTCCCGGACGGTCCAACTGCTGAAAAAACTGCTGGAGAATCCGGAACTTCTGGAAAAACCCCTGAGTGAAGAGGTAGATTATTGATGGAAAATGTAAAAACGCCCTGGAAGGATTTTATGGGCGATGTGCCGATGCAACTTGCATATTTTGAAGGCTCGATGTTTGAGGCGGTGGAGCGTATCGCCAAGCAGTATCCCAATAATATTGCCTTTGATTTTATGGGCAGTTCCGTAACTTATGCGGAACTTGTCAGCCGAATCCGCGCCTGCGCCGAGAGTTTGCGTGCTTTGGGCGTGGGAGAGGGCGATAAGGTCACGGTGGCGCTGCCCAATTGCCCTCAGGCTATTTATGTGTTTTACGCCATCAATCTGGTGGGCGGCATTGCCAGTATGATCCACCCCCTGTCCGCGGAGAAGGAGATTGAGTTTTATATCAACGATTCCGGCTCTGTGGCTGCCATCACTTTGGATCAGTTCTACGGTAAATTTGCCGCCATCCGGGATAATATCTGCATCAAAAATCTGATCATCACCAGTGTGGCGGATGCTTTGAGCCCGGTGATGAAGGTGGGTTATGCCCTGACCCAGGGCAGAAAGATCCCGAAGATCCCTGCCGATGCCCCTGTTGTCCGCTGGAAAGCATTTTTGGCCAACCGCAGCGATCTGCCCGAAGTCAAGCGCGTGGGCAGCGACAGCGCGGTGATCCTCTTCAGCGGCGGCACCACCGGCACCAGCAAGGGCATTGTGCTGACCAACAAGAATTTCAACGCTTTGGGTCAGCAGGTCATCGCTGCCAACTCCATGTTCCGGGTAGGCGACAAAATGCTGGCTGCTATGCCGGTGTTCCATGGCTTTGGCTTGGGCGTGTGCATTCATACCATGCTTTCCCAGGGCGGCCGATGCATTCTTGTTCCCCGGTTTACCCCCAAGACCTATGCCAATGACTTGGTGAAGCATCGCTGCAACTTTATTGCCGGCGTGCCCACTCTTTACGAGGCGCTGCTGCGCCTGGATGGCATGGACGGCAAGGACTTGAGTTGCCTGAAGGGCGTTTTCTCCGGCGGCGACAGTCTGTCTGTGGAACTGAAGAAGAAACTCGACCAGTTTTTGAAAGAGCATAATGCATCCGTTCAGGTGCGCGAAGGCTACGGCACCACCGAGACGGTCACGGCCTGCTGTCTGACTCCCAGCCATATTTATAAGGAGGGCTCTATCGGTCTGCCGTTTCCGGACACCTTTATCAAGATCGTGGAGCCGGATACCGACCGTGAACTGCCTTACGGGCAGGAGGGCGAGATCCTGCTGGCAGGTCCTACGGTGATGCGCGAGTATATGCATCATCCAGAGGAGACCGCCAAGACCCTGCGCACCCATGCTGACGGCTTGACCTGGGTTTATACCGGCGATCTGGGCATCATGGATGAGGAAGGCTTTGTCTATTTCAGAGGCCGCGCCAAGCGCATGATCATTACTTCCGGTTACAATGTTTATCCGGCGCAGATGGAAAACGTTTTCGATGCCCATGAACTGGTGCAGATGAGTTGCGTCATCGGTGTGCCCGATCCTTTGAAGATGCAGAAGATTAAGGCTTTCGTTATGCTCAAAGCCGGTGTGCCGGCCAATGACGAGACCAAGAAGGTGCTCATGGAGCATTGCCGCAAGCATGTTGCCAAGTACGCTATGCCTTATGATATAGAGTTCCGGGAGGAACTTCCCAAGACTTTGGTGGGCAAGGTGGCCTACCGGGTGCTGGAAGAGGCAGAACTGAAAGAACTTGCACAGCAGTAAAATAAAAGCCGACGGGTAAACCCGTCGGCTTTTTGCATGTATCAGTAATTTTTCAGCAGGTGCTTGAAAAAGCGCACGCCTTCGGGCAGGGCGGAGATGGTGACATTTTCGTCCACTGCGTGGCAGGAGGCGTTCTGGGCGTTGTCCATGCGCACCGGCGCGAAGCGCAGCGCGTTTTCCGTCAGAGCGTGGAAGTGGCGGCAGTCTGTACCGCCCATGATCACATAAGGCGCGATGCCCACATCCGGGAAAATTTCGCCGATGCATTTGCACACGAAAGCGTATTCGCTTGAATGGATGTTGGATACAGGGGAAGCGTCGCGCTGCATCAGCACTTCGATCTCCAGATCGTATTTTTTGGCGTACTTTTTCATTACAGCCAGGGTCTGGGCGCAGTTTTGATGCACCGCGGTGCGCAAATTGGCGATGAGGTAAGGCTCTTTGGGAATCACGTTGGCGGCATTGGAGCCTTGCATCATGGTAAAGCAGCAGGTGGTGGCCATAATGGCTTCACCGAAGGGGGAGACCATGGGCATCAGCAGTTTCAGCAGCGGCTCAAACAGCCACAGATTGCCCAAAATCAGTCGAAGACCAAAGCCAAAAGAGGGGGCCATCATGGTGAACATCTTCTTAACTTCGGGGATCAGATGCTTTTTGAAGGGGCGCTTGCGCTCGATCTCGTTGGCGAATGCAAACAGCCGGGCGGCAGGCGTGTTCCGGGGCGGGGTGGAGGAGTGGCCGCCTTTGCCCCGGGCGATAATCTTCAGGTCCATGTAACCTTTTTCGGTGATGCCCACCACGGCGTAGGGGCGATCCATGCCGGGTACGGCTTCGTCGATGACCGCGCCGCCCTCGTCAATGACCAGCGCAAGGGTAATACCCTGATCCCGCAGGTGACGCATGGCCGCGGCAGCGCCGTCGCCGCCGGTCTCTTCGTTGATGGCATATTCAAGATAAACATCGCAGGGGGGTGTGAAGCCCTCGGCCAGCAGTTCTTCCACAGCCTGCATCTCTACCAGCATGGTGCTCTTGCAGTCCAGCGCGCCGCGGCCGAAGAGTTTGTTATTTACCACGGTGCCGCTATAAGCCGGAACGCTCCAGCCTTCGTCAGAAGCCGGAACCACATCCTGATGACCCATAAAAAGAATGGGCTTTCTTTGGCTGTCGCGGCCTTTCCACAGGTACAGCAGCGTGCCGCTTAGCACGGTTTTTTGCAGGTTTTTGTGGAGCAGGGGGAATAATTCTTCCAGTTTTTCATGGAAGCGGTAGAAGTTCGAAAGGTCCTCGTCTTCCCGCTTGGAAACGGTGGGGATGCGGATCATCTGCGCCAGTTTTTCCGCGCAGAGGTCGCATTCTTCTTGAGTTACCCGGGTTTGCGCCGGCTGGGGCGCGGGCGCTTTGATCAGAAGTGTGCGAATCACGGCAACCAGAAGTGCCAGCACCAGAAGACCCGGAAGGATCAGTAAAAATTCCATACTTTACTCCTTGCTTTTCAGCATTTCGGCGGTTTCTTTTTCAATGGGGTGGAAGAAGACCACGATCAGCATAAGGACTGCCACGGTGCAGGGCACCCAGCCTAAAAGGGCGCAGATGGTGCTGATAGCGGCATCGGGCTGCGCAGGCAGGTCCGCATTGAAGCCGGCAGCGGCCAGCGCGCCGGTCATCAGCAGGTTGGTGCCGGCTTTGCTGAGTTTGGCGGCCAAATTGTCGCAGGTGGACACCAGACTGTCGATCCGGCGGCCGTTTTTGAATTCGATGATGTCGGCAATGTTGTTGCGGTTGGTGTTGAACAGCACGAATGCAAGGCTCATGGCAATGGCGGTGAAGATGCCGTTGACATAGATGGCACCGAGGCTGTAGGGGTCAAAGATGAACCAGATCTTGCCGGCCACATAGGTGGCTGCGGAGAAGATCATGGTACCCCGGCGGCCCAACTTCTTGTCGATGGCGCCGGCCAGCAGGGTGATCACCACGGAAGTGCCGAGGAATACTGCCAGAATGGGCGTTGCCGCGGCGGCAGAGCCCAGGACATAGGTGGCATAGTAGTTTATGGTGCTCATGATCAGCAGATTCAGAATGCCGTAGCAGATGACATACAGAGTGTTGATGACCCAACTGCGGCAACTCAGCAGCATTTTGAATGCAGCGATGATGCTGATCTTGGACTCGTCTTCGATCTCCTGCTTGACGCGCTCTTTGGTGGTAAAGTAGTGGGCGAAACTGCCGATGATGCACACGCAACCCATGACCGTTGCGGCCAGGAAGAAGGCGGTGCGGCCGGCTTCGGTGGCGGTGACATTGCCGTTTTCGTCCAAACCGCCAAAAAGACCCAGCAGGGGATACAGCGCCACAGAGCCGATTCCGGAGCCGATGCAGCCGCCCAGGTTGCGGGCAATGTTGATGCTGCGGCGGTCCGCGTCGACATTGGTGGCCAGGCTGCCCATGGAATTGTAGGGAATGGCGGCGAAGGTGTTGAAAAGTTCGAAGAGGAAGTAGATGGCGATGGCGATGCCCATTTTCAGAGCGTAGGAAACATCAAAGCAGGTGAACATCAGCACCGTCGTCAATGCCCAGGGCACGGCGCACCAAAGGGCAAAGGGACGGCATTTTTCACCGTTTTTGAACTGGTGATTCACTGCCCAGTAGCCAACCAGCGGATCGTTGATGGCGTCCCAGACGATGCCGATGGCGACGATAATGCCGGCGTGCGCCATCTCGATGCCCATGACATTGGTCAGAAAGAACAGGTAAAAAAGATCTTTGAAGTTGAATACCACATTGCTGGCTGTGGAGAAGGTGCAAAAGCCCAATTTTTCCATAAATCCGATGCGGTAGCCCGGTGCGGTCTTGTTGCTCATGGGGAAAACCTCTCTTTACTGTAAAATACTGTATCAGTATACCATGTTTTTTCCATTGCGGCAATAGGAAAAAGGGCGACCTCACATAGGGATTGATACGCTCCAAACCGGATATTTTCCCGCAATACTGCACCAAAAAGCTACGGCAAGGCTGACGCCTGCCGTGGCTTTTGATTATCCAAGATATTTTTTCAGGGCTTCAAAGGTCTCTTTGCTGATGACATGCTCGATTTTGCATGCGTCCTCTGCGGCGGTCTTCTCACTGACGCCCAGCCTAAGGAGTATTTTTGTCAGCACTGTGTGGCGCAGGAAGATCTCCTGTGCGGCGGCAAGACCGGTATCCGTTAAAGTCAGGAAACCGTCCTGGTCTGCTTTTACATAGCCGCCCTGTTTCAGCAGTCCCATGGCGCGGCTGACGCTGGGTTTGGAGTAACCCATATGTTCCGCCACATCAATGCTGCGGACATTATTCTGCTTTTGGGAAAGGACGAAAATGGTCTCCAAATACATTTCGCCGGATTCCTGCAAATTCATACTGCGCGCCTCCTTCTGCTGTTTGGGAATATGGTAGCATATTTGTGGGGATTTTGCAAGTGCTGCCGGCGCAAACTAAAAGCAAGAAACTTCCGCCCCGGTACTTGCAAATAGCGGCTGTTTCATGTAAAATGTAAATTAGTGTATTATCGGCTGCCATGGATGAGGCGGCGGAAAGAGGCCCATATGAAGAATAATGCGAGAAAAGTTTTGGCGTTTGCTTTAGCGGCGGTTATGGTGCTGTGCGCAGCCGGCTGCACCCCGGGGCAGTCCGATGCTGCTGATGCCAAGAAGTTGATGGAAGATCTGCGCGCACAGGTGGTTTATGCCGGCGGTTTGAAGGATGTTTCCGATCTTGCGTTGCTGTATTTTGCGGATCTGCCGGAAGGCGTTGCACCGGTTTTGTATGTCAGCGACGGTTATCACCCCGATACCCTGGCGCTGTTTCAGGTGCAGTCTTCTTATGATTGGCAGGCGGTCAAGTATTCTGTGAATTCGTATATTCAGCAGATCCGCCATCAGTTCATGTCCTACGCGCCCGACGAGGTGCCGAAGATCGACAAGGCAATCATTTGGAGACAGGGCAACGACCTGATCCTGTGCATCACCGATGATTATGCCAAGGCGCAGGAGATCCTGTCCGGCAGCGGTGAAGTGACTCCCGGAAGCAGCAGTTCTTCTTCGAGTTCCTCCAGCAGCAGTTCTTCCTCGAGTTCTTCTTCCAGTTCGTCCGGCAGTTCTTCGAGTTCTTCTTCCAGTTCCTCCTCCAGTTCTTCCGTCAGTCAGAAACCCGGTAATACCGCCGCCGGTCTGTACGGCGATCTGACGCTGGTGGTGGGCAATCGTACGGACGGTTATCCGCTGCTGCAGAGCCAGTCCGGTCATTACAGCGTTTCTTCTCAGAACGGCAATATCATTCTGGTGGATAATCATGCTTTCGAGCCCGGCGGTTATTACGAGCCTGCGGTGCAGAATTATGCCAATCTGCTCAACAAAGTGCAGCAGGCTCTTAACGGCAAGGTTAAGGTCTATAGCCTCGCCATCCCTACTGCATTTGGTGTTATTGTGCCTGACGATATTCAGACCATGTATCCCGGTTATGAAGATCAGGGCGAACTGATCCAAAAAGTATTCAACAAACTCGACAGCGGTATCATCCGCGTGGAATGCTTTGACAATCTTATGGCTCACCGGGATGAGTATCTGTATTTCCGTACGGATCATCACTGGAACGGCGTGGGCGCTTACTATGCTTATGAGGCATTCTGCCAGACCAAGGGCATTACGCCTTATACCATGGCTCAGCGCGAGCGAGTGGAGTTTGACGGTTTTTACGGCACGCTGTATACGTGGGCAGGCAAACCTGCAAGTTTGCTGCCTGCTGACACGGTTATTGCGTTCAAGCCTTACAGCAAAACCGCGACGATGACCATCCATGAGGCAAACGGCAACACTTATGCGTGGCCCATTATCCGGGATGTTACCGCTTCTGACGGTGCACAAAAGTACAATACCTTTGCCGGCTCTGATCAGGCGCTGAATGTATTCGAAAATCCGGAAGTCACCGATGGCAGCGTCTGCGTCATCGTCAAAGACTCTTTCGGCAATGCGCTGATGTCCTATCTTGTAGACCATTACAGCACCGTTTATGAAATTGACGCTCGCCACTGGAAGGGTGATCTGGTGCAGTTCGTCAACGAGGTTGGCGCGGATGACCTGATATTCGAGAATAACATTCTGGCCATCAATACCCCCAGTACCATGACGTATTTGGCAAGCATTATCAAGTAACGAGTTAACGAGGTTTTACTATGGTTTTCAGCAGTTTGCTCTTTTTGACCATATTCCTTCCGCTGACTGTGGCGCTTTACTATGCGCTGCCCCAGAAGGCCCGTAATTACCTGCTGCTGGCGGTGAGTTTGATCTTCTACGCCTGGGGCGAGCCGTCCCATGTGTTCGTTATGATCATTACCACAGTGTATATCTGGGGACTGGCGCAGCCTATGGCAAAGGCAAAAGAGCAGGGCAAGCAAACTTTGGCACGGTTTTACCTTATTGTTACGCTGGTTTTAAGCCTCGGAACGCTCATGGTGTTTAAGTACACCGGCTTTATCGTGGATAATGTGCCGTTCCTGCAGAACACCGCCCTGGCGGATTTTCGTCCGGCGCTGCCCATCGGCATTTCGTTCTACACTTTCCAGGCGCTGTCTTACAGCGTGGATGTCTACTGGGGAAATGTAAAGGTTCAGAAAAACTGGGTCAATTTCTCCATGTATATCAGCCTTTTCCCCCAGTTGATCGCCGGTCCCATCGTCCGCTACGCGGATGTTGAAGATCAACTGGAAGTGCGGCAGCACTCTTTTGAGAAGATCGCCGCGGGCATTCAGCGCTTTGTGCTGGGTTTGGGCAAGAAGGTGCTGCTGGCAAATCAGATCGGCGTGGTTTTTGACACCCTTACCGGCAATGGAACGGTTTTGGGTGCGTGGCTGACGGCTGTTGCTTTTGCGTTCCAGATCTATTTTGATTTTTCTGCTTATTCCGATATGGCTATCGGCTTGGGCAAGATGTTTGGCTTCGAATTTACGGAGAACTTCCGGTATCCCTATGAGTGCGCCACCATCACCGACTTTTGGCGCCGCTGGCACATGACCCTGGGCACCTGGTTCCGGGAGTATGTGTATATTCCTTTGGGCGGCAACCGTAAGGGCAAGGGCCGTCAGATTGTGAATTTGCTGATCGTGTGGCTGCTGACCGGTTTTTGGCACGGCGCTGCGTGGCAGTTTATTCTGTGGGGACTGTTCTATTTTGTGTTCCTGGCGGCAGAAAAACTGTTCTTGCTGAAATTGCTCAAGAAGATCCCCACGGTATTGCGGCATATTTATGCCCTTGTTGTGGTGCTTTTGGGTTGGGTGCTGTTTTCCTGCACCGATATTAGCGCGGCATTCAGCCAGTATGGCGCGATGTTCGGCATTGGTGCGCCCCTGGCGGATAAGGCTGCGCTCTTCTATCTGGAGGGCAGCGTGGTGATGCTGATCGTTTGCTGCATCGGTGCAACGCGGTTGCCCGGTAAGGTGGCAGGAGTACTGAAGGCAAAGTTGAACCCCACCGTTTTTTCTGTTATCACTTATGTGGTGATCGTGGCGGTGCTGATGGTTTCTCTGGCGTTCTTGGTGGCGGATTCTTATAATCCGTTCCTGTATTTCCGTTTCTAAGGAGGGCTGCGTGATGAAAAAACCCATTGTCCCCGTTGTCCTCTTTTTCGTGGTGCTGGCGATGCTTGCCGGACTGACTTTCGGTATTCCTGCCCGGGAGTTTTCGCCCAATGAAAACCGCGTGCTGGCCGGCATGCCGGAATTGACCCTCCAAAATGTGCTTTCCGGTACATTTCAGGAAGATCTCTCTGCGTTCCTCAGCGATCAGATCCCTCTGCGGGAGTTCTGGATCGGCATGAACACGCAGATCAAGAAAATGCTGGGCAAAAAAGAGTTGAGCGGCGTCTATTTGGGCGCTGACGGCTACTATGTTCAGCAGTTTACCGATGACGATTATTCGCAGAGCCGTTTTACCGCGGTGCTGGGTCTTTTGAAGCAGTTTGCCGGCCGGCAGAATGTGCCGGTGGCGCTGATGGCCGTGCCTACCCCCGGTGTGGTGCTGCAGGATAAACTGCCCGGTAATGCACCTATGTATGATGCCGATGGCGTTAATGACCGCATTGGCGCGGTGCTGAAGGAATATCAGCATATCGATCTGCGCGGTGCTTTCAATGGAGCGCAGGAGCAGATCTATTACCGTACCGACCACCACTGGACTGCCCATGGCGCGTACCTTGCGTATACGCAGTATTGTGCGGCTTTGGGCTTGGAGGTCAGAAGTTTTGAAAGTTTCGGCGTGGAGCAGGTGTCTGATGATTTTTACGGCACCATCTACTCCAAAATATTAGATTCCGCTGCCCGTCCGGATGCCATTTATGCGCCCCAAAATCTGCCGGAAGTGGCGGTTACCTATAACGGCAAGACCGTCAGCAGTATGTATGATGAGTCTTTCCTGCAGCAAAAAGACCAGTACGCTTATTTCTTCGGCGGCAACTGGGATTTGGTGCGGATCGACACCCAGGCCTCCAACGGCCAGCGGCTGCTGGTGATCAAGGATTCTTTTGCCAATAGTTTCGTGCCCTATCTGACCTATGATTACGAGCAAATCGTTATGGTGGATCTGCGGTATTTCAGCGGCAGCGTGGATGTGCTCATTCAGGAATACGGCATCACCCAGGTGCTGGTGACCTATGAAATGACCAATTTGCTGACCGATACCGATATCGCGGGATTGAAATAAAAAGGAGGCAGCGATATGAAAAAACTGACCTGCATTTTTTTGATTATTGTATTGTGCGCATCTATGACCGCCTGTGTCATGATGGGTACGCCCGGAACGCAGCAGCCTGAAAACGAGGTCGACTTTAACGCTCCTGCGCAGATCGTTTTGGATGAGAGCGAAAGAGAAGATTTGCGCACAGAGGCATTTTACAATGAAGAGGGCATTTGCATTGGTTATTACCGCTTCACCAACGGCACCAACTGCGGTGTCGAGGGTTTGATGCGGCTGGAATTTTTGGACTTGAATCATACGGTCCGGAATACCTATGAACCTACCGTTGCCGGTGCAACGCTGGGCTTTGTCCGGCAGGGCAGCGAGAATATTACGCAGATTTATGAAAGTGATTACAAGGGCAATAATACAAGCAGCAACAGTTATCTGCTCTACCCCTACAGCGTAGGCAGACCCTACACTTATATTGAGAACAGAAAAGGCGTCACCGTCCGCTGCGATCTTTACGGCGTGGATGGAAATGTGGTGCGCACGCTGACGCCGGAGAACCCTGAAAATCGGTTGACTGTGTATGAATATCAGGTCAATCATTTCAGCGTTTCGGAGCAGTATTATGTGGAACTTGCCAATGGCAGCCATGCCTGCACTGTCCGAGATCTAACCTATGATATGGAAGGCGATCTGCTGTGCGAGATCGTGAATACCATCGAAGAAGACACTGAGCGGATGATGATGGAACTGGCTCGCGCAGAGGTCAGGAACGGCGTTGGCCAGACCTTGCGCATCTATGAGCGGTCTTCGCCGGATTTTGAACTTAGGGTTAGTTACAATCCCAATGACAGAATGTTGAACGCCAGCGAGAGTAAGTACATTTATGAGCCTACGATGGGTGTGATGATTCCCTTCACAGAGTATTTTGATGTCTTTACGAATACCGTGCTTTACCGGGAGGAAGGCATCTACGAGGGGAATAATCTGGTTTCCAGGAAGCATGTGCTTTACGGCGGTGAACTGGTGACTACCAAGTGGGATGGCGGCGGTTACTGCAAACTGGAGATTTATGATGCCGCCGGCGCGCTGAAGAAGACTTATGAAGCCCCCGAGGGCGGCATTTTGGGTTTCTCTTGGGATACGATGGCAAGAGCAATCCGCGTGACCGTTTATGACGGTGAGAGTAATGTTATTGTGGATGAATTGTATCCTCAATAATCATTGGATTTAGGTGTTTTCACCTCAGTGAAGGTTTTCCGATTTCCTTGACTTCTCGCGAATGATCTCATAAAATAAATAACAGCCGAAGGCATCCTCCGGCTGTTCATATGCGGGCGTGGTGGAATTGGTAGACTCATTGGATTTAGGTTCCAACGCGAAAGCGTGCAGGTTCGAGTCCTGTCGCCCGCACCAATAATAAAAGCACCCCAAGCGGGGTGCTTTTATTATTATGTAAGTTAGGGCAGGACTCGAACGATTTAAATGCGGCGCGGATGAGCGC
>JAZNTI010000024.1:0-24213 GCA_045591725.1 Faecousia sp.
GCCCGGCAAGCAGGCGCAGTTTGAGCGTATCATGCAGGTTTTGCGTGATACCTACGCATCTTACGGTTTTGCGGCGCTGGACAAGTCGGAGGCCAAGCGGTCTTAGGAAGACAATGTCATAAATCAACTCCTTGGCTCACAGAACGACATGGCTACGATCCGACTTGCCCGGCAAGCAGGCGCAGTTTGAGCGTATCATGCAGGTTTTGCGTGATACCTACGCATCTTACGGTTTTGCGGCGCTGGACACCCCAGCCATCGAAGATGCCCAGATCTTGCTGGCCAAGGGCGGCGGTGAAACGGAAAAGCAGATCTACCGCTTTCAGAAGGGCGACTCGGATCTTGCCCTGCGCTTCGACCTGACCGTGCCGCTGGCAAAGTATGTGGCGCTGCACGCCAATGAACTGGCGTTTCCCTTCCGCCGCTATCAGATCAGCAAAGTTTACCGGGGCGAGCGCGCCCAGCGTGGCCGCTTCCGGGAGTTTTACCAGGCGGATATCGACATCATTGGCGACGGCAAATTGGATATCCTCAACGAGGCGGAGATCCCTGCTATTATTTATAAAGTTTTCACCGGTTTCGGTCTGAAGCGTTTTCAGATCCGGGTCAATAACCGCAAGATCCTCACCGGTTTTTATGCCATGCTGGGCCTTTCCGAGAGAAGTGGCGACATCATGCGCACGGTGGACAAACTGGACAAGATCGGCACGGAAAAAGTGCGTGCGTTGCTGCTTAGCGACTGCGCGCTGACGGAAAAGCAGGCGGACGAGATCCTGAAATTCATCGCCATTGTCGGCACCAATGCTGAAGTCATTGCCGCGCTGGAAGGGTATCTGGGCAAGAACGAGGTCTTTGATCTGGGTGTGGACGAACTGAAGGCGGTGTGCAACAATCTGTCCGCATTCGGTGTGCCGGAAGAGAATTTTGCCGTGGATCTGACCATCGCAAGAGGTTTGGATTACTATACCGGCACGGTCTATGAGACCGCGCTGCTGGATCATCCGGAGATCGGCTCTGTCTGTTCCGGCGGCCGCTATGACAATTTGGCCGGCTATTATATCGATAAAGCGCTGCCCGGTGTGGGCATCTCCATCGGTCTGACCCGCCTTTTCTATGTTCTGGATGAGCAGGGACTGCTGAATACTGCGCTTCCTACGGCGCCCTGCGATGCGCTGGTGCTGCCCATGACTGCCGATGCCGCTGCGGCGATCGCTTTGGCGGAAAGTCTGCGCGCCGGCGGCTTGCGTGTGCAACTTTATGCCGAGCAGAAGAAGTTTAAGCAGAAGATGGCCTATGCCGACAAACTGGGTGTGCCTTTCGCGGTGCTGCTGGGCGAAGATGAGATCGCTGAGGGCGTTTGCTCTGTGAAGAATATGCTTACCGGTGAGCAGGTGAAACTGCCTGCTGCGGAGGCGGCGGCCTTTATTGCCGCTGCGCTGAAAGCCAACAACGGTCCCATCATTTTGGAGAAGTAAGATGGAAGAAAAGTTTATTGCCGCGTGGGAAGAGCGCCGTGCCGCGGCGGGTGCGCTGGGCGTGAGGATGCGCCCTGCGGATGTTAAGAGCGCTAAAAGAGTGCTTTCCGGCAATCGGGTCTCCGACGGTTTTTACGATTTGGCGGATAAGGGTCGGCTGGATCTTTCTTTAGAGGCATTGGCGGTGGACAAGCGCTATACGGCGCTGTTTACCGACGAGGAGGCAAATACCGCGCTGATGCGCCTTTTGGACGCAGGCTACAAATTCAAATAAAAAGAGGCGGTCAATTGACCTCCTCTTTTTTATGCATTTTTGGGTAGCCGGGTGATGAGATCGCCCAGGTGTGCGTCCTGGCTGACCTTTGCCAGCGTCCAGATGCCGTTTTCGTAGTGCACTTCGGTGACCGATGCGTTGGTAACCCAGGGCACATCCTTCATTTCTGACAGTGTCTTGCCCTCCAAGCGGCACAGCAGGGTGCGGATGGGGGTGGCGTGGGTTGCGATGACCACGGTTTCGCCGTTGTGTTCTTCGGCAATGGCGCGCACCGCGTCATAGACCCGCTGAGATAACTGCGCGACGGATTCTCCCCCGGGGCATTGGCAATTTCCGATGTCATGCAGCCATGTTTCGTACGCAGGATCGTTGCCGTTTGCAAGGTCCGTGTAGAAATTTCCCTCCCAACTGCCGGCAAAGATCTCCCGCAATTGCGGCTGCGGATGCACGGGAAGTTTCAGTGCTGCTGCCACGGTGGCGCCGGTGTTGCAGGCGCGCTGCAGGTCGCTGGCATACACGGCATGGACTTTGTAGTTCTGCGCAATGAATGCAGCGGTGCGCTGGGCTTGCTTCAGACCGCATTCGGTCAGTGGTGTATCGGTAAAACCGGCGAATTTGCCCTCCAGGTTGGAATGGCTCTGTCCGTGGCGGATGAGAAGCAAGGTGGTCATTTTCAGGAACTCCTTTATTCAAAGGTGCGGTCAAATTCCGCGCCGAAAGGTGCGCTGTAGGTCATGTGCGCCTGCAACTGACTGAGCATTTCCGGGAAGTCTGCCGCGGCCTTGTTGTAAAGTGTCAGCAGCGCCTCATTCAGGTGGGCGCACTGGGGATTGGGTCCGGTGGTCATGATCATGCCCTGATATTCCGCGGCAACGATCTTGATGCTCTTTTCCACAACGGTGCGCTTTGCGCCCTGGGGCATGGCTAAGAATTTGCAGGTAGCGGCCATGTTGCGGATGCTTTCTTTGATGTTGTTGGGGGTGGCCGGGGGATAGAATTTTGCTACGGTGGCGCATTCGCCGGGAGTCAACTGGATATGGCCGCTGAGGTCCTGCGCGTGGGGTGGCAGTTTGCCGTCCAGTTCCAGCAGAAAGCGGTCGAATTCCGTTTCAATGCGGATATGGGGCGCAACGGCTTTGATTTCCGGATCAGCCATGAAATCCCGGAATGCCGAGTCCAGGCAGTAGTGGCAGAAAACGCCGTAAAGGTATGCCAGAGCCGCTTCGGAGCGGTCAAGGCGCACTGCGCGGCAGACCCGCTGGAAGAATTCCCGTCCGGTCTGCTCGTGGAATTTGATGCCCAGAAAACCCGGGTTGGTTTTGAAAAGGAAGGAATGGTAGAAGAAAATATCCGGTCCGTGCAGACCGACATCAAAAAGTCTGCGGAAACGCTGGATCGTCCGGCGCATATCTCCGGGCATGACGGTCAGCAGCATCGTTCCGAAGCGATAGTGTGCGTAATTAGATGGCATGGTGTTCCTCCTTCCATATTTCGATACACTATAATATTACATGATAAATTTCGCAATGGCTAGAGCCTTTTTGAAAATTTTTCATTTTCCGTTGTAATTTTTCCGAATTTGCTTTTGTCCGGCGTTTGTGCTACAATGAAAATAATGAGAAAGGGGCGGTTTTTATGCAAACCCGCAAGTTGTTTTATGAAGATTGCAATTTGAGCAGTTTTTCTGCGCATGTTACGTCCTGCGATTATGACGGGAAAAACTATCTGGTGACATTGGACGCCACGGCTTTTTACCCCGAGGGCGGCGGACAGGCCTGCGATATCGGCACATTGGGCGGTGCCCGGGTGGTGAATGTGCAGGAAAAGGACGGAAAACTCCTGCATTATTGCGACAGCGCCCTGGAAGTGGGCGCGCAGGTTGAGGGTAAGGTGGATTTTGCCCGACGCTTTGACATCATGCAGCAGCACACCGGCGAACACATCCTCTCCGGCATTTTGCATCGGCGTTATGGCTGCCAGAATACCGGTTTCCATGTGGGAACCGATGTGATGGAAGTGGATTTCGATGCGGTGGTGCCGGCTGAAGATCTGGCGGCTATTGAATTGGAAGCCAATGAGGCGATTTGGAAGAATGTGGCGCTTCGCTGCTGGTATCCCAGCCCGGAAGAACTGCCGAATGTGGTCTACCGCACCAAACGGGCGCTGCCCTGGCCCGTAAGGATCGTGCAGATCCCCGGCTACGACAGTTGTGCCTGCTGCGGCATCCATGTTGCCATGACCGGTCAGGTGGGTCTTATCAAGATCGTTTCCTGCGTAAGACTTCGGGGTGGCGTGCGCATGGAGGTGGCTTGCGGTGCAAGGGCGTACCGCTATGTGGCGGCGGTTTGCGAGCAAAACCGGCAGGTCTCCCAGGCGTTTTCCGCGAAGATGCTGGAAACCGGCAGCGCGGCGGAGAAGATGAATGAATTGCTGGCCCAGGAAAAAATGCGCAATGCCGGTCTGCTGAACAAGGTTTTTCACAGTATCGCCCAAGGTTATGCCGGCGGTGAAAATGTGCTGCATATCAGCGATATGGAGTTGGATTCTTCACAGGTGCGTGTTTTGGCAGAGCATATATCGGCGGTGACCGGCGGTTACGCGGCGGTGTTCGCGCCCAAAGCGCCGGAAGGATATTCCTACTGCCTTGCCAGTGCGCAGGCAGATTTGATCGCCCTGGGTAAGGAATTAAATGCGGCGCTTAATGGCCGTGGCGGCGGCAAGCCCCATTTCCAGCAAGGCAGTGTTCGCGCAAGCGAAGCCGAGATCCGGGCGTTTTTTGAAAAATAAAAGCGAGGCAAAAGCCTCGCTTTTTATTTGGTTAAGGAGTATCATCCGCTGCACCGGTGGTTCGAAAAGTTTTGGGTGTGCCAATTCCTGCCGCAGCGGCTTGCCTCCCTTGTTTTGAGGGAGGTGTCACGGCGTGAGCCGTGACGGAGGGAGCGAACTCCCCCAGTTTCGCTATCGCTCAACAGCCCCCTCAATACCAGGGGCCGGGGGTGTATGCATAACCGCATCTGCGGTGCAGGGCAGTGTTCGCGCAAGCGAAGCCGGGATCCGGGCGTTTTTTGTTATTGCAAACTGTCGATGGGACGCAGGACACCGTAATCTTCAAAGCGCGTGTCCATCAGGGCGGTGAGGAATACCAGCCGGGTTTTCGGGTCTTCCAGGGCGGTGCGCTCAAGTATTTGCGCAATGTCCGCCGCCACAGCGTTTTCGAAGAACAGGCGGCTGCGACCGTCGGGCAATACGAAGTTTTCCCGTTCATTGATAAAAGATACCGCAAAGGAATCCGTTGAGCAGATCTTCACAAGAGAGTCCGCGGTGGCGTTGATGGCCGCGCTGCGGTCGCCCTCAAAGTAAATGGCCGGAGAGTCGGGCATGTAAAAGTCGGTGAATACCACCTCGTCAAACCCCAGATCCTTTAGTTCGCGGACGATCTGGATCAGGTAGGTCAGCGTGCCGTCGGAGGTGGGATTGAGCCAGTAGCAACGCTCATCGTCCATCCAGAGGGAGAGTTGATTTAAGTTGAAAAGACCGTGGTTGACATTCTCAAGACCGTGCCAGTAGTCCCGCAGGGCCGGCAGGCGGGCGATGAGGTAACGGTCGTTGCGGCTGAGGGTGCGGATGAGGGCGTCCATTTCTTCTGTGTTGATGTTGGGACTGTTTTTGCCCAGAGCAGTGGAGTAGAAGAATTCGCCCCGGATGTTCTTGACATCCAGCATCACGGCGGTGTCTGCGCTGAGACCGGAAACCTGATTTTTGATACCTGCCATGTCCTGCGACAGCATTTCGGCGGTGATATAGATGCCGGAAAGTTGAGAAAGTTCCGTATTTTCCGGTTTGATGGCGTTTTCACCTTCGTTGTAATAGATGTCGATGGTGGTGCCCTGGGAGGGCGTGCCGGCCATTTCGCCGGGGACAAAACCGGCAGGGATATCAAAATCCAGGATCGCGCCGTCACGGGTGTAGACGATGTACCGGTTCAGCCACATCATCCAGCAAAGCAGCACAACGCCCGCCGCAAGCACGAGTGCCAGCAGCGTGATGCCTAATGTGCGCAGGATGCGTCGGGTCCGGTAGGGGAACATAGTTAATAACTCCTTTTGGCGGTAATGCTGCGCCAGTCTTCTTTGGCGCCGGTGGCGGTAACGGTAATGCCGGCTTTGTGGAGCGCGGCGGTGACATCGTTCAAGCGGTCATGCAGGATGCCGGAGCAGATGAGGGTGCTGTCTTTTTGCAGCAGCTGCGGAAGTACCGGTGCAAGGGCGATGATCACATCCGCCACGATGTTCACCAGCACCAGATCGTAGCGCTTGGCGCTCAGACGGTCCATCAGGGAGCGGTCGGAAGTGACATTGCCGGTCAGCGCGGTGAATTCCGGGGCGGCAAAGCCGTTGTAGGCGGGGTTTTCCCGGGCGATGTCCTCGGCTTTGGGGTCAATGTCCACGCCAATGGCGCTGTTTGCGCCCAATCGCAGGGCAGCAATGGACAGAATGCCGCTGCCGCTGCCCAAATCCAGGCAGTTGCAGCCGGGAAAAACGATTTCTTCCATAAATTCCATGACCATTTGGGTGGAGGGGTGCGCGCCCGTGCCGAAAGTCAGACCGGGATCCAGGATCACCGGAAGACGGTCCGCCTCCGCCTCGTCTGTCAGCCAGTAGGGCAACACCTGCAATTTTTCGCCCACTTTCACGGCCGGATAATTGTCTTTCCAACTGTTTTCCCAGTCATTTTCAGCCAGCGGTTGCACGCTTATTTCAAGCATCAGCCGCTGGGTAACGGCTTCCAGGCGGCGCATGCCGGCGCTGTCGCTGTCTTCCAGGTACAGCCGGATCTGGGAAAGACCCTGCAATTTCTGCTGCAATTGTTCGTCGATATAATCCCAGCATTCCCGGTTTTGCTCCAGAAAGGCTTCAAATTCCTGCTGGTCTTCCAGCACCAGATCGGAAAAACCTGCGGCGGTCAGCGCCTCGGCAGCGGCGTGCAGGTCGTGGGCGCTCGTATTGACGGTGATCTCCAGCCAAGCCATAAGGCGTACCTCCTTGCGTTTTTCTACATTGTACCGCATATGGGGGAAATTCGCAACAAGCAAAAATCATTTTATTTTCCTTTGCCACTTCCTATTTCAGGGAAAATGGTATATAATAATCTCCAATGAAGCCAAGGAGATTATTTATGGTTCAAACCATTTGTCTGTTCCCCGGTGTGCGATTGCACTGCGTGCAGGAGCACCGGTTTAAAAAAGCATGCTTATCTGTTCAGTTTTTGCGCCCCATGACGGAAAGGGAAGCGCCGGTGAATGCCCTCATTCCGGCGGTGCTCCTGCGCGGCTCGCAGCAGTATCCGGATCTTCGCAGGATCACATGGAAACTCGATGACCTTTACGGTGCGTCTGTCAGTGCGCTGGTGCGGCGCATCGGCGATTACCAGACGCTGGGCCTTTACTGCTCGTTTATGGAAGACCGCTTTGCGCTGGATGGTGACCGGATCTTAGAGCCGATGCTGGCGCTGGTGGAGGAACTTTTGCTGCATCCTTTGACGGAGGGCGAGGGCTTCTGCGCGGATTTTGTCCAAAGCGAAAAGCGCAATCTGATTTCCACGATCGAGTCGGAGATCAATGATAAAGCCTCTTATGCCATGGGACGGCTGCTGCGCACCATGTGCAAAGCCGATACTTTCGGTGTGCCCCGTTTGGGCACGGTGGAGCAGGCGGAAAAAATCGACCCCGTCAGCGCGTATGACCATTACCGCAAGGTGTTTGCGCAGAGCCCTGTGGAACTTTTCTATGTGGGGTCTGCCGCGCCGGAGCAAGTGGCGGCACTGCTGAAGCCGATTTTTGCGCATATCCACCGCTGCCCGGTCACGCTCCCGGAGCAAAGGGAATTTTGCGATGCCGGAGAAGTTCACAGCGAGGAAAAGATGGATGTGGCGCAGGCAAAACTGTGTTTGGGTTTTGTGACCCCCATTACCAACCGCACAGAGCAGTTCGCGGCAATGCAGATGCTCAATGTGATCTTCGGCTCGGGCATGACCAGCAAACTCTTTATGAATATTCGGGAGAAGATGTCCCTATGCTATTCCATCGGTTCGACTTATTATTCCGGCAAGGGCATTGTGACCGTAAGCGCCGGCATTGATGCCGATAAGGAAGATCTGGTGCGCCAGCAGGTGGCGCAGCAACTGGAAAACTGCTGCCGTGGTGATATCACCGACGAGGAATTTGCCGGCGCTAAGGCTGCCATGCGTTCTGATCTTCTGAGCATCCACGATTCGCCCGGCTCTATGGAGACCTACTACGGCTCCATGCTTATAAACGATCTGAAATTAGACCCCGCACGGCACATGGAACTGGTGGAAAAAGTGACAAAAGAGGATGTGGTCGCCGCGGCGAAGAGCCTGCGTCTGCATTCGTCCTTTGTTCTCAAGGGGGTGGGCGCATGATGAAAGAGTATTCTGCCCTCGGTGAGAAACTTTACCGAAAGGTTTTGCCAAACGGCTTGACCGTTATAGTGGTGCCCCGGGAGGGGTTTACAAGAAAGATCGCCTATTTTATCACGGATTTCGGCTCCATCCATACGGATTTTGAACTGGGTGGAAAGCAGTACCATGTGCCTGCAGGCGTGGCGCATTTTCTGGAGCATAAGATGTTTGAGTTGCCCGGCCGGGATGTGATGGGTGAGTTTTCCGCCCGGGGCGCCCATGTCAATGCTTTTACCAGTTATGATATGACGGCGTACTATTTCAGTTGCACCCAATTCTTTGAGGAAAATCTGCGGCTGCTTTTGGAGTTTGTTTCCACGCCCTATTTTGAGGAAGAAAGCGTCAAGCGTGAGCAGGGCATTATCGATCAGGAGATCGGAAGGAACGAGGATACTCCCGATTCCCGGCAGTTTGAAGAACTCATGTGTGCCCTTTACCGGGTGCATCCGGTGAAAGTGCCCATTCTGGGTGATCGGGAATCCATCCGTCAGATCACGCCGGAGATTCTGCACCTTTGCCACCGGGCGTGTTACACCCCTGCCAATATGATCCTTTGCGTGGTGGGTGATGTGCAGCCGGAGAGCATCTGCCAAATGGCTGCTGAAGTTTTGGGCGACGAATACCGACCGGCTGGCAGGAAACTGAAAAATTGGGAAGAAGATCATACCGCCGGTGAGGACCGCCGCATGACCATGGAAGTGGCTATGCCCGGTTTTGAAATGGGTTTCAAGTGTGAAAGCGCGCCTGCCGGCAGAGAATATTTCCGGCAGGATGTTATCGGCGATTTTGCGGCGGAAGCGCTTTTTGGTGAATCTTCGGCGCTTTACCTGCGGCTTTACGAAGACGGACTTATCGACTCGTCTTTTGGCGGCGGCTATGAGAGTATTGACGGCTGCGCCATCTTTACCTGCGGCGGCGACAGCGAGGATGCCTACGCCGTGCGCGATGCCATCATGGAGCAGGCGCGGAAACTTTCCCGGGAGGGCATTGATCAGGCGGACTTCATGCGTATGAAGCGCAGCGCCATGGGTCGGCGGATCCGCGCGCTGGATCATTTCGATTCCGTTTGCTTCCGCATTTGCGCTTATCATGCTGCGGGTTTTGACTATTTTGACTTCCCCTCGGTCTATGACCAGGTGCAGGCAAAGGATGTTCAGGAATTTATCGGACGGGTGATCTGTCAGGAGCGCTGCGCGCTGGTACTGGCGGAGCCCCCGAAAGAATAAACATAGGAGGCCAATTATGAAATATACGACCATTTCTTTCCCCGGCTTGGGTATCGAATGGAATCCCGGCAGAGCCTTGACCATTGGACCGCTGACCTTTAATTACTACGGCATGATCATCGCTTTCGGCATGATCCTTGCCATGATCTACGCGTGGAAACGCGCCAAGCAGTTCGGCATCAAGTCTGATGATCTGACCGACGGCGTGCTGTGCATCGTTCCTTTCGCGGTGCTGTGCGCCCGGCTGTACTACTGCGCTTTTGAGTGGGATCAGTTTGCATCCAATCCCATCAGCGTGCTCTACATCTGGCAGGGCGGTCTTGCCATTTATGGCGGCGTCTTGGGCGCAGTGGCCGGCATTGCGGTGTACGCGAAGGTCAAGAAACTGAACATGGCGGCGCTGCTGGATCTGGTGGTGCTGGGCTTTTTGATCGGTCAGTGCATCGGCCGTTGGGGCAATTTCTTCAACCGCGAAGCCTTTGGTTCGGAGACCGACTGGTTCCTGCGTATGGGTCTGATGAACACCGCCACCGGTGAGGTGGAGTATCACCATCCTACCTTCCTTTATGAGTCCGTTTGGAATCTGGGCGGCTTTGTTTTGCTGCATTTTCTCAGCAAAAAGCGCACCTACGACGGTCAGATCGCGCTGGGTTACGCCGCGTGGTACGGCTTTGGCAGAACCTTTATCGAAGGTCTGCGTACCGATAGCCTGTGGTGGGGTCCCTTCCGCGTCAATCAGGTGTTGGCTGCGGTGACCTGCTTTGCGGCGGTGGCGCTACTGATGTTCTTCATGATCAAAAAACCCGATCCGGAGAAGATGTTCGTCCGCCGGGTGGAGGCGCGCGCTGCCGCTGAGGCGGCTGCCAAGGAAGCGGCAGAAGCCGAGGAAAAGGCTGAGCAGTAAGTTCAAAAATCAAACCGGGGTGGTCAGACCACCCCGGTTTTTATTCCAAATTTTCAAATATTGCAATTATTAAGGCAATATGATAAACTGAGGAAGAACAAAACCGAAGGATGGTAAAGCCATGAAGATCAAAACCGTAACCAAGCGCTACGAAGATGTCATCGCTCTGCCCAAAGGAAAGCATCGTCAGCCTCTGCGCCCGAATTTTTTGCTGCGCACCGTGGTGCGCATTCTGGCGATCTTCGATTTGGTACCCACGCGTTTTAAGTATACCGCGGAAGGTATGGAAAAGGTGGGCAAGCAGCCTTGCCTGATCCTGATGAACCATTCGAGTTTTATTGACCTGAAGATCATTTCCAAGATTTTTTATCCCAAGCCTTTCGGCATCGTCTGCACCAGTGACGGCTTCATCGGCAAGCAGTGGCTCATGCGCTTTTTGGGCTGCATTCCTACCCAAAAATTCGTCAGTGATGTGACATTGATCCGGGACATGGAGTATATGCTCAAGAAGAAAAAGGTCAGCGTGCTCATGTATCCCGAGGCCAGTTATTCTTTTGACGGCACGGCAACGGCGCTGCCCCGGAAGATGGGCGTCCTGCTGAAAAAACTGGGCGTGCCGGTGGTGACGGTGATCACTCAGGGCGCGTTTGCCCGGGATCCGCTGTACAACTGCCTGCAACTGCGCAAAGTCAAGGTCAGCGCCCACACCAAGTGCCTGCTGACCACGGAGCAGATCAAAAACCTGACCGTCAAGGAGATCGACGATCTGTTGGATGCGGAATTCTCCTTTGATAATTTTGCGTGGCAGCGGGACAATGAGGTGCATATCACCGAGCCTTTCCGCGCCGACGGCCTGCACCGCATTTTGTATAAATGCCCCCATTGCGGCGTGGAAAGCAAGATGCTGGGCAAGGGCACGGAACTGTACTGCACCGCCTGCGGCAAGCAGTGGCATCTGAACACTTTGGGCCAACTGGAAGGCGTCAATGGCGAAATGGTTTACAGCCATATTCCTGATTGGTATGCGTGGCAGCGCGCTGAAGTTCGCAGGGAACTGCAAGAGGGTACTTACAGCCTGGAAACAGATGTGAAGATCGGCATGATGGTGGACTACAAGGCCATTTACATGGTGGGCGAGGGTCATCTGAGCCATAGCGTGGACGGATTCCGGCTTGTAGGCTGTGACGGAAAACTGGATTATGTCCAAGGCCCGCTGGCCTGCTACGGTCTTTATTCGGATTATTACTGGTATGAGATCGGCGATGTGATCTGCATCGGCAATCAGGATGCCCTTTACTACTGTTTTCCCAAGGATGCGGATGTCGCCAAGACCCGCATGGCTGCGGAAGAACTGTACAAATTGAAAAAACGCCGGCCGGTAAAGGCTGCGCAATAAGAAAAGCCGCCCATCGGGCTCCTTTTTTGTTTACTTTTCCAGAGCCATCACTTTGTCGATGCGGCGCTGGTGGCGCTCGCCGCCGGAGAAGGGCGTGTCAAGCCAAATGTCCACGATCTGCAGCGCCAGAGCCTCGCTGACCATAGCAGCGCCCATAGCCATCATGTTGGTATCGTTATGCTCCCGGGTCATCCGGGCGGAAACGGTGTCCGAAAGCAGAGCGCAGCGGATGCCGTCAATCTTGTTGGCGGTGATGGAAACGCCGATGCCGGTGGTGCAAAGCACGATGCCTCTTTCGCAGCGGCCGTCGGCAACTGCCCGGGCAGCGGCTGCGGCAAAATCGGGGTAATCGCAGGAGTCCAGGGTGTTTGTGCCGAAGTCCAGCACTTGGTGCCCCTTGGCCTGCAGGTAATCGCGCAGGGTGTTCTTCAGCGCCAATGCGCCGTGATCGCAAGCGATGGAAATATTCATAGTCTTTCTCCTTATAAAATGATGCCGCCGTTGACGCCCAGCACCTGGCCGGTGACGAATTCCAGCCCGGCAAGGGCGGCGATGGCTTTGGCTACGTCCATGGGCGTGCCGTTTCTTCCGATGCAGGATTGGCTGGCCAGATCGGCCATGATTTCCGGCGCCACATTGGCGCACATATCTGTTTCGATGACGCCGGGGGCAATGCAGTTGACCCGGATGCCGCTGGGGCCCAACTCCTGCGCCAAGGCTTTACTGAGGGCAATCACCGCGCCTTTGGTGGCGGAGTAACCGGCTTCGCAGGATGCGCCCACCTGACCCCACATGGAGGAAACGGTGATAATAGAGCCGCTTTGCTTCTTTAAAAACAGCGGCAGCGCGGCGTTGACACAGTTGTAGATACCCTTGACGTTTACGTCAAAGAGCCTGTCCCAGTCTTTTTCAGTGATCGCGTTGATCAGTCCGGTGTGGCAGATGCCGGCGTTGCAGACCAGAATATCCGCGTCGGGGATCGCCCTGAATGCTTCCCGGACGGCGGCGCTGTCTGATACATCGCAGCAGATGGCGGTAGCGCCGGTCTTTTCCGCAACGGCTTTGGCGGCTTCGTGCTGCTTTTCGTAGAGGAAGTACACGCTGTCGCCCCGGGCGCGGAAAACTTCAACGGCAGCGGCGCCGATACCCCGGGAGCCGCCGGTAACGATTACAGTTGCCATACAAATACTCCTTTTGCTGAAAACGGGCCGCCGCTATGCTGCAGCAGCCCGTTTGCAATTTATCTTCTGCGGCTTTTGGTGCGGTGGTCTGCCCGGATGCCGGAAAGTTTGCTGTCCGACTCCGACATAAAAGCCTTGAGTTTTTCTTCAAAGAGTTGGTCCGCGGTCTTGGGTGCAGGGGGCGGTGTGGGTGCGCTGCGCTGGGGAGCGCTGCGGTAATTGTTTCGGGGCGCATTTTCCCGGGGTGCATTCTCCCGGGGCTTTCTGGCTTCCAGCCGCTTGATGGAAAGGTTGATCTTCCCACCCTCGGTGCTGATGACCATGACCTTGACTTCCTGCTCTTCGGTCAGGTGCTGGCGAATATCGCTGACGTAGGTGTTGGCCACCTCGGAAATATGTACCATGCCGGTCATATTGTCAGGCAGCGAAACGAATGCGCCGAAATTGGTGATGGTTTTGACTTTGCCCTCTAAAATCGTTCCAACGGTTAACTCCATAGTTTAAATTGCTTCCTTCAATGCATTTAATTTTGTGGCTGGAAAATGGTGAAGAACGGCTCCACGAGTCCCAGAATTTCCTGTGCAATGCGCTTAACGCTTTCCACAGTGCCCAACTGCTCTATGTAATCCATGAGTTGATTGTTGTCTTGCTCCATTTCAGCGGCCTGATCTTTCAGGTCGTCTAACTGCTGGTTTGCGTTTTGCAGTTGGTGCTGCAGCGCTACCAATGCGATCGTAGACAGTAATATAACGCAGATCACCACGGTTTTGGTCAGCGTGCTGCTGCGCTTGTAGACCAGTTTCACGCGCTTGAAGATGCTGGGCTTTTTTGCCATGGCGGTATCCTCCTTTGTTCTGTCTGCGGTGGGGGTGCTTTAACTGTATTATTGTAACC
This sequence comes from Faecousia sp., assembly GCA_045591725.1. Classification (GTDB taxonomy): domain Bacteria; phylum Bacillota; class Clostridia; order Oscillospirales; family Oscillospiraceae; genus Faecousia. The sequence continues at coordinate 13,831 of JAZNTI010000024.1, forward strand.
CATTTTTTCACAGTTGCAAAGAGTTTTTTTGTAAAAACAAGGGGAAACCATAAAATTTTTTTGAAATACCGCCAGAAAAAGCGGAATATTCTACCAATTATTTCCCAAAAATGGAAGAATAAGGGGCGCATCAGGCATCCGAGGCTTACACTGTAGAGCCAGCCGCCCAGCAGCGCTGCTGCCCAGAGCATCAGCCGGGGGTCGCCGCGGCAGATGGCAAAACTGACATAGACCCACGCACAGAAACAGCAAAAAACAAAGCATAGATCTGCAAGAACGGTGGTCTTTGTCCGCAGGGGGCGCAAAAAATCATAGACGATGCCGAGTCCGATCCCGGCGATCATTGCCGCCAGCAATTGGTTGGCGGCGGTCAGTGGCGGGATCATCCGAACAGGCGGCGCAGCACGCTGCCGCCTTGGCGCGGCTGTTCATAAACCAGCGCGGTCACCGTGCCGGTTACCGCCACTTGTCCGCCGTCGGGAGAGAGGGTCTTGAGTTTCAGATCACTGCCCTGCACATGCAGCGCCCCCAGTTCCGTGCGCAGCAGTACGGTATTTTCGTCGAAACTTAATACTTCCGTCACGCCGGTCATGGTTAGTTTCTCCCGGTGATCCAAAGTCAGTTTATGGGGCATTGTCAGGCGTTCTTCGTTCATGGCGCATTCCTCCTTTTATATGAGGATATGCTCCGCTATTTATAATCATGCCACGGAAGTTGCTGTATTGCATTGCCCGGAAATATATGGTATGATTACAAAGTTATTTGGAAAAATCTGCAAAAGGATGTGACCGGTTTGAAAAGATTTTTGAAAAGTTACGGATTTATCCTGACCATGCTGGCAGGCATTGTAGGCGGCTGCATTGCCGGCGCGCTGTTTCCTGTGGTCAAGGATGCCGAAGGTACGGTGCTGCAACCCGGTGCTACGGTGCTGGAGCCTTTGGGTACGGTGTTTATTAATCTGATGTTTTGCGTGGTGGTGCCGATGGTGTTTTGCTCCATCGCGTCCGCTATTGCCAATATGGACGATGCCAGAAAAGCCGGCAAAATCATGGGCATGACTCTGGCGACCTTCTTCGTTACCGCCGGTATCGCCGCGGTGATCATGTATGCGATCGTCCGGGTGTTTCCGCTGGTGCAGGGGCAGTATCCCATGGAAGAAGGCAGCGTGGGCAACACCCTGGGTCTTGGGGACATGATCATCAATTTCTTCACAAAGCCGGACTTTGTGGAATTGCTCAGCCGCAAGGCGATCCTGCCGTTGATCGTATTTGCAGTGCTTTGCGGTTTCGGCGTTCAAATGGCCGGCGGCAAGCAGACCATGACCGCTAAATTGCTGGCGGATTTGACCGGGTGTATCATGAAAGTGGTCAAGATCATTACCTATTATGCACCTGTGGGTTTCTTTGGATTTTTTGCCACTTTGGTTGCGACCTATGGTCCGGAACTTATCGGTGATTACAGCCGCACGCTGGTCATTTATTATGTGATCTGCTTTGCGTATATGTTCGTGTTTTTCCCCATCTATGCCCGTTTTGGCGGCGGCAAGGGGGGCGTGCGCGTAATGTTCAACCACTTGTTTAAGCCGGCGGCGGTGTCTTTCGGCACTTGCTCCAGTGTTGCCACCATCCCCACCAATATGGAGGCGGCAGAGGACACCGGGATCAGCAAAGATGTTTCCAATATTGTGCTGCCCCTGGGCGCGACCATGCATATGGACGGTTCGGCAATGGCGGCTATTGTCAAGGTGGCGTTCATCTTTGGCATTTTCGGTAAGGATTTTACCACCGGCGAGGCGATTTTGGCCATTATCGTGGCGGTATTTTCCTCCGTTGCCATGTCCGGCATTCCCGGCGGTGGCGGTACCGGTGAACTGGTGCTTTGCACCATGTTTTTCCCAGAGCAGATGGCCATTGCGTATCCTATCGCCATTGCGCTGGGAAATTTGGTGGATCCTCCTGCTACCATGGTCAACGCCGCCGGCGACTATGTGGTCTGCTTTATCGTGGAGCGCTTTGTTACCGGTAAGAATTGGCTGAAGGATAAACTTAATAAAACTGAAAAATGAGCAAAAGAACTCCGCTGCAACCAGCGGAGTTCTTTTATTGGAATTAAAGGGAACGGATAAAGGTTTCCAACCGGTTAAGTCCGGCCTGTAAGCGCTCGTCGCTGCAGCAAAAGGAGATCCGGATATGTCCCGGCGCACCGAAACAACTGCCGGGTACTGCGGCTACGCGCGCCTTGGTGATCAGCCGGCGGCAGAATTCGCTGTCGTCCATGCCGTAACGGGAAATGTCGGGGAAAATGTAGAATGCGCCTTCCGGTCGGGGGTATTCAAGCCCCATTTCCGTCAGTCGGGCGCAGGCATAGGCTCTGCGCCGGGCGTAGGTTGCAGCCATTTCGGAAGTGTCCGTCTCCAGCGCGGTGATGCAGGCATCCTGAGTGAAGGTAGGGATACAGGCGATCTGTGCTGCGTGGAGCAGGAGTAGCCGCTCCATGACCTCTTTCGGGCCTACCAGATATCCTACGCGCCAGCCGGTCATGGCGCAGCGCTTGCTGAAACTCTGGCACAGCAGAATCTGGTCGCGCAGGTCCTTGTCGGTGCTTAAGTCGGGGCAACCGGCGCAAAGGCTTTCGTAGACATTGTCGCAGATGACGAAAATGGACTTGCCCAGCACCGCGTTTTTCACAGCCTGCAATGCGTTTTCGCCTAAAACCGTGCCGGTGGGGTTGTGGGGGGAATTGAGGACGATGGCCTTGGTTTTGGGGGTGATCAGCGCACTCAGGGTATCGTCTGTGATGCTCCAGCCGTTGGCGGAAAGGTCCAGCGCAACCGTTTTCGCGCCGGCCATGGTGATGATGGACTCATAAAGGGGGAATGCCGGGGTGGGTACGATGACCTCGTCACCGGGGTTGAGGATACCCAAAAGCGCCGTAAACAGCGCGCCGGTGGCGCCGGCGGTGATGAGCACCTGCTCTTCGGTGCAGGTCATGCCCCGGGCGGTTTCCGCTTTTGCGATGGCGCGGCGCAGCGCTTCCACGCCCTGATTGGGGGCGTAGTGGGTGCGGCCGGCCTGCAAGGCGGCGACGGCGGATTCGGTGATGGCCTCCGGTGTGTCAAAATCCGGCTCGCCCAAGGTCAGCAGCACGCAGTCTTCCACGGTCCTGGCCAGATTTGTAAATTGACGGATGCCGCTGCGCTGCAGCAGGCTCAGATTCGAGTTTAAAGCGATCATTGGAAATTATCTGCCAGAACTTCAAAGAAGTCGGCACCTTTCAGCAAGATTTCGTCGTCAAAGTCAAACTCCGCGGTATGCAGCGCCGGCACATCGCCCAGACCGAGGAAGAAAAACATACCCGGAATAAACCGCTGATACCAGGAAAAATCTTCGGCGGTCATGCTGGGGGTATCCAGTTCGGCAAAGGGTGCAACGGCGCGGATGGCGCTGTAAAGATCTTCGGGATTGGTCACCGGAGGCAGACCTTCGGAAAGACTGATCTTTACGGTGCAACCGGTTTCGTGTTCAAGGTCTGCGGCGATGGCGCAAAGACCGTCGCGCAGTCCGGCAAAGACGGTATCATCAAATGCCCGGAGGCTGCCTTCCAGCCGGGTGTGGGCAGAAAGGGCGTTGCGCACCGTGCCGCTTTCCATGCGGCCGAATTTCAAAAGCCGGAAAATGTCTTCGCTCAGCGAGCGCTCCAGTTCGCATGCCCGGCGGAGGAACTCCGCGCCGGCGGTCAGGGCGTCGATGCCTTCGCCCGATTTGGCAATGTGGGCAGACTTGCCGTAAATATCCACATCAATTTCGCTGGCGCGGGCCATGAGAGCGCCTTTGCGGCTGTGTATTACGCCCTTGGGCAGTTGGGGCCACAGATGCAAGCCGAAGATGGCTTTGACCTTGTATTGCTCAAAAATGCCGGTCTTGCACAGATCCAGCGCGCCGCCGGTAGTTTCTTCTGCCGGCTGGAAAACCAGGAGCACATTGTGGCGCAGTTCTTTTTTGGCGTTCAGGCGGCGTGATAGTTCCAGTAGGATCGCCATGTGGCCGTCATGGCCGCAGGCGTGCATACAGCCGCTGTGCCGGGAGGTGTAGGGCGCGCCGGTATTTTCGGTGATGGGCAGTGCATCGCAATCTGCTCGGAACGCAATAGCATCTTCCGCGCCAAAGTCAAAATAGGCGCAAAGGCTCTCTTCCGTGGGGGCAAAAATGCGGCAATTCAGATTTTCCAAGGCGCTGCGCAGGTACTGCATGGTCTGCGGCAGCGTTTTGTCCAGTTCCGGGATCCGGTGCAGGGCGCGGCGATCGGTGATGATCTGCATGGCGCACACCTCCTTCCATAATTTAAATCATTATAGACGATTTTCCGGCGGGTGTCAATTTCTCACTTGTGTTTTTGGGGAATAGGTGGTAGGATAAGAAAAAAAGCAAAGGAGCGCCGTACCATGGATGCTTACGAGATCATAGAATATATCCGCACCTCCGAGAAAAAGACCCCGGTGAAATTGTATATTTGGGAAAAGATGCCGGTGGCGTTTCCGGGTTGCCGGGAGTTTCCTGCGGGTGAAAACTGCAAGATCGTTTTTGGCGATTGGAAGGATATTGCGCCTGTATTGGAAAACAACGAATTTGAACATGTGGAAGTGGAAAATGCCTGCCGCAATTCCGCTATCCCCATGCTGGATCTGAAAGATATTCCTGCCCGCATCGAGCCGGGTGCTGTGATCCGCGAGCAGGTGCAGATCGGCAAAAATGCCGTGGTCATGATGGGTGCCATTATCAATATCGGCGCGGTCATCGGTGAGGGCACCATGATCGATATGGGCGCCGTTCTGGGCGGCAGAGCCACGGTGGGCAAGAATTGCCATGTGGGCGCCGGCGCAGTGCTGGCAGGCGTGATCGAGCCTGCTTCTGCGACTCCGGTCATTGTGGAGGATAATGTTCTGATCGGCGCCAACGCGGTGGTCATCGAAGGCTGCCGGGTGGGTCATGACGCGGTGGTGGCTGCCGGCGCGGTGGTGGTTTCCGACGTTGCGCCCAATACCGTGGTGGCCGGCTGCCCGGCAAAAGTGATCAAAGTCAAGGACGAAAAGACCGCGTCCAAGACTGCGCTGGTGGATGCGTTGCGGCAACTGTGATGTTATTTGCGCACCTTTTTTGCACAGCGGAATACCATGGAATGAGCGGCAAACTGCTCGAAAATCATCTTCGGAGGTATTCTTTATGTGTAATTACGGTTTTGGTGGCAATAACTGCTGGTGGATCATCATTTTGATCCTGCTGTTTACCTGCTGCGGTTGCGGCAATATGGGTGGCAATACCGCCAACAACGGTTGCGGCTGTGGCTGCGACAACAACAATTGCTGCTGCTAATGTGAAAGAAAAGGGCACCCGAAAGGGTGCCCTTAATTTATTTGGTTTGTGCATCGGCCATGGTCTTGCCTAAAGTGTAGAAAAACAGATTGTCCCGGGCCGGCGTCAGGTTGGTCACAAGACCGCGGGTGGCATAGACGGCGTAAGAGCGCACCAAAATGGGACAAAGATGCGCGTCTTCCATCACCAGTTGGTGCAGGTTATAGTAGTTGCCGCTGTTGGTCAGCGCCTCCAGCGCCATGGCATGAATGGTAGAGTTGGCAAGACCGCCATAGTTCATGCCGCCGTTGCTGCGGAAGAACGCCGAAAGATCCATATTGGGGGAGAGTTTGGTTTGACCCAGGTACAGATCGTAGGTGCTCCAGCGCAGGTGCTCTTCGTAGTCTTCGGGCGCCAGTTCCTTCAGTTCCACCTCAAGGCCGCAGTCGGTGAGCATTTTGGCGATGCGCCGGCCGGCGCGCAGCCGCAGGGAATCGCCCATGTTCAGCAGCATGGTCACTTTCGCGCCCTGCATTCCGGCTTCGGTGAGGGCGTTGGTGAAGATCTCGGGGTCATAGCCGTAGCGCTTGGCCAGATTGGCATTGTAGTAGGGGGAGGAGGGGGATGCCGGGAGTGTGGTGCTTCGGGCAAAATCCCGGTAGAATTCTTCCACCAGAAGATCCCGGTCGATGGCGTGCGTCAGCGCTTTGCGCACGGTGTCATTGGAAAATACGGGGCTGTTTTTGTGGCAGACCATATAAAGGAACAGTCCGTTTTCCGCTTCCCACAGTTCGTAGTCGCAGCGGTAGTCGGCATAGAGGTCGGAGCCGGGGTCAGTGCACACCAGACCCACATCCGCGAACTGGAACTGATCCCGGATCTGACTGGGAGAAGTGGCTTCCACCAAAGGGATATAGGTGGCGGTGACCGCCATATTTGCCTTGCCGCTGCACCACCATGCCGCCTGCCGGCGCAGCCGCATGCCACTGAGGGCTTTATCCAGAATGTAAGGACCGGTGCCGATGGGATTGGCATTGTTTACCTGGTCGGCCTTGACGATGGGCACATCCAGCAGTATGGGCAGGTTTTGGCAGGGGGTACTCAGCCGGATCACCACAGCACCCTGTTCGGCGGTGATGGAAGTCACATGCTGGAACCGCCCTTTGTAATACTGACCGTAAGTAGCCGCCTGCAAACTTGCTGCAACATCGTCCGCGGTCAGGGTCGTACCGTCGGAGAAGAGGGCATTTTCAATGTAGAATGTCCAGGTCTGCATATCCTGGGATACGGAATACTCCTTGCAGAGGATGGGCACGCAGTTATAGTTGCGGTCCACGCTGAAAAGGCTCTGATACAGAAGCGGCAGCAGCGCCCGGTTGGTATAGTCCGTGGCGGTGTAGGGATTCATGGACCGGTTGGGGTAGTAGACCATGGTCAGCGCCTGATCTTTCGGCGGCGCATCGGGGGTGACGGGACCGTCGGGGGTAAGACCGTCGCCGGTGGGAATATAAGGGCCTTCCACCTTGTTGCAGGCGCAAAGGCTTAAAGCCAGCGCAGCGATGGCCAGCGCGGCAAGAAACCGTTTCATGGCGTTACCTCCTTACAAACGATGATCGCACCCTGTGAACCCCGGATGCCGTGGGTATAGCGGTGAGACCAGTATTTTTCGTGGCTGCACATGGTGCAGTCTTCGCTGATCTCGATATGTTTTACGCCGGATCTGCGCAGGGAAAGGGCGTTGATCTCTTTTAGGTTTACATAATATTTTTCGCCTGCGGGACGGATGAATTCTTCAACTGCTTTTCCGTAGGCTTCGATCATGGCCTGAGGCACTTCGATCGTGGTTTCAAAGCAGCATGCGCCGATATTCGGGCCGATGGCAGCGTGCAGATTCTCCGCTTTGCAGCCAAAGTGCGTCATCATTGCCCGGGCGGTTTTGCCGGCAATGGAGAGCGCCGTGCCCCGCCAGCCGGCGTGGGCTGCGCCCACCGCGCCGTTTGCGGCATCCCACAGCAAAATGGGGGTGCAGTCGGCGGTGAAGATGGTAAGCGCTGTGCCGGGATCGTTGGTGATGAGGGCGTCGCATTCGGGATAATCATGATTATCGAGTCCGCAAGTATCTGCCTTGGTGACCACGCGGACAATGTCCGTATGCACCTGATGGGTCAGTACGGTGTTTTCCGGTCGGAAGCCAATGGCCTTTCCCAAAATGCGGAAATTCTCCACCACATTTTCAGCCTCGTCGCCCCGGTGCATGCCGATGTTCAGACTGTCAAAGGGTGCAGCGCTGACGCCGCCCAGGCGGGTGGTGAAAGCGTGGGGAACGGCGATGCCTTCGGCGGTCAAGTATTCTAATTTTCCGATTTTTTGGGTAATTACAGACATAAAAACTCCAAAGGTGATATGGCAATATCCCTTCCCCCGGGGGGAAGGTGGCCCGGCAAAGCCGGGACGGAAGAGGAATGCGGGCGGAAACCTTACGGGCTTTGAGCCGCGCGTTCTTCTGTGATTTGATAGATTGTTTCACATACTTCGCGGAATTTCCCCGTGACATCTAAATTGGAAAATCTGACGACTTTTAATCCCTGAGATTCCAAATAAGTTGTTCGCTTCTTGTCGTACTGGATTCTGTCGGGTGTGCAGTGTTGGGAGCCGTCCAGTTCTATTACAAGTTTTGCTTGATGGCAGTAAAAATCAACGATATAATTCCCGATTACATACTGCCTGCGGAAGCGAAATTTTGCGCGGCACAAACATTGATACCAAAGGTGTGCTTCTTCTTTGGTCATGTTTTTGCGGAGTGTTTGCGCGTTGCGTTTCAGGTTTTGATTTTGTTCCATAATTCAACCTCGTGGGAGGTACAGACATTGCAAAAACTTTTAGTTTGTCGCCCGAATTCCTCTTCCGCCCCCTACGGGGGCACCTTCCCCCCGGGGGAAGGGATAGGGGGGAGCATCAGAAAAGACTCGGGGAAAGGGATAGGGGGAAGTGGATTTACTCGGATTTAACCTCGCAGGAGGTGCGGACTTTGTACAGAATTGCAGATTACTGCCCGAATTCCTCTTCCGCCCCCTACGGGGGCACCTTCCCCCCGGGGGAAGGGATAGGGAGGGCGTCAGAAAAGACTCGGGGGAAGGGATAGGGGGAAGTGGATTTACTCGGCTTTGTCCTTGTGCATGCAGCACTTTTTGTACTTTTTGCCGCTGCCGCAGGGGCAGGGGTCGTTGGGGCCGACTTTGGTGGCTTTGTTGCGCACCGGCTGTTTTTTGACAATGCTGTCGCCGTTGCCGATGGCGGAAGTTTCTTTGGCCACTTTTTCCCTGCGCACTTCCTGCTGGGGACGAAGTTGCACCAAAAACAGCCGGCGGACGGTTTCCTCGCGGATGGCGTTAACCATGTTCTGGAACATTTCGTAGCCTTCTTCTTTGTAGGCAACCACCGGGTCGTGCTGGCCGTAGGCACGCAGACCGATGCCCTGCTTCAGATCGTCCATGGCGTCGATATTGTCCATCCAGTATTCGTCCACCACCCGGAGCATGATCACACGCTCCAGTTCGCGCATCACAGCGGGGGTGATGGTGGCTTCCTTGGCTTCGTAGGTCTTCACGGCGGCATCATAGACGGTGTCCGCATCGGCGCAGTCAGCGCCGGTCAGCGCGCCGCGGGGGAAGAAGATGCCCTGGAAACGGGCAAGAACGGTCTCGGGGTTTTCCGCAACAGCGCTGTCCACGGTATCCCGGAGCATATTCAAAATATTTTCGCGCAAATCTTCGCCGTCCAGCACTTTCTGACGCTGGGCGTAGATGACTTCACGCTGGGTGTTCATGACATCGTCGTATTCCAGAACGCTCTTTCTGGAGCGGAAGTTGCGGCTTTCCACTGCCCGCTGGGCGTTTTCCACCGCACCGGAGAGGATCCGGGCGTCGATGGGGGTGTCCTCGTCCAGACCCAGGGTCTCCATCATGGCGCTGACACGGTCGGATGCGAAAAGACGCATCAGATCGTCCTGCAGGCTCAGGTAGAACCGGCTTTCACCGGGGTCGCCCTGACGGCCGGAGCGTCCGCGTAACTGATTGTCGATTCGACGGGATTCGTGGCGCTCGGTGCCGATGATGAAAAGACCACCGGCGGCGCGGACTTTGTCTGCTTCGTCAGCGTTTTCAGCCTTGAATTTGCGCAAAAGGTCTTCGTATTGCCTGCGAACTGCCAGGATCTCTGCATTGTCGGTGTCGGCGTAGGAGTCTGCCTCGGCGATGAGGGTCTCATCCGTGCCCAGCCGGCGCAGTTCGGATTTTGCAAGGTATTCGGCATTACCGCCCAGCACGATGTCCGTGCCGCGGCCTGCCATGTTGGTGGCGATGGTCACCGCGCCGAATTTACCGGCCTGCGCCACGATCTGCGCTTCCTGCTCGTGATATTTGGCGTTCAGAACATTATGGGCAATGCCCTCGCGCTTGAGAAGTTTGGAGAGGATCTCGCTTTTTTCAATGGAGATCGTACCCACCAGCACCGGCTGACCTTTGGCGTGGCATGCCTTGACCTGGGCGATGATGGCGCGGAATTTGGCGATTTCGGTCTTGTAGACCACATCGGTGTGGTCGATACGCGCTACGGGTTTATTGGTGGGGATCTCCACCACATCCAACTGGTAAATGGTGGCAAATTCCTCTTCCTCGGTCAGCGCCGTACCGGTCATGCCGGAGAGTTTATCGTAAAGACGGAAGAAATTCTGGAAAGTGATGGTGGCGAGGGTGCGGCTTTCGCTGGCGACTTTGACCCGCTCTTTGGCTTCGATGGCCTGGTGCAGACCCTCGTTGTAGCGGCGGCCGTACATCAGTCGGCCGGTGAATTCGTCTACGATGATGATCTCGCCGTCTTTGATGACATAGTCGATGTCCTTTTTCATGAGGCCACGGGCCTTCATGGCCTGGTTGATGTGGTGGGAAATGGTGGTGTTCTCGGAATCTGCCAGATTCTCTATGCCGAAGAACTTTTCCGCTTTGGCGATACCGGCAGCTGTCAGGGAGACGGTTCT
>JAZNTI010000025.1:0-64054 GCA_045591725.1 Faecousia sp.
GAAGTATGGAAATCGAATTTGAAGGTATTATTCTGCGAGATATGATAGAGTCCGACATTGAGGACTATGTGCGTTGGTTTACCACCGAAACCGAGTGGTCAAATACCGATGCACCGTGGGAGCCTATCGAATCAGACGAGGAAACCGAGCGCACATCTTGGCGTGAATACTACGAGTCCGTGAAAGATATTCCCGACGACGTTCGCCGCCCGAAGTTTGAGATCGAATGGAACGGCAGACACATTGGCTGGGTAAGCTCCTACCCCATTGACGAGAGCTACGAATGGATTGGCGAGATCAAGGACGGTCAGACCGTTTATCGTGCTGTTGGCATTGACATTTGCGAATCCGATGTTTGGGGTAAAGGTATCGGCACAAATGCTCTCCGTGCCTTTGTGAACTATTACTTTGAGAACGGCGTGGACGAGCTTTACACACAAACTTGGTCGGGTAACGTCCGTATGCTCAGCTGTGCTGCAAAGCTCGGCTTTAAGGAATGTGATCGAGACATAGGAGAACGAGAGGTTGATGGACAAAAATACGATGGACTAACTTTCAAGATAGGAAAATGCACCCTTAACTCTAAAAAATGCACCCACGATAAATAAAAATTTGACAAAGGAGTTCTTCCCTATGAATGACATTGAAATTGGATTGCAAATGTACCAGAAAGCCATAGATTTCGTCAATAAAAGATTTCCAAAAGGATGGGGCGGTTGTGCTGTCATTTTTACTGAAGACCAACAGTATTTGATATCCGTAGCATTAGAATCTTTCAACGCAGGTGCAGGCTTGTGCATGGAAACAGGCGCAATGTGTGAAGCCCAAAAGTTCAACTTGCGAATTACACACTCATTATGTGTTTCGAGAGATAGCGAAAATGATGATTTCAAAATCTTGACCGCTTGCGGCATCTGCCAAGAAAGATTTAGATATTGGGGTGGCAATGTCAAAATAGCAATCACCAACCCCAATAACGAGATTATATTTAAAACACTAGATGAATTGTCATATCATTATTGGGGCAACGCCTTTCCAAAGTCTGAGCGGGACGAATATGATAATCAATAAATCTGTTCAATAAATCCTAAGTTATAGAACTAAAATAGGTGCAAAGCCTTTCACCAAAATGCACCCAACATTCTAAAATTTGCACCCACCTTCAAATGGTATCAAATTCTTAGATTGCTCAAAAAAACAAAAAGACCAATCCAAATCGGGATTGGTCTTTTCATTTTTATGCTATTGTTTTGCTTATTTTGTGATGAGGTTTACAATGACATCCCAGAGGCATGTTACCTTGGCAAGGACAGGGACCAATATCAAGGAGATAACTGACATCAGCTTGATGAGGATATCCATTGCAGGACCTGCGGTATCCTTGAATGGGTCACCCACGGTATCGCCGGTGATTGCTGCTTTGTGAGCTTCGCTTCCCTTGCCACCAAAGTTGCCTGCTTCAACATACTTTTTGGCGTTATCCCATGCGCCACCTGCGTTTGCCATAAACACGGCGAGCATAATTGCGGAAACCAATCCACCAATAAGAAGTCCGCCAAGTCCTGCTGAGCCGAGGATAAATCCGGCAACGATAGGCGAAACAATAACAATGATACCCGGCACGATCATCTCTTTTAGAGATGCTTTGGTTGAGATGTCGATACATCTATTGTAGTCGGGGAGCATTTTGCCCTCTAAAATCTCAGGGTGTGCCTCATATTGTGCACGGACTTCATCAACCATTTTGTTTGCTGCACGTCCAACAGAGCCAATAGTCAACGAGCTGAAGAGATAAGGAAGCATTGCACCAATCAACATACCTATGAGAACTTTGGGGTCTGCAAGCGAAATTGTGACACCTGCTGCTTCAATGAATGATATAATGAATGCAAGAGATGTAAGTGTTGCAGAGCCGATGCAGAAGCCTTTGCCGATGGCAGCAGTGGTGTTACCCACCGCATCCAACTTGTCGGTAATACCGCGAACTTCGCTGGGCATACCGGCCATCTCAGCGATGCCGCCGGCATTATCGGAGATGGGACCGTAGCCGTCAACAGAAACGGTAATACCCACAGTGCAAAGCATACCCACAGCGGCCAACGCGATGCCGTAAGCACCACCAAAGAAATAAGCCAGTGCAATAGCCAAGCCCAGGCAGGCAATGGTCAGCCATGTGGAGCGCATACCCACGCCCAGGCCGGCAATGATATTGGTGCCGTGACCCGTCTGGGATTCCTTGGCGATGTCCTTAACAGAGGCATACTCATCAGAGGTATAAAGTTCCGCCACAAAGCCTACGCCGATACCCGCCGCAAGACCAACGATAACGCAGAACATATACTTAAACTGACCCAGATAGAAGATCGCCAGCAAAACAGCCGCGATCACCACAATGGCGGTAGCAATATATGTAGCGATGTTCAGCGCCTTATGGGGATCTTTCCAGTTGCGGGCACGGACGATGGAAACAGAGATCAACGACGCCAAAATGCCCACGCCGCAGATCAGAATGGGGAACAAAATGTGCTTGAAAGACAGGCCCGTAAACAGCGCCATAGTCAGGCAGGAAATGATCGAGCCAACATAGGACTCCGTAAGGTCAGAGCCCATACCGGCGATATCGCCCACATTGTCGCCCACATTGTCTGCGATGGTTGCGGGATTGCGGGGGTCGTCTTCAGGGATGCCAGCCTCCAACTTGCCCACCAGATCCGCTCCCACGTCAGCAGCCTTGGTATAGATGCCGCCGCCCACACGGGCAAACAGAGCGATCAGGGAGCAGCCGAGGCTGTAACCGGTAAGGATCTGCACGGGTGCGTGCACATCCTGTGTAATCGCGTAAACCACAATGAAAATGCCCACCAGGCCCAGCAGGCCAAAGCCTGCAACAGACAGGCCCAGCACAGCGCCGCCGCCGAAAGCGACCTTCAGCGCGCCGGACATGCCCTCTTCTTTTGCCTTAATGGCTGTTCTTGCGTTGGCTTTGGTGGCAATAGCCATGCCGATCCAACCTGCAAGAGCAGAGAAACAAGCGCCCACCACGAAGCAGATCGCCGCCTGCCAGCCGATGCCTTCCGCGCCCTGCAGCGCGGGAACGAATCCCAGCACGGCAAGCAGCGCGCCGACACCAAACACAAAAGGAATTATGATCTTATACTCACGGAAGAGGAAGGTCATTGCGCCTTCGTGAATATAATTCTGAATCTGCTCAACCTTCTGGTCGCCGATTTTCAGACGGGATACTTTTCGGAACAGGACGAACACATAGCAAAGCGTAATGATCGCCGCAAAAGCGACCAGCACAAGGGGGAAATAAATTGAATTTTCCATAATTATCTCCTTTCTAAAAGTACCCTTTTATATTACCAGTTTTATCCTGCGTTTTCAAGTAGTTTTATCTCTGTCTCTTTCAGCGCAAAAGCAGCGCAAAAATCCCCCGGTTTTTGCAGTTTCCGCATCTTCAGCCTCTTTCAAAAAAGCCAACAAACAAGCGGAGCAGAAGTTTCTGCTCCGCTGTTTTATTTACCTGTTCAAGCACTTTTCCAGCACCGGGCGCAACGCCTTGGCCATGCAGTAATGCCCCAAATCCGTCGGATGGGTATCGTCAATGGTCATCATTTCCGCGTCCAGCGCGGTGAAAATTTCCTGCCCGTTGACAAAATACAAGTTTTCCCGACCCTCGGCATTCATCGCCGCGATGCTTTCCCGGATCACCGCCACACGCTCCAGCGCCTCCGCCTCGCCCGCATGCCGGTTGGGCTTGGACAGCAAAATAATGGGCGTACCCGGATGGGCCGCGCAGAGTTTTCGCAGCGCCGGCAAATGGGTGGCGCGGAGATCTTCCGGCGTCTTGGCATTGTGATCGTAATCAAAAACCAGCACCGGCGTGCTGAGGCCGCACAAATAATCCACGATCGCATCCTCAGCAAAAGCGCCGCTGGCAAAGCCGAGGTTTACATAATCCATGTCCAGCCACCGACTCAGCACATTCTGATAGATATTGCCCGGCCGGGACGCACACGCCCCCTGGGTAATGGACGAGCCGTAAAACACCACCGATTTTTTGTTGCGATAAGGCTGCGCCGGCAGCAATGCGCTGCCCGGCATCAGGCCGATATGCACCTCGCTGATGGCGCAAAAAGTGGGGAAATTCAGCGTAATTTGCCGCATTTTCCGGGTCTTGAAGTCATAAGAGCCCTCATAGCGCCCCTCCGGCAGCGCAAAATGCACCACACTGCCCTCGGTCTTGATGGTCTTGGGCCACAGCACCCGGACAAATTCCCCGTCCGCGTACAAATCGAAAGAAAACGCCGATGCGCCGCACAGCGCTGCTGTCCGGTCGGAGGTAAACACCTTCTCCGGGCACACCGCGCCCACGGCAATGTAAGGCGAATCCGTCACAAACCGCAGCCGCCCGCCGGCGGTGTCGGTGTGCAGATGCCACACCTTTTCCGAAGTGGCCCGCGCCACTTCCGCCGGCAACCGCCGGAATACGCCGGGATTTTCCGGCTGATAAAAGCCGTGAATGGAGAATGCGCCTTGCCGCGCATCAAAAACTTCCAGCCCCTCCGCCACGATCTCCGGGCTTTTAAAAGCAAATGTAGCCATAAGCGCTCCTTAGCGGACGCTGCAGTAATTGGGCAGCGCCGTGAAAAATTCCTCGTCGCTGAGTTTTTCGCAATTCGCCAGACCCGGCAGCACCGCCGCCCGGGCGGCCTTGGCGGTATCCACAAAATGACGGATGCGCTCCGCCACCAACTGCGCGGTCAATTCCTTGGGCTCAACGCCCCGCAGCACCACATCAAAACCTGCCGCGCACAGCACGTTGCCCATCTCGAACGCCTCCGCCATCCGTTCCGGCGTCACGCCGCCGGTGATAAAGGTGGGGCAGTAGCCGAAAGTGGGCACAGCGTGCAGTTTCTTGGAGAACGCGAAATCCGGGCCCAGCACCTTAATGAATGCCGCCCCGGCTTTCACCTGCCGCAGCGCCTCGCCGGAGGTCTCCGCGGTGGGGATGCACAGATGGCTCTTGCCGTACTTCTTCAGCGTCTCGTCGGAGTAAGGCAGCATGGACACAAAGCCGTCAACAAACGGCGCCAGTTCCGCGATGGTCATCAGTTGCGGATACTTTTCCTTCATCTGCAGCGTGATGGCATCATCGTCGATGGTGCTGCCCACGAAAACGGAAAACTCCGGATACCGGCTCTTCAGCGTGGGGATCACCTTGTCCGCGTCTTCCCGGCGCAGGGTGTACTCGATGATGTCGATGCCCGCAAGGCGGCAACCCTCCAGCAAGATCTCGGTGTCAAAATCGTCCTTAGCAAAGATGGGTACCCAAACCTGGGCGTAAAGTTTGCGATAAACTTCCAAATTACTCATTTTTGTTCCCTCCGTACTCTTTCCAGTAGCTCGATGATCAGCGCCACATTACGAATAATGTGGTAAGGATCTTTCACCGGCAGCGCCACGACTTTCTCCTGAGGCTTTCCGTCCCGGGTGCGAATTTGGATCCACTCCCGGATCTGTCGGTCAGGATTGGGGAAAGTGGCATAAGTATAGTCAAAAACCTTCTTAAAAAGGCCGTAAAATTCTTCGTCACCGGTGCGGCAGTATAATAGCAGCAGCGTGTAAATGGCCTCGGAATGCACCCACCACAATTTGCTGCACATATCGTCCAGCACCAGCGCCATCTGAGGTTCGTCCGCCGCATCCGCCACTTCAAAGCCGGTGTTCAGGCCGTCGCAGGGGGTAAAATGCAGGATTCCGCCGAACTCCTGATCCCAACCCAGCGCCATGGTTGCCTTGGCCGCCTTGCAAATGCGCTCGAAATGCGTGTTGTCTCCCAAAATCTGCGCCGCCTCCAGCTGGAACCACAGATCTTCCAGGGTGTGGCCGGGGTTGATATGCTGGCCAAAAAGGTTGGGAGCAAACGCGCCGTCAGCGTAAACAAACTCATGCACCAGGCCGTTTTCATCGCAGAAATCCCGGAAAACCTCCCCGTGGCACAGTTCGATGCGCTCACGCAGCACGCCGCAATAAGCGCTGTCCATAGTCGCCGCCGCGTGATACAGTTCGCAGCACATATTGGTCAAAATCATAGGCCGCGCATGGGGCAGATATTTGTCGGAAACCGGGTACGGCAGGGAGCGATAATTGTTGGACCGGTAGCGTACCCAAACGCTTTCGCCCAATTTCCTGGCGAAATCCCAGGCCTCGGCGTCCTTCGCTGCCCGGGCATAGGCGGCAAAACCCATGACCACAAAGCAGTCGGCAGAGATGCTCAGATCGTAGCCTTCAAAATCGCCCACATGCTTGGGATTTCCATGGGCATCCATCAAAAACACGCAGCGGTAATCGTTTTCCCCCAGCAGCACATGGCGTAAAAGGAAGTTTTTACCATTTTCCGCATAAGACAGAAATTTCGCCCGGTCTTTTTCGCCAAAAAGGTCGCTGTCCAGCATTGCCAGTTTGGAGAATGTCCAAATAAACCGACCTTGGGACCAAGTGTACTTATCGGTACTGACCAGCCGGCTGCCGTCATTGGAGAAGCAGTTGAGATAGCCGCCGTTTTCCTTGTCCAAACACCGATCCATCCAAAACCAAAGCAGATTGTCCGTCAATTCGGTCTTAAAAAAATCCAGGTATTGCTTCGTTTGGGTCGCGTTCATGCTACCACTTCACCCTTCTTGATCACAGTTTGAATGTTGATATTCCCGTCAAAGATCACGATATCCGCCAGTTTGCCCACTTCCAGCACGCCGCGGTCGTTAAGGCCCATGATCTTCGCCGGGGTGACGGTGATCATTTTCACGCTGTCTTCAAGGCTGATGCCTGCGCTGACGCAAGTGCGTACCAGCCGGTCGGCAGTGGCCACACTGCCGGCGAAAGCGCTTCTGTCCAGCAGTTTTGCCACGCCATCTTCCACGATACAGGGCACGCCGCCCAGGTCAAACTGACCGCTGTCGCCCAAACCGGCGGCACGCATGGCATCGGTGACCAGCACAATGCGGTCCGCGCCCTTGCACTTGTAAGCAAGGCGCAGCAGTTCGTAGGGCAGATGGCAACCGTCGGCAATGAGTTCCGCAGAAATATCATCCCGCAGGTAGGCCGCTTCCACCACGCCCGCAATGCGGAAACCCATTTCCCGGCGGATGGTGGAAGTACAGGAGTACAGATGGGTGATCAGCCGGCAGCCGGCATCCGCAGCCGCTTCCATGCGCTGGCAGGTGGCATCGGTATGGGCTGCAGCCGCCACCGCGCCATGGCGCAGCAGCGCGTTCAGAAAACCATCGTCCTCATCCCGCTCCGGGGCATAATCCCAGCGGGCGATCTTGTGATTTTCCAAAATTTTTCCGTATTCTTCGGCATCCGGGCGGCGCAGGGTCTTGCCGTTCTGGGCGCCGGTCTGATTGGGCGAGAAGTAAGGACCTTCCAAATGCAGGCCTTCCAGGGTAACGCTCATTTTCTGCGCCTCTTCCACGGCGCAGATGGCCCGGTCCAGAGTCTCAAAACTTGCACTGAGCAAGGTCGGGAACAGCGTAGTCGTGCCGTGGCGCATGTGCAGTTCGGCCGCCTTCACCGCGCCGGCAGCATCGCCGTCGCTGAAATCGCAGCCTGCGCCGCCGTGACAGTGCAGATCCACAAAACCCGCGGTCACATAGCAGCCCTTGGCATCAATGACCCGGTCAGCAGGCCGTTGGCCGCCCATGGCGATGATCTTGCCATCGGCGAAGTAAAGATCCATGTTCTTAAACTTGCCGCCCTGCAGAACAAGGCCGTTTTCGATCTTCGTAACCATTTTTATCCCTCCAGATACTTGCCGCTATCTGCATCGCAGTACAGCACAGCATTGGGGTGGTTGCGCATGATGGTGGCGGGGCAATCCTCATTGATCGGACCGTAAACGGTGGCCTTTACCGCATCGGCCTTGGTGGCCGCGGGCACCACGCAGAACATATATTTCGCTGCGGTCAGCGCAGGAATAGTCAGCGTCAGCGCATGGGTGGGCACATCGTCGATGGTGGGGAAACAGCCGTCATTGACCTGCTGCATCCGGCATTTTTCGTCCAACTGCACCTTCTTCACCGGGTTGGGGTCGTTGAAATCCGCCACCCAGGGGTCATTAAAGGCAATGTGACCGTTTTCGCCGATGCCCAGGCACACCACATCCACAGGATACTGCTCCAGCAGCGCGCCGTAGCGGGCGCATTCAGCGTCAGAATCGGGGTTGCTGCCCTTGATGTAATGAACGGACTTAAAGTTTTTGTGGCGGAAAATATGCTCGTAAAGATAAACGCCGAAAGTGTGGCTGTCGCCCTCGGTCAATCCCACATACTCATCCATGTGCAGGGCGTTGACCTTGCTCCAGTCGATTTTTTCGCTTGCCAGCAGACTTGCCAGCATCTCATTCTGGCTGGGTGCGGCGGCAAAGATCATATTGATCTCGCCCTTTTCCGCGATAATGCGGCAGATGACCTGCTCCGCCTCCTTCGCGGCTGCAGCGCCCATTTCTGCCCGGGTATCGTACTTCTTAACCACCAAGCGATCCTTCACAAATTCCATAGCAATGCCCTCCTTGAAAACTATAAATTCAAACGAATAAAAATCCTGTCGGTTTACTGATCGCGCTCTTTCTTTTCCTCGCGTTCCATCAGCGCGCGGCGGCGGAACACCGACGCATTGGCCACCGGCAACGACAACCAGAAGATCATGGACATAAAATCAAACACATTGGCAATGACCAAAAGTCCCGCAAACAGCACGCAAAGGCAGCGGCCCATCGGCGTCCTGCTGCGCACAAACAGCCAGGTAAGCCCGATCAGCGCCAGGAGCGCGCCTGCAATGCCAAAATACCAAATCAGTTTCATCAGACCTGTAATATAGCAGGTGGGCAGGCTGGCAATCCCCTTGCCGAACCACAGATCCGGCCCCTGCAAACTGCCGATCACCGCGTCCCAGTTTTGGAAACGGGCGGTAAACGCATTGGAGCCGTTGACCTCGTCGAAGATCCGCTTCACGGAAAGGTAGAAAAAATCAAACTGCATCAGCACCGCGAAAGCGACGGCAGCCGCCACCACCCAAAGGAAGATCCTCTTGACCCGGCGCTCCCGGGGGCTGGGGGTGAACAGCACATAAAGGCAGAAAATACTGGCGCAGATAGCGATACCCATTCCGGAGGAAGTCAATACGCAGCCCAGCGTCACAAAGAGCGCCAGCATCAGCCGCACCGTAGGGTGATTTCTCCTGCCGGGGAACAGCAGCGACAACACGCCCACGCTGCAATACTGGGCAAAATAGGACGGCTCCAGAAAGAATGCCGACGGGCGGTACATGCCCTGATAAATACTGCCCTCCCGGAAAACGGCGTGGTCAAAATCCGTCACCATCCACGGCTGCAGGAACATCAGATTCACATCGAAGAAATAAAACAGCACCGTCTGCAGCAGCACGCAAGACGCCGCGATAAGCGACACCAGTTCAATGGTAAACCGCAGCACCCGCACATCCAGCGCACCGTGGGTCACGCCCCACAGATGGATCGCCAGCAAAAGGATGAGCAGCGAAACGGAAACATTGTCCGAAGTCCACAGAAACAGCGCCGTGGCAATGATCAATCCGAAAAACTTGTAGTTCACAGTAAAATTTGCCGCGGTAAACAGCAAAATATAGATGCACGACACCACCAAAAGTACCGACGCCACGCTGCACCCTTTCAGCGGCACAGCCAGGAACATGGTAGCAGGCAGCGTGCCCACCACGATGGAGTAAGCCACGCGCAAACCGTTATGAACAGCGGTATGGGCCTGCAGCGACCGGTGGACGCGATCCAGATTCTCCTGATTAAAAGCAAAGATCCGCTCGCCCGCTGCCACTGCCCGGCGGCCGCCCTCAAAAACGCTCCGGCTGATGGCAGAGAATATTTTATTGAAGGTTTGCCCGATCTGCCCGAAAAAGCGCCCGATCTGCGCTCCGGCGGTCTTAAACCATTCCATAAAAAGCCCTCGGCTTCCAAGTAATAGAAAATTTTATTAATTTTATCATATCTCCCTGGAAAAAGCAACCTTTCCGCTGAAAAAAACAAGCCGCGCGGCGCATTTCGCGTCGCGCGGCTGATCTTCCGTCACACGGGGGTTTTGATCTTGTAAGTAGGCACGATCTGCGCCACCAGTTCCTTCATATTATCCGCCTCCACTCGGTAAGCGGCATCCAACTGCTCCAACTGCTTTTTGAAGAGTTCGTCATCCATTTCGATGGGTTTTCCCACATGAATGAGTTTGTTGGCGGTGCTCTGCAGGCCCTCCTCCTTCATCAGCAGTTCCTCATAAAGTTTCTCGCCGGGACGAAGGCCGGTATACTCCACCATAATATCCACATCCGGCTCGTAACCGGAAAGGCGGATGAGGTTGCGCGCCAGGGTGTCGATCTTCACCGGCTCACCCATATCCAGCACGAAGATCTCGCCGCCCCGGGCGTAGAAACCTGCCTGCAGCACCAGCGAAACCGCCTCGGGAATGGTCATAAAATAGCGGATGATGTCGGGATGCGTCACTGTCACCGGACCGCCGGCGGCGATCTGCTTCTTGAAAAGCGGAATCACCGAGCCGTTGGAGCCCAGCACGTTGCCGAAACGCACCGCCACGAACTCCGTTTCCGACTGCCGGTTCATCATCTGCACCACCATCTCGCACAGCCGCTTGCTGGCGCCCATGATATTGGTGGGATTCACCGCTTTATCGGTAGAGATCAGCACAAAGCGCTTCACGCCGTACTTGCTGGCGGCCTGAGCCATCTTGTAAGTGCCGAAAACATTGTTCTTGACCGCCTCGTTGGGGCTGTCCTCCATCAGCGGCACATGCTTATGCGCCGCCGCGTGGAACACCAGTTCCGGACGGAACTTGCCCAGAACATAGTCCAGCCTTGCGGTGTTGCGCACGGAGCCGATGAGCACCTGCAGATCCAGTTCCGGGAACTTTTTCTGCAGTTCCTGCTGGATCTCATAGGCGTTGTTCTCATAAATGTCGAAAATAATCAGTTGCTTGGGTTTTGCGCCGGCGATCTGCCGGCAGAGTTCACTGCCGATGCTTCCGCCGCCGCCGGTGACCATGATCACCTTGCCGGAAATATACTGGAAAATTTCATCCATATTAACGGTAATGGGCTCTCTGCCCAGCAAGTCTTCCGCGTCCACTTCGCGCAGTTTGCTGACGCTGACCTCACCGCTGACCAATTGGTACACCCCCGGCAGCACCTGCACGCGGCAGCCGGTAGTGACGCAAATATCCAGAATTTCCTTGCGCTGGACTGCGCGGGCGGTGGGGATGGCAAAAATGATCCTGTCCACCCGATATTTTCTCACCGCGCCGGGAATGCTGCTGCGCCCGCCCACAATGGGCACGCCGCACAGCCGGCTGCCCCGCTTATGCGGATTGTCATCAATAACGCAAACCACACGGCTGTGCAGATGGGCGCTGTTCTCCAGCTCCGTCACCAGCAGACGACCGGCCTCACCCGCGCCGATGATCATCAGCCGCTCCTCATCATCGCCGCCGGCAGACTGATGCAAAAACACCTTCACGCCCCTGGCCAGCCGGTACACAAACCGGATCGCCACGGTGCACAGGAAGCTGAAAACGCCACCTAAAATGAAGCACACCTCCGGCAGTGTTCGCTGACCGGTAAGCAGGTACACCGCGCCCATCAGCGCCAACACCAAATACGCGCCCAAAATACGCAGCAGTTCGTCAATACTGGCAAAGCGCCAAATGCTGTTATACAAACCAAAGGCTGCGAAAACTGCCAGGCTTAACACTGTCCAACAACCGGAAAACCGGAAGTAAAGGTCAAAAAACTCCATAGGGATCGACGCGATCCGCAAATCGAACCTCAGCCAAATGCCGAAGAAAAACGCAATAAAAATACTGATAACATCCATCACCACCAGCAATGTAACGCGCTGGATTTTATCGATGGCGTTTTTATCGAGTCGCACTCGGCTCATAATTTCACATCCTCTTAGGAAT
This sequence comes from Faecousia sp., assembly GCA_045591725.1. Classification (GTDB taxonomy): domain Bacteria; phylum Bacillota; class Clostridia; order Oscillospirales; family Oscillospiraceae; genus Faecousia. The sequence goes on from JAZNTI010000025.1 coordinate 12,021, forward strand.
CTTTTCCGCAAAAAAACAACATTTTTCTGCTGTTTGCTCCAATAATACCACATTTCCGCCCATATAGCAAGTGGAAAACCCCGCCACACACGCCGCACCCGTAGGGGCGATTATCAATCGCCCGCCGTCCCATAAACATCCCGTAGGGGCGCGGTGCTCCGCGCAGCGAATTTAAATTTTTATGCTTGCCGGTGGCAAGCATTCCTTAAAGCAACTCACCAATCGCCCGCGGGCGCACATTGTGCGCCCCTACATCCTAAATTTTGGCACGCACCCGTAGGGGCGTGGTGCTCCGCACTCTCTCGGCCCCCTCGTTTTGAGGGGGCTGTCACGCAAAAGCGTGACTGGGGGAGTTCACTCCCTCCGCTTCGCTGACGCTCAGCCACCTCTCCTCCGCGCCTTGTAGGGGCGTGGTGCTCCGCGCAGCGAATTTAAATTTCCATGCTTGCCGGTGGCAAGCATTCCACAACCAATACATTGATCGCCCGTCAATTTCTCTCGCTGTAGGGGAGGATCTTGACCTTCCCTAAATTGCACCGTACCCTTCGTAGGGGCGATCATTGATCTCCCGCGGGCGCACATTGTGCGCCCCTACATCCTAAATTTCAGCACGCACCCGTAGGGGCGTGGTGCTCCGCACTCTCTCGGCCCCCTCGTTTTGAGGGGGCTGTCACGCAAAAGCGTGACTGGGGGAGTTCACTCCCGCCGTCTTCGCTGGCGCTCAGCCACCTCTCCTCCGCGCTAAGAGCCGCGCGGAGGGATCTTGACACTTATTCTGTGTACAGCACGAGCCAATCTCCCAAAAAAACAACTCCCCTCCGGACTTCCGGAGGGGAGCATCCCATTTACAGTTCTTCCAGATGTACAATGCCGGGCAATTTCCGGACCTCTGCCAAAAGCAAGCCGTGGTCGCTGCGCTTTTTGGTCTTCACGGTGACCACCACCGCACGGCCCTGATCTTCCGCCAGAGCATTTTCCACCTGCACGTTGGATATCTCCAGATCCATTTCCCGGAGCATCCGCAGCAATTCGCTCATGGTAAGATTATCTTCCATTTCAATATACAGTTCCACGAATCTGGTATTGCGGTGCAGGCGGTTATCCAGCCGCTGCAGCAGGGTCAGAATAGAGAAAACCGCAAAACCGGCAACAATGGCTGCCTCATAAAAACCCACGCCCAGCGCCAGGCCCACACCTGCCGCGGCCCAAAGACCGGCAGCCGTAGTCAGACCCTTGATCTGGTTGTGCTTGGTGACAATAATGGTGCCTGCGCCCAAAAAGCCGATGCCGCTGACCACCTGCGCGCCAAGACGCATGGGGTCGCCGGTGGCAGTGACCTGGAACAGATACTGGTTGGTGAGCATGATCAGACACGCGCCAACGCAGACCAGCATATAGGTACGCAGACCTGCCGGGCGGTTTTTCATACCACGCTCCATGCCGATCAATCCGCCGAAAATGACTGCCACAACGATGCGCAGCACAACGGCTAACATCGTTACTTCACGCAATACCATAATAATCCCTCACTTTTCAACTTTATCGGTACAGTTTAACGGCTTTTTCTCCTGCTGTCAACACCGAAACCGCTTTTTTGCACGAAATAACAAATTGCACCCCTGCGTTTTGGTGAAATTGCTCACCTTGTACATGTTTTTTACCTGTGGTATAATAGAAAAAACCTTTGAGAGGCGGTATTTATATGCAAAAAACCAAACTGGGCGGCAAGTTCATCCTTGCCCTTGTGATCTTCAGTTTAGTGGGTCAGGTGGCATGGGTCGTTGAGAACATGTATCTCAATGTATTCATCTACAAGATGTTTCATGCCTCCGCATCGGATATTTCTTTAATGGTGGCGGCGTCCGCCATTACCGCAACCGTGACCACCCTGCTGATCGGCGCGCTGTCTGACAAAGTGGGCAGACGCAAAATCTTCATCTGCGGCGGCTATATCCTCTGGGGCATCTCCATTTTGGGCTTTGCCTTCATCCGCGCCGACTGGGTGCAGTCTGCCTTCTTCCCCCAGGCGGTGGCCGTGGGCGCACCTGCCCTGGCGGTCTGCGTCACCCTGACCATCGCGCTGGACTGCCTGATGACTTTCTTCGGCTCTTCTGCCAACGATGCCTGCTTCAACGCATGGCTCACCGATGCCACCGACGAAACCAACCGCGGCACCGCCGAGGGCATCAACGCCATGATGCCGCTGCTTTCCATTTTGGTGGTGTTCGGCGGCTTTATGGGCGTGGATCAAAGCAAAGAAGAAAGTTGGACGCTGATCTTCTGCGTCATCGGCGGCGTGGTGCTGGCCCTTGGCATTGCCGGCTTCTTCCTTATTGAGGACAAAACCGTCAAACTGGAGGAAAACAGCCATTATTTCCGGAACATCTTCTACGGTTTCCGCCCCGGCGTCATCAAAGAAAACATCCGCCTTTACGTAACGCTTCTTCTGCTGGCGATGTTCAACATCTCCATTCAGATCTTCATGCCCTATTTGATCCTTTACTACACCGAGGCGCTGAAAATGGCGGATTATGTGCTGATCTTCGCGCCTGCCATTATCATTTCCGCGATCTTCACCGCCCTTTACGGCAAAGTCTATGACAAATACGGCTTTATGAAGTCCGTGCTTCCCACGCTCTGCATGCTGGCCGTGGGCTATATCGGTCTTTATTTCACCCGCACCACCGTGCCGGTATTTATCTTCTCTCTCATTATGATGTGCGGCTTTATCGGCACCGGCGCCATGATCGGCGCTGCGATCCGGGACTACACACCCAAGAATAAGGCCGGTATGTTCCAGGGCCTGCGCATCGTCGGTCAGGTGCTGATCCCCGGCATCATCGGCCCTGCCATCGGCGCTGCGGTGCTCCAAAACGCCGACAAGATCATTAATTCCGACGGAACGGAATCTTTTATTCCCAACGAGAATATTTTCCTGGCAGCCCTCATTGCCCTTGGCGTCGCCGCCATCGTGCTGATCCCCCTGCGCAAGACCCTGAAAAAGGAGAACGCCCATGCTGAATGATCTGATAACTGCCGAGGGCGCGGGTCTGCGCCCCGACGAAACGCCATGGAATGTCTACCCCCGTCCGCAAATGCGGCGCGATAATTATGTAAACCTAAACGGCTGGTGGGACTACGCCGTCACGGAGCAAAACGTGCAACCGTCGACCTATTGCGAGCGTATTCGCGTGCCGTTTTGCCCGGAATCTGCACTTTCCGGGGTGCGAAAACACCCGAAAGACGGCGCTTTTATTTGGTACCGCCGCAACTTCGACCGCCCCAACGCCCGGCAGGACGGCAGAATACTGCTGCACTTCGGCGCGGTGGATCAAACCGCACGGATTTATGTAAACCGATCCGAGGTATTTTACCACGAAGGCGGTTATGACTCGTTTTCTGTCGATATTACCGATTATCTGTCTGAAACCAACACGCTCACCGTCTGCTGCACCGACGATCTGAAGGACCTTTCCTTCCCCTACGGCAAGCAGGACCTGCAGCGCGGCGGCATGTGGTACACCCCCACCAGCGGCATTTGGCAAACGGTGTGGCTGGAATGCGTGCCTGATCGCCACATTCAGCACTTAATCATCGAAAATCGCGGTTTTTCCGTAAAGATCACCACCGAGCCACCCATGGAAGGCACGATAAAAGTGGCGAATTTGGGCGAATTCCCACTTGGCGCCACCATCACCCCGGAAAACCCCCGGCTGTGGTCGCCGGAAGATCCCTATTTATACGATTTTTCCGTGGAAACCGACTGCGATCGGGTGGAAAGTTACTTCGCCATTCGCTCTTTGGAGATCAAATCCGACGGAAAATTCAACCGCCTTTGCCTCAATGGCAAGCCCTATTTCTTCCACGGTCTTTTAGATCAGGGCTACTGGCCCGAGAGCCTGCTGACCGCGCCGGCGCCGGAATCCTACGAAAAAGACATTTTAACGGCGAAAAACCTCGGTTTTAACATGCTGCGCAAGCACATCAAGGTAGAACCGGAGCAATTTTACTACGATTGCGACCGTTTAGGCATGGTGGTTTTCCAGGACATGGTAAATAACGGCCATTATTCCTTCCTCCGGGACACCGCGCTGCCCACCGTGGGTCTGCAGAATCTTTGCGACAAAAGGGCGCACAAAGACCCGAAGACCCGGGTGCGGTTTTTGGAGGCCATGGAGCGCACCGTCAAGCAACTGAAAAACCACCCCAGCATCTGCTACTGGACCATCTTTAACGAAGGTTGGGGTCAATTTGACAGCGACAATGTCTATGAAATCTTCAAAAAACTGGACGATACGCGCTTTATCGACTCCACTTCCGGCTGGTTCAGGCGGAAAAAGACCGATGTGGACAGCCGCCATGTCTATTTTAAGCCCGTGCGCTTGAAAGCGGGCGAAAAGCCGCTGGTGCTGTCGGAATTCGGCGGCTACACCTACAAAGTCGACGGTCACATCTTCAATGAAGATGAAACCTACGGCTACGGAAAATACGAAAATCCCGACGCATTCTCTGCCGCGGTGGAAAAACTCTATTTGGAGCGGATCGTGCCGGCATACCTAAGTGGTCTGTGCGCCGCGGTGTACACGCAGATTTCCGATGTGGAAGACGAGATCAACGGCATCATGACCTACGACCGGGAAGTGACCAAATTAGACGAAAAGCGCATGCGCTTCATCGCCGATTGCTTTAAGTAATTCACGCTCCCCCCATGCCTCCCCTGTGTAAGGGGAGGTGGCAGCCGACCAGGCTGACGGAGGGGTTGTTACAATCCCCCACCGCCTACAGCGGAGCCCCCTTTACACAAGGGGGCCTTTCGGGCGGTCAATGACCGCCCCTACGGATTGCCATGGACAGATTTTCAAAAAGCAACCGATAGTTGCGGCGCGGTTGGTGGTTTTCGGTAGAAAATCATGGTATTTTGATCCCGGAGGTGATAAAAATGACTACGGGTCAACAAATTGCGCAGTTGCGCAAAGAACGAAACATGTCCCAGGAGGATCTCGCAGACGCTATGCAGGTAAGCCGGCAGGCGGTTTCCAAATGGGAGACCGGACTTTCCAAGCCGGACACAGAAAATTTAATTCGGCTGGCGGAACTTTTTGAGGTGGATGTCAACGCCCTCATAGGAAATGACATTGCTCCGGAAAAAACGCCAAGCAGCAAGCGGACAATCGTCATTTTAAGCATTTTCTTGGCATTGGCCGTCTGCGCGGCATGCGTTTTTGCCGGGCTTTGGCTGGCGGAAATACGCGCCGATCTGTATCCCGGGGAGCGGATTTATGAAGATGTGGTCTTTACCGACCGGTCGAATCTGATGGAGGAAAAAGAGATCTATCTGACAGACCTGGAGCAGGAGGAACTGGCCGCCTACATTCAAAGTTTCCACTTTACGAAAGCCACGCCGAAAGATGACATTTTCTACGGCGGCAGGAACTATTATGTCGGTTTTACAAAGGACGGCAACCGGTACGACTATACCTTTACTGCCAACGGGTTTTTCTTTACCTTTACCCACCGCGACGGCACGGTGACGCGCCACGAATATGAGGTGGATCACACCATGTTCTACTATCTGGATGCGCTGATGCACTAAAAATATCCTGTAGGGGCGATTATTAATCGCCCGCTTGGCTCTCCCTTTGGGAGAGCTGGCACGGCGCAGCCGTGACTGAGAGGGCCCTCTCCGCCCGGTGCGTGCACCGGGCACCTCCCCCAAAGGGGGAGGCAAGAGATTTCCTATCGATTGCGGGGGCAAGTGTACAAAAATGTGCAAACAAAAACTGCCGGCCTTATGGTCGGCAGTTTTTCTGTTTATTTACGGTGAATCGTTCACAACACGAAGAAACTTATCGTTTTTTGAGATCCTCGAGGGAAATTACACCATTGCGCAGGTGATGATGGCCATCTTATAAACCTCATCGGCATTGCAGCCGCGGGACAGGTCATTGATGGGAGCAGCCAGACCCTGCAGAATGGGGCCGTAAGCCTCAAAGCCGCCCAAACGCTGCGCGATCTTGTAGCCGATATTGCCGGCCTCGATGGTGGGGAAAATAAAGGTATTGGCATAGCCTGCAACAGGAGAGCCGGGGAACTTCAGTTGACCGACCTCGGGGGCAACGGCTGCATCGAACTGCATCTCGCCGTCGATCAGCAGGTCGGGTGCCATCTCCTTGGCGACCTTGGTGGCCTCGTTGGAAAGTTTCACAGTGCCGCCCTTGCCGGAGCCGTTGGTGGAGAAACTCAGCATAGCCACCTTGGGCTCAATGCCGAAGACCTTGGCGGTATTGGCAGTCTCGATGGCCACTTCTGCCAGTTTTTGTGCGGCAGTGATGGTAACATTGCCGTCCTTGTCAACGCTGTCTTCATAACTAAGATTGATGGCGCAGTCGCCCATGGCCAGTTTCTCTTCGCCGCGGACCATAATGAAGCAGGAAGACACCAGATGAGCGCCCTTCTTGGTCTTGACCAACTGCAGAGCAGGACGGACGGTATCCGCGGTGGAGTAAGTAGCGCCGCCCAGCAGAGCGTCAGCATAGCCCATCTTCACCAGCATGGTGCCGAAATAGTTGCCCTTGGAAAGCGCAGCGCGGCACTCGTCGGCAGACATCTTGCCCTTACGCAGTTCCACCATCTTCTCAACCATGGCATCCATACCCTCGTAGGTCAAAGGATCCAGGATCTCAACGCCTTCGATATTGAAGCCGCCGGCGGCCGCGTTAGCCTTGACGGTCTCCACATTGCCCACCAGAACGGGAGTCAGGAAGCCGCCTTCCACCAAGCGGGCAGTAGCCTCCAGAATGCGGGCGTCATGACCCTCGGTAAAAACGATCTTCCGGGGATTTGCTTTCAAAGTTTCGATCATTGCCTGAAACATGATAATCAGTCCTCCATTTTTCGGGATTTTCCCGTAATTTTACGAATACATTATACTATAACCACGCGCGATCCGCAACCGTTTTGCGAAAATTTTTAACGGTCGTAATCTTAAACAATCCGTAAACATTGCTCCGGCGGTATTGAAATCCGCAAAAGGTGTAATATAATATTAGTAACACATAAAAAGGGGCTTCGTATGAACGGATTCTCGCAATGGCTGCGCAATGCCGGCCAAAAACTCAAGACCGGCTTTATGCGATTTATGCAGGGTCGCTACGGCACGGACAAACTGAATATGTACATTCTGGGTGCCGGTGTCATCGCTTGCGTTATTGCGCTGTTTATCCCCAATGCGTGGGTGGACCTGATCCTCTCGGCGGTTTCCTACGGGCTGCTTTTCTGGGCGCTCTTCCGCAGTTTTTCCCGGAACACCTACAAGCGCTACGAGGAAAACCGGAAATTCCTGCGGCTGCTGGATCACATAAAAGACCGGGAGCACCGGTATTTCCGCTGCCCCAAATGCCGTCAGAGCGTCCGCGTTCCCAAGGGCAAGGGCAAGATCGCCATATCCTGCCCCAAGTGCAAGGAGAAATTCATTAAGAAAACCTGATATATAGCAAAAGACCAGCCAGTTCGGCTGGTCTTTTTTTATGCTTTGAAAACCTTGTCGTTCCAAGCAGGGCGCGGCGTCATGTCCTCCCTTTTAGGGGAAGGCTTAGCGTTGCTTTTTGCGCGTTTTGAGAACAAGGACAACTGCAACCGCGGCGGCGATCAGCACCACTGCCACGGCAGCGTAAATATAAGGCGTATAATCAACGCCGGGCTCTACGGGATCATCCGCGGGCGGAGTATTGTCGCCGCCGGGTTGGATGGGAACGTCCTCATAAACCAGGGCATAGGTGGAAAAGCGGTCGGTTTCAAAAGTAAAAACGCCGCTGTTAGGGTCAAAATGACCGGCAAGACGCTCGGCAATGCCCTCATGGATCCGGATGATCCAATAATTACGCATAGAAGCCGCGTCCGCATTGCGCAATTCCTCCGGGATCTCGATGGCGATGATCACCGGAGCACGAATATCCGTCACCTGATCCGGGCGGCTTTCGCCAATCTGCTTGAAAAGATCGATATCCAGGTACATGCCCACCTGGCAATTCTCCAGCACCCGCTGGATAAGGGACTTATCCTCAGGGGTCACGGTTTCGGTGATGTCCTCCACCTCAATATAAACATCCGCCTGCTGGCCCTGGGAGATCAGTTCCTTTTCCTCATCGGTAAGCACCGCATCCTCCAGGCCGGACTGCTCCAGTTCCACCGAGACAGAGGGCAATTTGACCTGCTTGGTGGCGGTACAATGCAGGCAGGTATAATGGGCCACACCGTCGGTATTCACCGGCTCGCCCCACTCATGACCAAGAGCCGGCAGCGGCACCAGCGCGGACAGTTCAAACTGGCAGGCTTCATCGGCAAACTGCTTATCGCAGACACTGCAGCGCCAATATTCCGGCGCGCCGGGATCGGTGCAGGTGGGATCGACCTGGGCAATATGCTGCGCCGCATGGTCATCAAGGGGGAGTTCCTCGCCCCGGGCCAGGATCTCGCCGCATTCGTCGCAAACCGTATCGCCGGTATAGCCGGTTTTGGTGCAGTCTGGCTGGACAGCATTCTGCAAATAGGTGTTTTGGGAATGGCTGCCCCGCAAAGCGCAAGCGCTGAGTACCTGGAAATTATAGCCATTGGACTGCGCAAGGCTTTGGATGTAGGAATCTGCCGGGCCGGCCACGGTGACCTTCGCCGGGTCGCCAAAGAACTGATGGTCGCCTGCGGACAGCGCCACCTCCAAGGAATTTACGTGGAAAATCACCTTCTCCAAGCCCGGGCAACGGGCAAAGGCGGTGTTGGACATTCCCACAAAAAGGCCCTTGGGCACGGTGACCGTTCTCAGGGAATCGCAATAAGCAAAAGCGTTGGCGCCGATGGTCTCCACATCCGCAGGCAGAACAAAATCTGTCACGGAAAGCGCGGGCGGGCAAAGGATCAGTTTATAGCGGGCGTCCGATTGGGCATAGGCGAAATGATGATACAGTGCACCGTCGCGCAACTCCAGTTTATCATTTTCTTCATGAATGATGATGGTCTTCAGGTTGGGCATCAGCATACACACCGCGCTGAAATTATAGGCATCCTTGCCGAATTCCAGGGTATGAAGCGCCGGATACTCCAGCACCTGGCCGGATTTGAAAACGAAAACATCGAGGACATTTTGCCCCACCACCAATTTCGTGATGCGGTTTGCGTACTGCGCCCAGGGCACATCGCCTACGCCGGTGGGCTCGTTGGCAAAAATTTCCAAAGTGCCGTCAGCCAAAATATGCCAGAACCACTGAGGAGCGTTTCCGGGATCCACCGTGCCAGCGGCGATCAGGCCCACGCCGCAGACGGCGCATTTGCCGTTTTTCAGTTGGTGGCCCTCGGCTTGGGTTACGACCTCCTCAGATTTGCCGCACTCGGTGCAGACGATGTTGGAAACGCCGGTTTGGGTGCAGGATTTGGCCACGACGACTTGCTCTTCATTTTTATGATAGCCGGTCAGACAGTTCTTTTCTACATTGGCCGTGGCATGGCCCAGGGATTTTGCGTAGGCCCGGGTGGCACTTCCGGGATTACAATAGACCGTCGTGATGCCGGGGTCGCCCAGGTGATGCATAGGCTGGCCGTGTTCGTCGACGGTGCTCTCCGGGAATGCGGGCGCATCGGCAAGAATGGTGAGTTTTTTTAGATTGGGGCAATCGCTGAACATCCGGACGCCCAGTTCGGTCAGGGTAGACGGCAGGACCGCCTGCTCCAAAGCAGGACACTCGCTGAACACGCACGAGTGCAGGATCTTTACGCCCTCACCCACCACAGCAACGCGCAGAGAACTACACTGGGAAAAGGCATAATAACCCACTTCCTCCAGCGCGCCGCCGGGAATATGGACCTCGGTGATGCCGTCGCAGCGGAAGAAAGCGTACTCGCCCAGATAGTACAGCCGCGGGCTGAGTTCCAATTTGCCCTGCAGCAGCGATTTGCAACCGAAAAAGGCAGAATCTTCGATAAAAGTAATGTTGGTGATATCGTTGCCTTCATTGATATAGGTCAGTTTTTCGCAGCCCTCGAAGCCGCTGCTGAGCACCGCGCTGACCCAGTCCGCCAAATTGACGCGCTCCAGATTTACGCAGCCGTAAAAACACTGCTTCGGCACGGACTGCATTTGCGAGGAGAACTCCACGGTCTTCAAATTGGTGCAATCCCGGAAAACCGCCTCGCCCATCCAGACAACAGAGTCCGGGATCTCCACCTGCGTCAGGCCGGTGCAGCCATAAAAGGCTTTATCGCCGATGTCGGTGACGGAGTCCGGAATAGTGACGCTTTTCAGAGTAGTAACGCCAAGGAAACGGTAGGGGCCGATAGAGGCATAACCCTCGGGAATAACCACATTGGTGAGTTTCTTGCCGCCAATGTAAAGGAAGCAATCCTCGCCAAAGGGGACTGCGCACTCCTGCAAATAGGGGTCCCGGGGACCAAGTTCCATATCCAGCCACTGTTTCAGCGTTTCCACATACACGGCTGTGGTATTATGGCTGCTCCAAAACGCGCCCAGACCCGTCACGGACGCGCCCAGGCGGAACTCTTTGACGCCGGAACTATTAAAGGCGTAAGAGCCGATGTATTGCAGTTTCTTAGGCAACTGAACGGATTCCAGTTTTTCGTCATACTGAAACCCGTGGGCACCGATCTCCACCAGCGTGGACGGCAGAGAAACACTTTTCAGATTGGTGGCTTTGAAAAACGCAAATTCGCCCAAATGGGTGATGCCTTCGCCAATGACCACTTTTTTGATCTTCAACATATCCGCCGCCCAAGGCATGGTGCCGTTTTCCAGTTCACCGCCCTCGACGGTGTAATTATCCATGGCGCCGGTACCGGAAATGGTCAGCGTATCGCCAGAAAGTTTCCATGTGGCATTGGCGCCGCATTTTCCCGACGATGCCGCGCTGGCAGGCTGGGCATTAAAACAAAATGCCGCGATCAGCAGCGCCGCAAGAATAACAAGCCGCTTTTTCATGGATATACCACCTTTTTGTTATTTTATAGGTACATATTACCTTTTAGCCCGCTCTTTGTCAACCGCGCGCAGACTTGACCTTGCTGCAAGTTTAGGCTATAATGTTTTGCAGAAAGGTGGCAGGAAATATGGCTTTTTGCATGGATTGGCGAGCATTGGAAAACCAAAGCGGACACGATGCAGGTCGCGCCCTCCTGCGCCATCTTTTCTGCGCCAATTTCGGCACAGAACTGCCCCCCATCGCGGTAACGCAGCGGGGAAAACCGTATTTTGAAAACTCCGGACTGCATTTCTCCATCTCTCACACGCAAAAGCGTGTTTTCTGCATCATTTCCGACAAAAACGTAGGCATTGACGCAGAGGAATGCGACCGACGCGTTCCTGATGCCATGGCGAAAAAGGTCCTCTCCCCCACCGAATATGCCCGGTATGAGCGCTCACAGGACCGCAACGCCTGCCTGCTGCGGCTTTGGGTGCTGAAAGAAGCCTATGCGAAACTGACCGGTCGCGGTTTGGGCGACTACCTGTGGCAAACAGATTTTGAGCCCGACGATCCCCGAATTCAAATTCTGGGCAACTGCTATGTGGCCATTTTGGAGGAATAACCATGCTTTTTGATACACACGCACATATGAATGACCCGGCTTTTGAAGCCGATCAGGCCGAGATCCTGGAAAATTTGCCGGCAAACGGCGTGTCCTTTATGCTCAACGCAGGATGCTCCCTGGCGTCCAGTTTCGACTGCGTGGCCATGGCCGAAAAATATGACCACGTTTTTGCATCCGTCGGCTCCCACCCAGACTCCGCAGACGAGGTAAACGACGGGGTGTTGGATGAGTATAAAAAGTTATGTCAACTGCATCCCAAAGTGCGCGCCATCGGTGAGATCGGCCTGGATTACTACTACGAAGACATCCCAAGAGAAGTGCAGAAAAAGGCCTTTATCATGCAGATGGAACTGGCCCGGGAACTGAAAATGCCCGTGATCGTCCATGAGCGCGATGCCCATCAGGACGGCATGGATATCGTGCGGCAATTCCCGGATGTGGGGGGTGTTTTCCACTGCTACTCCGGCAGCGCAGAAATGGCCCGGCAATTGGTAAAAATGGGCTGGTACATCGGTTTTACCGGCGTTTTGACCTTTAAAAATGCAAGAAAGGCCGTGGAAACCGCCTGCAGCATTCCGCTTAGCCGCATCGTCATCGAAACGGACTGCCCGTTCATGTCCCCCGAGCCTTTCCGCGGTCGGCGCAACGATCCGACGCGGGTGCGGTATGTAGCGGAAAAACTGGCGGAATTAAGAGGCATTTCCTTTGAAGAGGCAGCGACCATCACCACAGAAAATGCCAAGCGGCTTTACCGAATCCCATAACACCCGCTTTGTTGTTATGTAAACCAAGGCTATTTAGAATTTTATTTTGTCCGCGCCAACGAATGACGAAACGGTTGGCAGCATTCCTTATAAAATTTGGAGGCAAACTATGCAGAAATATGATGTTGCGGTTTGCGGTGGCGGCTTTGCCGGCATCTCGGCGGCACTGGCCGCGGCCAGAGAGGGCAAGAAAGTCATCCTCTTTGAAAAAGAATACATGCTGGGTGGATTGGGCACGGCGGGTCTGATCACTATTTACCTGCCGCTGTGCGACGGCTACGGACGGCAAGTCAGTTTTGGCATCGCAGAGGAACTTTTCAGGCTTTCCATCACCCACGGTGCGGAAGACCGCTACCCCGAAAACTGGCTGGACGGCGTGGGCAGCCGCACGGAAAAGGACAAGCGCTTTGAAGTGCAGTACAACCCCCAGGTTTTTGCCATTTTGGCGGAAAAATTGCTGCTGGAGCAGGGTGTTGAGATCCTTTACGGCAGTTATGTTGTGGATGTTACCGCCCAAAACGGGCGCATCGAAACGCTCCATGTGCAAAACAAGTCCGGGCGGCTGGAATTCCCCGTGGGCGCCGTTGTGGATGCCACCGGCGACTGCGACATCGCCCATTTTTCCGGCGTGCCCACCGAAACCTTCAAGCAAGGCAACATCCTCGCCGCATGGTACTACTACGCAAACGAAAACGGCAACCATCTGCAGATCCTCGGCGCATCTGACGCTCCGGAAGCCGAGCGCACGGGTAACGAAGAAAAACCGCTGGTCGCACGCCGTTTTACAGGACTGGACGGCAAGGAACTTTCAGAAATGATGTGCCTCTCCCACCAAACAACGCTCAACCACTGGTTGAATCGCCGTAAAACTGACGAAAAAGCAGCGATCACCACTATCGCCACCATTCCGCAGATCCGCATGACACGGAAAATCGTGGGCGAATACGAACTGGCGCACACCGAGATGCACCAATATTTTGACGATTCCATCGGTATGGTATCCAACTGGAAAAAACGCGGGCCGGTTTACGAAGTTCCTTTCCGCACGCTCTACAACAAGCAGATGAAAAACCTCATTGTGGCCGGCCGCTGCACCAGCGTCAACGAGACCCTTTGGGATGTGATGCGGGTGATCCCCTGCTGCGCAGTAACCGGGCAGGCTGCCGGCACCGCCGCTGCCATGACGGATGATTTTTCCGGTTTGGATGTCGCGAAATTGCAGGAAAAACTCCGGCAGAACGGCGTTGTGCTCCACGAAGAAGATCTGTAAGAAAATTTTTGAGGTTGCTCCCTAAAATATGTTATGTAAACCAAGCAAATTATAGCAAATGATTATAACCGAGATGCGGCAGATTTAGGGTCTGCGGGCGATCAATGTATTGGTTGTGGAATGCTTGCCACCGGCAAGCATAGAGATTGAAATTCGCTGCGCGGAGCACCACGCCCCTGCAAGGTGCGGCGGAGAGGTGGCTGAGCGCCAGCGAAGCGGAGGGAGTGAACTCCCCCAGTCACGCTTTTGCGTGACAGCCCCTCAAAACGAGGGGGCCGAGAGGGTGCGGAGCACCACGCCCCTACGGAGCGCAGATGTGTTATGCAAGCCAGGCTTTGTGTGTGTGTTAGTTTCTTGGGCTTGCGCAGACAGTGCAGGAAATGTTTACCGGAAAATGCAGTTCCTAAAGGAACTGCATTTTATTTTTGAAAAATTCACAGTTCATACTAGAACTAAGACGGCATATATGCTATAATGTCTGCAAGTATAACCTTACGGAGAGAAACGACTATGCTGGAACTTCTGGCGCCTGCAGGCTCCATGGAGGCTCTGCGCGCCGCCGTGCAAAACGGCGCTAACGCAGTGTACCTGGGATGCGGCGCATTTAACGCCCGTCAAAACGCAAAAAACTTCACACCTCAGATGCTCATTGAAGCAGTAAAATACTGCCACATCCGCGGCGTACAAGTGCATCTGACATTGAACACTCTGGTTTCCGATCGGGAAAGCGGAGATGTTGCCGCACTCATCAAACAAGCAGCGCAGGCCGGCGTGGACGCATTCATCGTGCAGGATCTGGGCGTGGTGCAACTTTGCCACCAGATCGCGCCCAATATCCCCATTCACGGCTCCACCCAAATGACCATCCATTCCCTGCCCGGCGTGCTGCTTTGCGCCGCCATGGGCATGAGCCGGGTGGTGCTGAGCCGGGAACTGAGCCGGGATGAGATCCACTACATCTGCACCAATTCCCCCATCGAGATCGAAATTTTTGCCCACGGCGCACTTTGCATGTGCTACTCCGGTCAATGCTACCTCTCCGCCGCCATCGGCGGCCGTAGCGGCAACCGCGGACGCTGTGCCCAGTTTTGCCGTCAATCCTACGGCCACGGCCGCTGGGAAAACAAATACCCCCTGAGCCTGAAAGATAACTGCCTGATCGCCTATCTCAGGGATCTGGACAAAATGGGCGTGGCATCCATAAAACTGGAAGGCCGCATGAAGCGCCCGGAATATGTAGCCGCCGTCACCGGCACCTACCGCAAAGCGCTGGACGAAGGCACGGTGACCAGAGAAATGATGGACACGCTGTCCGCCGCCTTCAACCGCCAAGGCTTTACCGACGGATATTATGTAAACCGCAAAGGGCCGGGTATGTTCGGCGTGCGCGAAGACAAATATGACGACAGCAAATGGCTGCAGGCTATGCGGCAGACCTATGAGACCGCGGAAAACAGCCTTGTTGGCGTGGTTTTTGACGCAAAAATACTGGAAAGCGGCTCCAGCCTGACGGTCACCGATCCGTCCGGACACAGTTGCACGGTGCATGGCCCTGTGCCGGAAAAGGCGCGCACCGCTCCGCTGACGGAAGAAGCGCTGACAGAGCGCCTGTCCAAAACCGGCGGCACGCCCTATATCTGCAGCAAGGTAAACGCGAGCATCGACAAGGGGCTGACCCTCTCCGCCGCAGCCATCAACGCCCTGCGCAGAGACGCCCTCAACCAACTTACCGCCCTGCGGGGCAGAACGGAGCGCCCCCGCTGCGGACGCGCTGAAAAAGTCACCCACTTCCCCGGCCACCGCATGGCACCGGGATTCACGGTGCAGGTGACCGGCAAAGAACAGATCACCCCAAAACTGCTGCAAATGAAGCCGGCATGCCTTTACGTGCCGCTGCATCTGCTGGCAGAAGACCATATTTACTGCCACGAATTGGCAAGAAAAGTCCATGTGGCCGCCGTTTTGCCCCGGATCGTACACGACAGCGAACTGCCCCGGCTGAAAGAAGACATGAAACTTGTCCGGCGCATGGGCGTTAAAGATGTGCTGGTGGGCAATTTGGGCCTGCTGCCCGTGGCAAGAGAAGCCGGTATGCAGGTGCGCGGCGATTTCGGCTTGAATCTTTTCAATTCCGGCGCGGTCAACTTGATGCGCGAACTGGAACTCAAGAGCGCCACCTTAAGTTTTGAAATGACGCTCTCCCAGATCCGGGATGTGAGCAAGGCCGTGGACTGCGAGATCCTGGCCTACGGACGGCTGCCGCTGATGATCACGGAAAACTGCCTGATCCGCAGCCGCACCGGCAACTGCACCTGCCATCTTTCCGGCACAAAACTTACCGACCGCACCGGCGCGGAATTCCCGGTGATCAAAGACGGGGCCTCCTGCCGCAGCGTGCTGCTCAACGGCAAGAAACTTTTCTGGCTGGATCGGCAGAACGATCTTTCACGGCTGGGGCTGTGGGCCATCCGGCTGTACTTCACCACGGAAAACGCCAAGGAAGTGGATCACGTGCTGACCGGCATTTACGAGCCGGTGAATTTCGACCCCGGTGCATGCACCAGAGGTTTGTACTTAAGAGGCGTGGAATAAACGCAAAAAGGAGAAAATCATGGCACAATATCCTGAGATCCATCCCGAAAAATGCCCCTTCTGCGGCGGACAACTGAAACTTTTCACCGGCAAATATCTGTGGGATTACTTCTACGAGTGTCAAAAATGCTATCCCATGCGCCGTTTCCACTTCAAAAACGAACAGCCGCCGGACATCAAGGCGGTGTATCAGTCCGAAGAGTACAAACGGCACTTGCAGGAAATAGAAAGAAAAAACCAGAAAACGCAAAATACAGCAGTAACACAAACAACCTATATAACAGGAGTTGGCAGCACTATGGCACAAACATGGGAATACAAAGTCATTTGCAGTTACGAAGGTCTGCCCCATTATGCCGATCCCGATCAAAAAGAACGGCAGATGGAAAAGGTACTGAATAAGTACGGCGCTTTGGGCTGGGAACTTGTACAAGTGCAAAATTACACTGCCATTCTCAAGCGTCCCAAGCAATTCTGAGGAAGGAAAACACCTATGCAGATCATTTTGGCATCCCAATCCCCACGGCGGAAAGAACTTTTGGGTCTTTTCGGTCTGCCGTTTGTCATCCGCGCGGCAGATGTGGACGAAAAAATGGATCTTAAGAAACCCGCTGCTCAGGAAGTCGCCCGGGTCAGCCGGCTCAAAGCGCTGGCAACACCCCGTAGCAGCGACGACATCGTTATCGCAGCGGACACCATCGTGGTCTGCAACGGAAAAATCCTTGGCAAACCCAAAGACGAGGAAGACGCCGCCAATATGCTGCGGCTGCTTTCCGGCAGGGATCACCAGGTGATGACGGGTTTGACCGTTCTGTTTGGTAAGGAAGAACGCACCGTCACGGAGATCACCGATCTGCATTTCCGGGAACTTTCCGACGCGGAAATTTACCGCTACATCAAAAGCGGCGAGCCCATGGACAAAGCAGGCTCCTACGGCATTCAAGGCGGAGGCGCCCTCTTCGCCGAAAAAATGGTGGGCGATTACTTTAACGTTATGGGTCTGCCGGTTTGCAGACTTTGGCATATACTGAACGACCTGGCGCCCCAGGTCCTGGAGGACACAAAATGAAGTACTTATTCACAACAAAGGTGCGCGTGGCGCTGATCGTTGCGGTTTTGCTCACCGCCACTCTGGCGATCATCATGAATCTGACGGGTCTGACCGTAGGCGATCTGGCTGTGAAGGGCATTCTGACGCCCCTGCGCACCGCCGCAAGCCAACTGACTGACCAGGCGGAGCGTTTTTACGATTACCTTTTCAAGTTTGAGGCTATTTCCGCGGAAAACGAAGCGCTGAAAAGTCAGATTGCCCAGATCAAAGGCGACGCCCGGGAATACGAATCCGTCAAGCGTGAAAATGACCGTCTGCGCGCCCTGCTGGAACTCAAGAGCAACCATCCGGACTACAAATGGGTCGACGGCTACATCATCGGCCGCAGCAGCGTGGACTGGGTCAGTTCCCTGACGCTGAATGTAGGCACCAACAGCGGCGTGGAAAAGGGCATGGTCGCCATTACCGCCCACGGCGAAGTGGTGGGTCTGGTAGTGGAAGCCGGCGCAGGCTACTGCGTGGTCAAGACAGTGCTGGACTCCTCCCTGGAGATCAGCGCCACCATCGCATCCTCCGGCTACAGCGGCATGGTCCAGGGCGGCTACGCATCGGATCAGGTGGGTAAACTGAAAATGGATTACCTCCCCTCCTCCGCCATCATCCGCAACAACGACCAGGTGGTCACCGCCGGCTCGACGGTTTACCCCCGCAACCTCATCCTCGGCTATGTTATCGACGCCGGCTTCAACGACACCGGCATCGCTAAATTCGCACTGCTGCAGCCTGCGGCAGATATAGACTCTTTGGAGCAGGTCTTCATCCTCACCGCCTTTGACCAGGAGTAAATTTTTATGCTGTTTAAACGCAAGCAAGAATTTAAGCCCGACAAAACGGGCACAAGTCTGTTAAGCAGGCTCTACATCACCCCCCTGCAGCGCAAAACGCTGCTGAAATGGGCGCTGTTTACCCTCTGCCTGGTGGCAATTTGCCTTGTGCAGGACGTGATCTTCTCCCGGATCACCATCGCAGGCGCCACCACCGACCTCGTGGCCGCAGCCATATTGCTGACCTGCATCCTGCTGCCCACGGAATCCTGCGCGGTCTTTTCCGTCACCGCGTCCACGATATACTTTTTCTCCGGCATGGCAGCCGGTCCTTACACCATCCTTTTCTTAACGGGACTGGGAACGCTCATCAACATCTGGCGCACAGGCTATCTGCGCAAAGGTTTCAGTTCCACCCTCATTTGCACCGCAGCAGCCATCTTCTTCTATGAAATGCTGCTGTTCATCACCGGCGTATTTTTGGGACACACCACCTTTAGCCGATTTGGAATCTTCTGCATCAGCGCAGGCATTTCCATCGTGGCTGTGCCGATTTTTTACCCCATTTTCCTGTTCATCAGCAAACTCGGAGGAGAAACATGGAGAGACTGACCCGCAACCGCGCCATCGCACTGCTGATCTTTTTCGGCTGCATCGTCGGCTTTTTCGCACTGAAACTGTACGACCTGCAGGTGGGACAGACCGGCGGCAGCGTGGACAACACCAAAACGTTTACCACCGTCACCCGCGTCAAAGCCGCCCGTGGCGATATTCTGGACCGCAACGGCAATGTCCTGGTCCACAACCGCGCCAGTTATGACCTGGTGTTCAACCACTATGTCATCCTCAGCGCAAACGGCACCAACGATTACCTGATGCAACTGATCGAACTTTGCCGGGATATGGATCTTGAGTACTTCGATCACTTCCCCGTTTCCAAGGAAGCGCCGTTTACCTACACCCTCAGCGACTACAACGCCACATGGCAGGGCTATTTCCAGTCCTACCTGCCGGAAACCGGCGGCGGCCTGGACTCGGATATCTCCGCACCCCTGCTGATCAAAAAACTCCGGGAAGTTTACAAGATCCCCGAAACCATGTCCGACACCGACGCCAGAGCCATCATCGGTCTGCGCTACGAACTGGATCTTCGTAACGGCATCGTCGCCAGCCTGCCCTGCTTCGTTTTTATGGAAGACGTGAAAAACGACGCGCTGGCGGCTGTTTTGGAACTGAGCATTCCCGGTCTAAGAACGGAAGCATCCACTGTCCGCGAATACAACACCAAGTACGCCGCCCATGTTTTGGGCCATGTGGGCGCTATGAGCAAGGATCAGTGGGAATACTACAGCAAATTGGAAGGCCAAACTTACGAAATGGACGCACTGGTGGGTCAGAGCGGCTTTGAACTGGCTTTTGAAGAATATCTGCACGGCACCGACGGCTGGCGTGTGGACGTGGTTTACGCTGACGGCACACTGAAAGAACAGTATTACCGCAAGGTAAACGGCGTGGAACAGCGCCCCATTTCCGGCAAAAACGTACAGGTGACCATCGATCTGAACCTCCAGCGCGCCGCCGAAGACGCCATGGAGCGCCTGACTCTGGCGCTGCGCGCCACTGCCCAGGAGGGCAAACAAGTGGACGGCGCGGACATTGAGGGCAGCGCCGTGGTGGTCATGAACGTCAAAACCGGTCAGGTCCTGGCCTGCGCCAGTTACCCCACCTACGATCTGGGCACATACTTTGACAACTTCGACGAACTGAAAAACGCGCCCCTTGCGCCGCTTTTCAACAGGGCCCTGCAGGCGACCTATCCCCCGGGCTCTACCTTCAAAATGGCTTCCGCCATTGCAGGCATCCATGACGGTTACATCACCTCGCAGACCAACATCGTCACCAAGGGCGTTTACACCGTTTACGCCGATTCCGGCTTTGCCCCCACCTGCCTGGCATGGACCCTCCACGGCGGTACCCATGAGACCATCAACGTCATTACCGCTCTGCAGAAATCCTGCAACTACTTCTTCTATGATGTGGGCGACCACATCAATATGACCATCCTGGACGCCACCGCCAAGGGCCTGGGTCTGGGTGAATACACCGGCATCGAACTGGGCGAAAAACTGGGCTACCGCGCCAATCCGGAAAACAAAGCCCTGCTCAACGCCGGCGCTACCGACGGCAAAGACCGCTGGTACGCCGCTGACCAGATCATGGCTTCCATCGGTCAGTCCATCAACGAATTTACCCCCATGCAACTTTGCTCTTACACCTGCGCGCTGGCAAACCGGGGCATTCGATACAAGGCGACCTTCCTGGATCGCGTGGTCTCTTCTGATTACCGGGAACTGGAACTGGAAAACGCACCCGTGGTGCTCAGCACATTTGCCATCTCCGACGATGCTTATTTGGCGTACACCCAGGGCATGCTGGCGGTCTCCCGCTACGGCACCGCTTCCGGTACCTTTGGAAAATATCCCATCGACGTGGCTTCCAAAACCGGTACGGCACAGCACTCCGGCGCAAAAACCGCCTCAGACCACGGCGCATTCATCTGCTACGCACCTTTCGACGATCCCGAGATCGCCATCGCCATCTACGGCGAAAAAGCCGGCGGCGGCTCTACCCTGGGTCAGATCGCCAAGGCCATTTTGGACACCTATTTCGACAACCCCGAAGCCGGTGATGTCACCACCAACGAAAACGGTATCAGTTGATCAGGAGTTTATCTATGCTAAATAAACTACGCGCTGTTGCGGATCGCTACGAAGAACTGTGCTTCAAAATGGAGCAGCCGGATTTTTACAGCGATCCCAAAAAGGCTGCCGCATTGCTGCGGGAGAAAAATGAATTAGAGCCCGTAGTGGAGGCATACCACGCCTACAGCGCAGCGCTGCAGGAAATGCGTGACGCGCAGGAACTGATGAGCGATCCGGATATGAAAGAATTTTGTCAGGAGACCTATCAGTCCGCAAAGGCGCGCAGCGAAGATCTTTTCCGGGATCTGCAGATCCTGCTGCTGCCCAAAGATCCCAACGACGGCAAAAACGTCATTATGGAGATCCGCGGTGGCGTCGGCGGCGAGGAAAGCGCCCTTTTCGCCCACTCGCTTTTCAGAATGTACTCCATGTACGCCGCTAAAATGGGCTGGCGCATCGAACTGATGAACCTCAGCGAGACCGAACTGGGCGGTATCAAAGAAGCGGATTTCGTTATTTCCGGTCAAGGTGCATTCTCAAGACTCAAATTTGAGTCCGGCGTCCACCGGGTACAGCGCGTTCCGGAAACAGAATCCGGCGGACGCGTGCACACCTCCACGGCTACCGTGGCGGTGCTGCCGGAAATGGACGAAGTGGATGTGCAGATCGACCCCGGCGACATCGAAATGCAGGTCTTCCGGGCATCCGGCGCAGGCGGTCAGCACGTGAACAAGACCTCCTCGGCGGTGCGGCTGATCCACAAGCCCAGCGGCATTGTGGTGGCTTGCCAGGAAGAACGCAGCCAACTCCAAAACCGGGAAAAATGCATGAGAATGCTGGCAAGCAAACTTTACGAGATCGAACAGGAAAAACTTGACAGCGCTGTGACCGGCATGCGCCGCAGCCAAGTGGGCACGGGCATGCGCAACGAGCGCATCCGCACCTACAACTTCCCCCAGGGACGGGTGACGGACCACCGCATCGGTCTGACACTTTACAAGATCGACGCGGTCATGGATGGCGCTCTGGACGAACTCATTGACGCGCTGGCCACCGCCGATCAGGCTGAACGGCTGAAAAACCAACAATAAATGCCTTCCCCTGAGGGAAGGCTTTGAAGGACAAACATCACCGTTTCAAAAGAGGAAGAAATATGGAATTTATCACCGCTTCGCCGGAAGAAACTGAATATATTGGCGAAAAACTGGCCGCAGTTTTGTCTCCGGGAACGGTGATCGCTTACCGGGGCGACTTGGGCGCAGGCAAGACCGCCTTTACCCGGGGACTTGCCCGGGGTCTTGGCTGCAGCGAGCAGGTTACCAGCCCTACTTACACCATCGTCAATGAATATCTTTCCGGAAAAATGCCCCTTTTCCACTTCGACATGTACAGACTTTCCTCCTCGGACGATCTTTTTGACATCGGGTGGGAGGATTATCTGGAACGCGGCGGCGTTTGCGCCGTGGAATGGAGCGAAAATGTGGATGACGCGCTGGAAAACGCCATCATCGTGACCATTGAGAAACTGGGCGGCGAGATGCGCCGCATCACCATAGAAGGAGGACAAATAAATGCTGCTTTTAGCCTTTGAATCCTCCGCAAAAGCCGCTTCCGTGGCACTTTTTGAAGGCGGGCGGCTGATTCAGGAGAAATTCCGGAACGACGGGCTGACCCACAGCCAGACGCTGATGGTCATGGCCCAGGAACTACTGGAAGAAAACGGCCTCTGCCCTGCCCAAATCGGCGCGGTGGCAGTTGCCAACGGTCCGGGGTCTTTCACCGGCGTGCGCATCGGCGCGGCGGCGGCAAAAGGTTTCGCCTGGGGCGCGCAGATCCCCCTTTACGGCGTTTCCACACTGGAAGCCATGGCACGGGGTTTAGGCACACAGCAAGGGTACATCTGCTGCGCCATGGACGCAAGACGGGCGCAGGTATACAACGCGCTGTTTTATGTAAACCAAGGTGAGGTGGTCCGCATATCGAAAGACCGAGCCATCTCCCTCGAAGAATTGGGCGAAGAATTAACAAAACTCCGTGAGCCGATTTTTTTAGTTGGCGACGGCAGTATTTTGTGCTATAATACATTATCAGAGAGTGTCGAAAACCTGATATGCCCGTCAGAAGAAACCATGCATCAGCGCGCAAAGGGCGTTGGCATGACCGCCTGGCTTCAGATATGCAATGGACAACAAACCGATGCCGCCACCCTGAGCCCCAACTATTTAAGACTTTCCCAGGCTGAACGGGAAAAACGCGCCCGGGAACAAAGATAACAAAGGAGAAAAAGAAAATGGCAACTGTTAACGTTTTGGACCATCCTTTGATCCAGCACAAATTGGCGATCCTGCGCAACAAGAACACCAGCGTCAAGGAATTCCGCGAACTGATCAGCGAAATCTCCGGCCTGATGTGCTACGAAGCCACCCGTAACCTGCCCACCGTGGAAGTGGACGTAGAGACCCCCGTGGCTACCGCTAAATGCCGGGTTCTGGCAGGCAAGAAACTGGCCATCGTGCCGATCCTGCGTGCCGGTTTGGGCATGGTGGACAGTATGGTGGACCTGATCCCTGCCGCTAAAATCGGTCATATCGGTCTTTACCGCGATCCCGAGACCCACATGCCCGTGGAATACTACTGCAAACTGCCCGATGACATCGAGAGCCGTCACGTTTTCGTGGTGGATCCCATGCTGGCTACCGGCGGCAGCGCTGTGGCCGCTATCGATTTCCTGAAAAAGCACGGCTGCAAACAGATCAGTATGATGAACATCATCGGCTGCCCCGAAGGTATCAAGACTGTCACAGAGGCGCACCCCGATGTGGACCTCTACCTGGCTGCCTGCGACGAAAAACTCAACGATCACGCCTACATCGTGCCCGGTCTGGGCGATGCCGGCGACCGCATTTTCGGCACCAAGTAAATTTTATTTCGAAAGCCCACAGGCAAAATGTCTGTGGGCTTTTTGTTTTGTTACAAAACAGGGCGATCCATGATCGCCCCTACATGATATACAAAGAATTGGTGCGGTGCGATCCAAGGAAGGCCTTGGCATATTTTTTTGCAAAATTTGCAGAAAGCATTGAAACAGTGCGGGTTTTTTGCTAGTATAATATTAATTATTGTAAAGGAGGGCCGGTTTATGGGCTGCAAACAAGACTATATCGCCGTTTTTGACTCCGGCGTGGGCGGCATCAGCGTGCTGCGGCAACTGCGTAAACTGATGCCCAATGAACGCTATCTCTATTTCGGCGACTCCGCCAACGCCCCTTACGGCGTAAAATCCACCGGCGAGATCCGGAATCTGACCCTCAATGCCGCGAAAATGCTTAAAAATGAGGGTATCAAGGCGTTGGTAGTGGCCTGCAACACGGCAACTGCCGCGGCAATCGAGGATCTGCGCCGGGAATTTACGGATCTCATCGTCATCGGTATTGAACCGGCCCTGAAGCCGGCTGTAAAGGCATTCCCCAAGGGATGCGTGGGTATTTTGGCCACGGATGTGACCCTTCGGGAAGAAAAATTCAATAAATTGCTGCGCTCCTGCGCAGAAGAATGCACCGCCATCAGCCTCCGGGCGCCGGGTTTGGTGGAACTGGTGGAGCAAGGCAAGGCAAATTTTGCGGAAACCCGGGCACTGCTGGAGCCGATTTTGTCCCCCTGGGCAGGAAAAATGGACGCGCTGGTGCTCGGCTGCACCCATTATCCATTTGCGGCGGAGGTAATTCGCAGCATTTTGGGC
Source organism: Faecousia sp. (assembly GCA_045591725.1). GTDB lineage: Bacteria > Bacillota > Clostridia > Oscillospirales > Oscillospiraceae > Faecousia. The sequence continues at coordinate 36,552 of JAZNTI010000025.1, forward strand.
GAAAAAACGCTGCTTTTGGACGGCGGCGAAGGTGTCGCACGGGAAACCCAACGCCGTTTGGCGCAGGAAAACCTCTTGTTTGACGGTCCGGGCGAGGTCAAATGGCTGAACAGCGCAAATAATCCCAAGATCGAAGCACTTTCCAAAGAACTTTTAGAAAAGTAATCGGGAGGCTCATTATGGCAGATCAATTTCTGGTCATCGGTATCGCCGGCGGCACCGGCAGCGGCAAAACCACTCTTATGAAAAATATTATCACTCGTTTTGGCGAAGACGTGACCGTTATCAGCCACGACAACTACTACAAACGCCGGGACGATCTGACATACGAGGAGCGCTGCGCCATCAATTACGACGAGCCGGAGGCCTTCGACACCGACATGCTGGTGGACCATTTGGCGCAAATTCGGGAGGGCAAGAGCATCCTCTGCCCCGTTTATGACTTTACGGTACATAACCGCAGCGACGAGACACTGAAAATTGAGCCAAGAAAGGTCATTATCGTCGAGGGAATTATGATCTTTACGGATCCAAACCTCCGTAAACTCATGGATATCCGCATTTTTGTGGACACGGACACCGACGTGCGGCTGTGCCGCCGTATCAAGCGGGACGTAAACAAGCGCGGCAGAACCCTGGAGTCCGTTTTGACCCAATATTTGACCACCGTCAAGCCCATGCACGAGAAATATGTAGAGCCCAGCAAGAAATTTGCCGATATCGTTGTTCCGGAAGGCGGCAAAAATATCGTGGCGCTGGATATGATCATCGGGCGCATCTGCCGGCATTTGAACGGCGAAACTTTGCAAACCAAGGAATGATAAAATCATGAGTATCCCCATGACCACCGAATGCTACCTTTGCCGGGTGGACAGACATCTGAACAAGGCATTAAGTTTAGGAGACGACGCCACCGCCGTGGATTTTGCCCGGGAACTGCTGAATATGTACGCCACCGGGCCGAAAGATGTGAGCGCGCCATACTATGACGCGGTTACCATGGATCTGTACGAAAAATACTACCATTTGGGTCCCGATCCTTACAAAGAAGAGAAAAAACGCTCCAACGCTTTTGTGATGGAACGGCTGGATCAGTTCCGCAAATATATCAGCAATGCAGAGGATCGGGTCTACGCCGGTCTGCAGATGGCGATCCTGGGAAATTACATTGATTACGGCGCGTTAAAAGAAAATGTCAGTTTTGAAAAACTGGACGAAATGTTAGAAAAAGCGCACGAATTTGAGCCGGATAGGGAAGTTTATAAGCAACTTTGTTCGGATCTTGCCAGCAGCAAAGAATTGCTGTACCTTACCGACAATGCCGGCGAAATATGCTTTGACCGGCTTTTCATGGAAGCGATCCACGAAAAATATCCCGAATTGAACATCACCGTCTGCGTCCGCGGCGGTCCCACCGCCAACGACGCCACCCGCGAGGACGCCGCTGAGGCCGGCATCGAATTCCCGGTGATCGACAACGGCAACCTCATCGCCGGCACGCAGATCGAATACCTGGGCGACGATGCGAAAACCGCACTGGCTCGGGCAGATGTGGTGCTGGCAAAGGGTCAGGGAAATTGCGAGACCATGTATGGCTGCAAGTACAATGTTTACTATGCATTTTTGATCAAATGCAGCCGTTTCGAGGAATTTTTCGGCAAACCGTTCCTGGCGCCCATGCTGGTGCGTGAGGCAAAGCAATAACCGCCGCTCCGCAGAGGACTCTGCGGAGCGTTTTTATTTGATTTTACAGCGTATTTTCGCATTTTACACTTTACGAAGAGGGAAAGTTGTTGTACAATAACATTAATAGGATTACAAGGGAGGTGCGGCCATGCGCTGCCTGAAATGTGGCGAAAGAATTCCCTCGGGCCAGTTCTTCTGCGAGCCCTGCGGTGAAGCCATGGAAAAATATCCGGTAAAGCCGGGAACGCCAATTAAATTGCCGCCCCGAACGCCAAAACCGGCTCCCGTTAAGAAGGGTCACTCCAAAAAGCCACTGGCTCCTGAAGTTTTGGTCGTACGCCAGCGCCGGTCGCTGATCGTTTTGATTTTGGCATTAACGGTAACGCTTATGGCTTTTGCTATGACCGCCTTGCTGGCTCTGCAATTGTTGGAAGAGCGGGAGCAAACCGGCACACCTTCTTCGTTTGTGGATGTTTCACGTGAAACATCAAAAATCTGAGCAACAATGTTTCACGTGAAACATTGTTTTGAGGAGATGCTCTATGGGTAAAATTATTGCTGTTGTTAATCAAAAAGGCGGTGTGGGCAAAACCACCTCCGCGGTGAATCTTACCGCTGCGCTGCATGCGCAGGGACTGAAGGTGCTGCTCTGTGACTTCGATCCCCAGGCAAATGCCACCTCCGGCTTGGGAATTGCTAAGAAAAAGGTGAAATACACCGTCTATGATACCATTATTAATGATGTAAGCACCAAAGACGCCATTGTTTCCACGAAATTCGGCGATGTGCTGCCGGCATCCGCAGATTTGGCAGGGGCCGGTGTGGAACTGATTGCCATTGACGATCCGCAGTACCGGCTGAAAAAGGCGCTGGGCGCCGTTAAGGATGAATATGACCTCATTTTGATCGACTGTCCGCCGTCGCTGGAGATGCTCACCATCAACGCATTGGCTGCCGCAGAGGGTATTTTGATCCCGGTGCAGTGCGAATATTACGCCCTGGAAGGGCTCAGCGACCTGATGAACACCATGCGCATGGTAAAAAAACGCATAAATGAGCATTTGGAGATCTTCGCCGTGGTATTGACCATGTTTGATGGCAGAACGAATTTCTCCACCCAGGTGGCGCAGGAAGTGCGCCGGCATTTTCCCGGAAAGGTCTGCACCACCGTTATCCCCCGGAATGTCCGGTTGGCGGAAGCACCCAGCCACGGTCTGCCGGTAACCGCTTACGACAAAACAAGCCGCGGCGCCATTGCCTACAAACAAGTGGCGCAGGAACTCATTAATAAATTGAAAGGGTGATCAAATGGCGACGCAAAAAGGCTTAGGCAAGGGTTTGGGCGCGCTTTTGGGCGATTCTTTCCAGGAAACCCCTGAAAAAACTCCCTACCGCACGCTGCCCCTGCACAAAATCGAACCCAACCGATCTCAGCCCCGTCAGGATTTTGACGAAGTGGAGTTGGCTGCTTTGGCGGATTCTATCCGCATCCACGGCTTGATCCAGCCGCTGACCGTCCGGGAATTGCCCAACGGCCGATATCAGATCATTGCCGGCGAGCGCCGCTGGCGCGCATGCCGCATGGCAGAACTTTCAGAAGTGCCTGCCGTGGTCTTGGAAGCCGACGACAAGAAAACCATGGAACTGGCGCTTATTGAAAATCTGCAGCGCCAGGATCTTAACCCCATTGAAGAAGCACTGGGCTACAATTCCCTGATGAAAGATTACGGTCTGACCCAGGAAGAGACCGCCCGCCAGGTGGGAAAATCCCGCAGCGCCGTGGCAAATGCCCTGCGTCTGCTGAATCTTAACGAAGAAGTTTTGGAAAAAGTGCGCAGCGGCGCACTCTCCGCCGGACACGCCCGGGCCATTCTGATGCTGGAAACCGCAAAGCAGCAAAAAGAAGCGGCTCAAAAGATCATTGCGCTGGGGCTTTCCGTGCGGCAGGCAGAACTTTTGTGTAAAAACATCGCAAAAAAGCAGCCGGTAAAAGAATATGTGCCCATCCAAGTGGACTACATCGGCGAATGCGAAAAACAACTGTCCCAGCACTTGGGCCGCGGCGTGAAAATCGTCAACGGCAAGCGCAAGGGCCGCTTTGAATTGGAATTTTACGGTCAGGACGACCTGCAGAATCTGCTGGACGCCCTGCTGAAACTGAAATAAGAGGACATTTGCATGGAAAAGAAATTGTACCGCTCTGAAAACGACAAAAAGATTGCCGGCGTTTGCGGCGGGCTGGCTAAGTTTTTGAAAATTGATGCCACCGTTATCCGGGTGATCTGGGCCGTTCTTGCCATCGGCAGTGTTGGCACTTTTGTGCTGGCATACCTGGTCTGTGCGCTGCTCATCCCGGAAGAACCCACGATTACCGTGGAATAACACAAAGGAGAACGAGTGATGTTAGATATCAAGCGAATTAAGGAGAATCCCGATGCCGTAAAGGCCGGACTCAAAGCCAAAGAGGTGGACTGCGACGCCATTGTGGACCGCATTTTGGAACTGGATGTGCAGATCCGCGGTCTGAAGACCTCCACCGAAACCAAAACCGCTCAAAAGAACAAACTGGCCAAGGAAAACGGTAAACTTTTCGGCATGAAAAAGGGCGCTGAAAAGCAGGGCAAGGACACCGCCGATATCGACGCGCAGATCGAGGCAAACAAGGCCGAGTCCATTGCTCTGGACGCTTCCATCGAAAACGAAGCCGCGCTGCTGAAGGATCTGAGCGTGCAGTTCCGCACCGCAATGCTGAGTCTGCCCAATCTTCCCGACGAAGACCTGCTCCCCGGCGGCAAAGAAAACAACCAGCCCCTGCGTTATGTGGGCAATAAGCCCGCTTTTGACTTCGAGCCCAAGCATCATGTGGATCTTTGCGAAGGCCTGGGTCTTATTGACTACACCCGCGGCGTGAAACTGGCCGGCGCTGGCAACTGGATGTACACCGGCATGGGTGCCCGCCTGGAATGGGCACTGCTGAACTACTTCATCGACTGCCACATCGCCGACGGCTACGATTTTATCCTGCCGCCCCACATGCTGGAGTACCAGTGCGGCGAGACCGCCGGTCAATTCCCCAAATTCGCCGACGAAGTGTATAAGATCGCCAACCCCACCGACGATCGCACCCACTATATGCTGCCCACCGCCGAAGCGGCGCTGTGTTCCATCTACCGGGACGAGATCCTCTCCGAGGCCGATCTTCCCAAGAAACTCTTCGCTTACACACCCTGCTTCCGCCGTGAGGCCGGCTCCCACCGCGCAGATGAGCGCGGCATGGTCCGGGGTCACCAGTTCAACAAGGTGGAAATGTTCCAGTTCTGCAAGCCGGAAGATTCCGACGCAGCCTTCGAAGAACTGGTCACCAAGGCCGAAAAATTGGTGGAAGGTCTGGGTTTCCACTTCCGCACCGTCAAACTGGCCGCAGGCGACTGCTCCGCATCCATGGCACGGACCTATGATATTGAAATTCTGATCCCCTCTATGGACGGCTACAAGGAAGTTTCCTCCGTTTCCAACGCCCGCGACTATCAGGCTCGCCGGGGCAACATCCGTTTCCGCCGGGAAGAGACCGGCAAACCCGAATTCCTGCACACCCTCAACGGCTCCGGTCTGGCCACCTCCCGTATCTTCCCGGCGCTGGTGGAACAAAATCAGCGCGCCGACGGCTCCATCGTCATTCCCGAAGTGTTGCGCAAGTATCTGGGCGGCATGGAAGTGCTGGAAAAGAAGTAATTTCGTAATACCGCCCCGGAAAACCGGGGCAATACATAAAGAAAGGAAACATTATCATGAAAAAACTGTGGAAAGAATTTACCGAATTTGCCATTAAGGGCAACGCAATGGCACTGGCCGTTGGTACCATCATCGGCGGCGCTTTCAGCACCATCACCAAGAGCCTGACCAACGATCTGATCATGCCCGTGGTCAACATCTTCATGGGCGGCGCTGATTTTTCCGAGCTGAAGGTGGAGCTGCCCCGCATCGTTCCCGTTTACGAAACCGTTATCGACGAAATTACCGGCATTGAGACCCAGGTCTATGTTCCTCATTACCTGACCTACGGTAATTTCATTTCCGCTATCATCAACTTCGTGATCCTGGCTGTTGTGGTATTCTTCATCGTCAAGGGCATCAACGCACTGAGCGAGATCGGCAAGAAGAAGGAAGAAGAAGTCGTTGCTGAGCCCGCTCCTCCCGCACCCAGCGCCGAAGAAGTGCTGCTGACCGAGATCCGTGATCTGCTGAAGAACAAATAATCGCATTTTCCCCTTGACACCAACGGTTTTTGATTTATACTTATTATCAGTTTAACAACTTTTTGTAAAGAAGGTTTCTGTCATGTTTAAAATCGTTCGCAAAAAGGAACTGAATGCCTCCGTCACCTTGATGGACATCGAAGCCCCCTTTATCGCCAAAAAGGCAAAGGCCGGCCAGTTCATCATCTTCCGTATCGACGAAATGGGCGAGCGCGTGCCGCTGACCATCGCCGGCTACGATCGGGAAAAGGGCACAGTTACCATTATTTTCCAAAAAGTCGGTTTCGCCACCACCGCCCTGGGCAGCCTCAACGAAGGCGATTACATCCGCGACTTTGTGGGTCCGCTGGGTAAACCCACCCACACCGACGGCGTTAAGCGCGTTTGCGTGGTCGGCGGCGGCGTCGGCTGTGCCATCGCTCTGCCCTCCGCTGCGGCTTTCAAAGAGGCCGGCGCTGAGGTTGATGTGGTTGTCGGCTTCCGGAACAAGGATATCGTCATTCTGGAAGACGAATTTAAGGCTGTTGCCGACAATATGTACCTGATGACCGACGACGGCTCCTATGGCGAGCAGGGCTTCGTCACCGTGAAACTCCAGCAGTTGCTGGAAAGCGGACGGAATTATGACGCCGTTCTGGCCATCGGACCCATTCCCATGATGAAATTCGTCTGCAAGACCACCGAGCCTTTTGGCGTCAAGACCATGGTCTCCCTGAACCCCATCATGGTCGACGGCACCGGTATGTGCGGCGGCTGCCGCGTTACCGTGGGCGGTGAAGTGAAGTTCGCCTGCGTGGACGGTCCGGAATTTGACGGCCATCAGGTGGATTTCGCTGAACTTATGAGCCGCAACTCCACCTACCGCGGTCGCGAGACAGAAGTTACCGAAAAACACGCCTGCCGCATGGAAGCCATGGGCAAGGCCCTGATCAAGTAAGGAGGGGGAAATTATGGCAAATATGACTTTGACCAAGACCCCTATGCCCGAACAGGATCCCATGATCCGCGCACGTAACTTCAAGGAAGTCGCGCTGGGCTACACCCCCGAACAGGCTATCGAAGAAGCAAACCGCTGCCTGGGCTGCAAGAACCCCAAATGTGTGGAAGGTTGCCCCGTCAACGTCCGCATTCCCGAGTTCATCGCCAAAGTGCAGGAAGGCGACTTTAAAGCCGCTTACGAGATCATCACCTCCACCAACGCGCTGCCGGCTCTTTCCGGCCGCGTTTGTCCCCAGGAGAGCCAGTGTGAAGCACGCTGCGTCCGCGGCATCAAGGGCGAAAGCGTCGCCATCGGCCGTCTGGAGCGCTTTGTTGCGGACTGGTACAGGGAAAATGTCAACGCAATGCCCGAAAAGACCGCGTCCAACGGCATTAAGGTGGCCGTGGTCGGCTCCGGCCCTGCCGGCATGACCGCCGCCAGCGATCTTGCCAAACTGGGCTATCAGGTCACCATGTTCGAGGCACTGCACACTGCCGGTGGCGTGCTGGTCTACGGCATCCCCGAATTCCGTCTGCCCAAGGCCATCGTTGCCAACGAGATCACCAAGTTGGAGGCCCAGGGCGTGGAAGTCATGACCAACATGGTCATCGGTCGGGTTTTGACCATTGACGAACTGTTCGAGATGGGCTATAAAGCCGTGTTCGTAGGCTCCGGCGCAGGTCTTCCCATGTTCATGAACATCCCCGGCGAAAGCCTGAAGGGTGTCATGTCCGCCAACGAGTACCTGACCCGTACCAATCTGATGAAGGCTTACGACGAAAATTACGATACTCCCATCATCAAGAGTAAGGCTGTGGCCGTAGTCGGCGGCGGCAACGTGGCTATGGACGCCGCACGCTGCGCTATGCGTCTGGGCGCGGAGCATGTTTACGTGGTCTACCGCCGCGGCGAGGCTGAAATGCCTGCCCGTCTGGAAGAAAAGCACCACGCCAAGGAAGAGGGCATCGAGTTTAAAACTCTGTGCAACCCTGTCGCCATTATCGGCGACGAAGATGGCCGTGTCTGCGGTATAAAGTGCATCCGCATGGAACTGGGCGAGCCCGATGCTTCCGGCCGCCGCCGTCCCATTGAAGTGCCGGACAGCGAATTTGTGCTGGATGTGGACACCGTGATCATGAGCCTGGGCACCAACCCCAACCCCCTGATCCGCTCCACCACTCCCGGTCTGGAGACCAACCGCAAGGGCTGCCTGATCGTCAACGAAAACGAGATGACCACCCGCGACGGCGTGTTCGCCGGCGGCGATGCCGTTACCGGCGCTGCCACCGTCATTCTGGCCATGGGCGCAGGCAAAAAGGGTGCTGCAGCCATTGATGCCTACCTGAAGAAGTAAATACATTATGTAAACCGCCTTGGATTAGTCCAAGGCGGTTTTCTTTTTTGGAATACTGCCGTAAGTACAAGCATAGGCTTATCCAAAGGGGGATAAGTTATGCGAAAACGAAATATTTTGGTCATTTTGGGCGCAATTGCCGCAGCGCTGCTGATGGGCGTGTATTTGCTGGCAAACAATGTTATGTCAACCTTATCGTGGGGTCTGCATTTTCCCTCACCGGGCGTCGTACCGGAAGCGCCGGCCAGTGCTGCGCAACTGCAAAAATATGACGCAGCGTACATCGGCAAAACAGGGGAGAAGGTGCTGTATCTGACCTTTGACGCCGGCTATGAAAACGGCTGCACCGGACAGATTTTGGATGTCCTCAAAAAGCACGATGTGCAGGCGGCATTCTTTTTGGTAGGCAATTACATCAGCCGCAATCCCGACCTTGTGCGGCGCATGGTTGCTGAAGGACACACCGTGGGCAACCACACCATGCACCATCCGAATATGAGTCTCATTCATGACGAGGCCGCCTTTGAGGCGGAACTCCGGGGATTGGAAGAAGAATATATGGCGGTGACCGGGGAGGCGCTTCCTAAGTATTACCGCCCGCCCCAGGGGGTCTACAGTGAGCGCAACCTGCAGTTGGCGCAAAAATTAGGGTACAAGACGGTTTTTTGGAGTTTGGCGTATGTGGATTGGAAAAACGATGAACAACCGGACCACGGGAAAGCCGTTCACACAGTCCTCAATCGCACCCATGACGGGGCAGTGGTGCTGCTGCACTCCACATCCGCTACAAACGCCGCCATTTTGGACGAACTTCTGACCCGTTGGGCGCAGATGGGCTATCGGTTTGGCACGCTGGAGGAGTTGTTTGCGTGACAACGAAAAGGGCGGGTAACTGAAAATACCCTCATCCGTCAGCCCTTTGGGCTGCCACCTTCCCCGGGGGGAAGGCAAAAAGAACGGCTCGGTTGAGCCGTTCTTTTTATATGTTTTGAAATATTGTCATTATTCCGAAATATTTGCATTATTTCAGGCGTTTTTCCAATGTTGACGCACTCAAAGCGGTGAGATAGACCCGGGTGAAGCCGTATTCCGCAGTCAGCACATAGGCTTTCGGCAGATCGTCGCAGGGAACAACCTGCCCCAACTTTTCCGCCTTCTCCAAAAATTCCCGCCCGCGCCCGGTGACAGTGGTATTATCCAGATCAAAAATGCCGATGACCGACGATGAACGCACCGCCATATCATTACCGATGGATAGATACATAGAAACCTCCGGGATTAATTGACAATTGACAATGTATAATTGACAATTATGGTATGCGCTGCGCGCATGAATTAAGATTTCCCGTAGGCAATACCATAATTCTCAATTTTCAATTATCAATTGTCAATTTTATATTTCTTGCTCTCGGCAACCGCCATCTCGTCACAGCGGTTGTTTTTGGGATTTTCCGCGTGGCCTTTGACCCAATGGTAGCGCAGATCATGCTGCTCCACCAAATTCAACAGAATTTCCCAAAGATCCGGGTTCAGCGCAGGCTTCTTATCCGCTTTGCGCCAGCCTTTGGCGCGCCAGGACAATGCCCAGCCCTTTTCCAGCGCGACGATGACATACTTGCTGTCGGAGTAGAGTTCTACGGTGCAAGGCTCTTTCAGCGCGCGCAGACCCTCGATCACCGCGGTCAGTTCCATGCGGTTATTGGTGGTGCTGACTTCCCCACCGGAAAGTTCCTTCTCTACACCGTTATACTCCAGTATCGCGCCCCAGCCGCCTGGACCGGGATTGCCGGAGCAGGCGCCGTCGGTATAAAGCGTTACCGTTTTCATGCATCGGCCTCTTCATTCTGCACGCGCTCGATGGAGACCACCTTGTTGCCTTCCTCAATGCGCATGATGATGACACCCTGCACATCGCGCTTATAAATGTTAACGGTGGACGCAGGAATGCGGATAATAACACCGCCGTTTTCGATGACCATGACATCGTCGGTCTCGCCCACCACGCGGCAGCCGGCCACATTGCCGGTCTTAGGCGTGATATTATAGTTCTTCAAACCCTTGCCGCCACGGCTCTGGGCCTGCTTTTCACCGTCGGGACCGGTACGCAGGTACTCGATCAGTTCGGTGCGCTTGCCGTAACCGTTCTCGGTGATGGTCAGCAAGGTCTTGCCCTCCTCAGCCTTTTCTGCGCCAACAACATAGTCGCCGTTTGCCAGCAAAATGCCCCGGACGCCGGTGGCGTCACGACCCATGGGACGGGCATCGTTTTCATTGAAGCAAATGGCCATGCCCTGGGCAGTGGCAAGGATCACATTATCATTACCCTCGGTACGGATCACATTGATCAGTTGATCGCCTTCGTCCAGCGTGATGGCGCGGATACCGCCCTTGCGGCGGGTATTCAGCGCAATGAAGGGAATGCGCTTGACCGTACCCTTGCGGGTGACCATCATCAGATACTCATTCTCGTGGAATTCCCGGGTGATGACCATGGCAGTAACATGCTCGTTCTGCTCCAGGGGCAGAACATTGATGATCGCCGTGCCACGGGCGGTGCGGCCTGCCTCGGGGATCTGATAGCCCTTGCGGTGGTGCACACGACCGGTATCCGTGAAGAACAGCATATGATCGTGGGTGGAGGCGATGTTCAAGGACTTGACAAAGTCCTCTTCCTTCAGATTCTGGGCGTTAACACCGCGGCCACCGCGACTCTGGGTGCGGTAGGTATCCACAGGCATACGCTTGATGTAACCCTGGTTGGAAATGGTGAAGGCGCAGGTCTCCTCCTCAATAAGGTCTTCGATGTCGATCTCGTCCTCGATCTCCTGAATCTCGGTCTTGCGCTCGTCACCGAACTTGTCCCGGATCTCAATGAGTTCCTCGCGAAGCACGCCGCGCAGCAACACGGGATCTGCCAGCAGGCTATTATAGTACGCGATGCGTTCCTGCAATTCGTCAAATTCTGCCTGCAGTTTCTCACGGTCAAGTCCCTGCAGCGCTTTCAGGCGCATATCCAAAATCGCCTGCGCCTGCACATCGTCCAAGCCGAAGCGATCCATCAGCCGCTGCTTTGCATCGTCATAAGCGGAACGAATGATGCGGATGACTTCGTCGATATTGTCCTGGGCGATCAGCAGACCCTCCAACAGGTGGGCGCGCTCCTGTGCCTTGCGCAGATCGTACTGGGTGCGGCGGGTCAGAACATCTTCCTGATGGCGCAGATATTCGTCGATGATCTGCCGCAGGGAAAGGATCTTGGGCTGCTTCTGATCGTCCACCAGTGCCAGCATAATAATGCCGAAGGAGGACTGCAGCGCAGTCTGCTTAAAGAGGTTATTGAGCACGACCTGGGGGTTTGCATCCTTTTTCAGTTCGATGACCATGCGCATGCCGTTACGGTCGGTCTCGTCACGCAGGTCGGAAATGCCCTCCAGGCGCTTGTCTTTGACCTGCTCGGCGATGGTCTTGATCAGTTGGCGCTTATTGACCTGATAGGGAAGTTCCGTAACGATAATCCGGTTGCGGTCAGCGCCGAATTCTTCAAATTCCGTACGGGCACGGACTACCACCTTGCCACGGCCGGTGGCATAAGCGGCACGGATGCCGGATCTGCCCATAATGATACCGCCGGTGGGAAAGTCCGGTCCGGTGACATGCTCCATCAAGTCTGCCATGGTGACCTCAGGATCATCCAGCACAGCAACGCAGGCATTGATTACCTCTTTCAGATTATGAGGCGGAATATTGGTGGCCATGCCCACGGCAATACCGGAAGAACCGTTCACCAGCAGATTGGGAAAACGGCTGGGCAGGACCCGGGGCTCTTTACGGCTTTCGTCAAAGTTGGGATCCCAGTTGACGGTCTCCTTGTCGATATCCCGGAGCATTTCGTTGGAAAGTTTGGAAAGTCTGGCTTCCGTATAACGGTAAGCAGCCGGGGGATCGCCGTCCACAGAGCCAAAGTTGCCGTGGCCGTCCACCAGCATATAGCGCATGGAGAAATTCTGCGCCAAACGCACCATGGCATCATAGACCGATGCGTCACCATGGGGATGGTATTTACCCAAAACGTCACCGACGCAGGTGGCGGACTTTTTGAAAGGCTTGTCGGAGGTCAGGCCGCTTTCATACATGGTGTAAAGAATGCGGCGGTGGACCGGCTTCAGTCCGTCGCGTACGTCCGGAAGCGCGCGTCCAACGATGACGCTCATGGCGTACTCGATATAGGATTTTTCCATTTCGTCCACAAGGTTGGACTGGGTAATAGCCTGATCGGGGAACATGATGTCCTCAGGCTTATAACTTCTGTTATGTTTTGCCAAAATGCGTCACCTCCTTAAATATCAATATTAATGGCGTATTTTGCGTTGCGCTCGATCCATTCTTTTCGGGGCTCGACCTGCTCGCCCATCAAAATGGTGAATATCTCGTCGGCTTTGCGGGCGTCTTCCAGCGTAATGCGGCGCAATGTGCGCTTTTCGGGGTCCATGGTGGTCTCCCACAGTTCGTGGGGGTCCATTTCGCCAAGGCCCTTAAAGCGGGAAATGTCCACCTTTGCGCCCGAATCGCCGCGCATTTCCGCGGAAACGGCATCGCGCTCTTCGTCGGAATAGGCAACGCGCTCGGTCTTGCCGCGCTTCAGTTTGTAAAGCGGGGGCACGGCGGAGTACACATAGCCGTTTTCGATCAGCGGACGCATATAGCGGAAGAAGAATGTAAGAAGCAGCGTGCGAATATGGGCGCCGTCCACATCCGCATCGGACATGATTATCACTTTGTGGTAGCGCAGTTTTTCAATGTCAAACTCTTCACCGATGCCGGCGCCCAGCGCCACGATCAGAGGATACAGTTTATCATTGCCGTAGATCTTATCCGCTCTGGCTTTTTCTACGTTGAGCATCTTGCCCCACATGGCCAGAATTGCCTGGAAACGGGAGTCTCTGCCCTGAATGGCAGAGCCGGCAGCAGAGTCACCCTCGACGATGTAAATTTCGCACAGACCGGGGTCGCGCTCGTTGCAGTCCTGCAATTTGTCGGGCATCTGGCCGGACTCCAGACCGGTTTTGCGGCGAATGGACTCTCTGGCCTTCCGGGCGGCTTCACGGGCGCGGTTGGCCATCATGGCCTTTTCAAGAATGATCTTGGCGATTGCCGGATGCTCCTCAAAATAGGTTGCCAGTTGATCGTTCACGATCTGATCCACCAGGGTGCGGATATAGGCATTGCCCAATTTTGCCTTGGTCTGACCTTCAAACTGTGCGTCCGTCAGTTTTACGGAAATAATGGCGGTGATGCCTTCGCGGCAGTCTTCGCCGCTGACTTTATCGTCGCCCTTGATAATGCCGTTTTTCAGACCGTAATTGTTCAGAACGCGGGTCAGCGCAGTCTTAAAACCGGTCTCATGCATACCGCCCTCAGGCGTGCGGACATCGTTGGCGAAAGACTGCAGAGATTCGTTATAGCCGTCGTGATACTGAATGGCGATCTCGGCAGAGGCGTCACCCTTGGCGCCGGACATATAGATGACTTCGTTATGGATCAAAGTCGGAGGCCAAGCGGTCTTAGGAAGACAATGTCATAAATCAACTCCTTGGCTCACAGAACGACATGGCTACGATCCGACTTCTGCAGAGATTCGTTATAGCCGTCGTTATACTGAATGGCGATCTCGGCAGAGGCGTCACCCTTGGCGCCGGACATATAGATGACTTCGTTATGGATCACTGTCTTATGGCGGTTGGACCACTGAGCAAACTCCCGGATACCGCCTTCATAGCACATGGTCTCGCTCTTGGGCTCGTCCTCGCGCTCATCGGTGATGGTGATGGAAAGACCGGCATTCAAAAATGCCTCCTCACGCATACGCTCATGAAGAATGTCATAAGAGTAGATCACATCATCGAACATTTCGGGATCCGGCAGGAAGGTGACTTCGGTACCCGTTTTGTCGGTATCGCCAACGATGGTCATTTCCTGCGTAATATGACCCCGGGCAAATTTCATCTCGTGGATCTTACCGTTTTTGTAAACGCGCACTTTGAGCCACTGAGACAGCGCGTTAACAACGGATGCGCCCACGCCGTGCAGACCGCCGGAGACCTTATAACCGCCGCCGCCGAATTTGCCGCCTGCGTGCAGAACGGTAAAGACAACTTCCAGCGCCGGTTTGCCGGTTTGCGCCTGAATATCTACAGGAATGCCGCGGCCGTCATCGGTAACGGTAATAGAGTTACCGGGGTTGATGGTCACAGTGATGTGCTTACAGTAGCCGGCCAGCGCTTCGTCAATGGAGTTATCCACGATCTCGTACACCAAATGGTGCAGACCGCTGCTGGAAGTGGAACCGATGTACATACCGGGGCGCTTGCGAACAGCCTCAAGACCTTCCAGAACCTGAATTTGTTCCGCGCCGTATTCTTGTGTTACCTTGGTTTCGTCAGACATAAATCGTCCTCCTATTTTACATTTCCCTGATGGATCTCAATGGTTTTTCCCAGTTTTGTAAAACGGCCGGGCTCACAGCAAGTGATGAACACCTGACCGGAAGTGATTTGATTTAGCACAAAATCCTGCCGCGCCGGATCCAGTTCTGAAAGAACATCGTCCAATAGCAGCACCGGCTCTTCGCCGAACTCTTTTTTCATCAGTTCCCGCTGAGCAAGTTTTAAACTGATAGCGGCAGTACGGGTCTGTCCTTGCGATCCGTAGGCTTTCAGATCGATTCCGGACAGAGATACTTCAAAATCATCTTTATGTGGGCCGGTCAAACACTGGCAGGACTCCAGTTCCGCCCGGTAATGGCGCTGCAAATGCTCCTGCAGGTCATTTTGCAGTTGCTGTACCGGAGCAAAGGGATCACTGACTGTGGAAACGGTCTTATAAAGCAATTCAAAACGCTCATTTCCGCCGGAAAACTGATCATGGTAAATTGCCGCGGCTTTGCCGAGGCTTTCGTAGTACCGGGCACGGTAGGAGATCAGCAGCGCGCCCACTTGACACAGCCGGGTATTATACTCCGGCAAGATCTCCAGCAGGCCGGGATTTTCCAGCCGGTCTTTCAAAATGCGGCTTTTTTGCTCCAAAATCCGGCCGTACTCTAAAAGTGCGGCATCGTAGTTTGGGCGAAGTTGACATAATACCTGATCGCCCAGTTTTCGCCTTGCTGATGAGCCGGCTTTCAGCACATAAAGATCTTCCGGACAAAATAAAACGGTTGACATAACACCAGTGATATCTGCCGTGGTTTTCTTTTTTGCGCCATTGCGCCAGATCTGCCGGGGTCTACCGCCGGCAAACAGCACCCAGCGCAGATTTTGCTGGCGTTCCTGAGAAAATACATCGCCGGAAATTTCTGCAAAATCACTGCCAAAGCGCACCATCTCTGCTGTTTTTTGCGCACGGAAACTTTTTCCGCTGCCTAAAAAGGAGATTGCTTCCAATAAATTGGTTTTTCCCTGTGCATTTTGACCCACAATGAGATTAACACCGGGATCAAAGGCAATATTTAAGTTTACATAATTTCTAAAATTATCTAAACACAGTTCATTGATCTTCATTTTTACAAATTCTGTAAGTTGTGCCGCCGTAGGAGAATTCATCGCCGGCATACAGTTTTTTACCGCGCATCAGACAAACTTCGCCGGCAACTTTTACATAACCGTCGAGAATCAGATTTTTTGCTTCCCCGCCGGAATAGACGATATTGGCAAATTTCATGGCATCCTGCAGTTTGATAAACTCGGTATAAATCACCAGCGGAACAAAGTTTTCCTTCTTTTTTACAGTTACTTTCATAATCTACACCAAATAAATAATTCTTTTGGGGCGGTCAATGCCCGCCTCTGCTTGTTTTCTGCAATAAAACAGGTGTTTGAGTAAGGCGGAGAAAGCCCTCTCAGGCAAAAATTACTAATTAATATTAGTTTTTAATCCGCACCGGCAGGACCATATAAGAGAAGTCATACTTTTCGTCCACGGGAGTCAGTACGATGGGGCTTAAGCCGTTGGTCAGTTCCAAACACACTTCCTCGGAAGGAACAGCGCGCAGAGCATCTGCCAAATAACGGACATTGAAGCCAATTTCCAGTTCCTTACCGTCGCCGGCAATAGTGCAGCGGTCTTCCGCGGCGCCGATGGTGGTATTGGTACGCAGTTGCAGTACCTGATCAGAAAACACACAGCGCACGGGACTCTTATATTTTTCAGAAACGATCAGACCCACACGCTCAATAGAAGAAGAAAGGTCCGCTACATTAGCAACCAATTTAATGGGGCAATTAACGGGAACAACTTTCCGATAGTCCAGGAAATCACCCTCCAGCAGACGGCAGATCAGTGTTGCATCGCCAATGGTGAACAGAATGTGTTTACTGCCCAGGCAAAAGGAAGTTTCTTCATCAGAATCGGTGAGAATCTTTTCCACTTCTTTCAGACCGGCGGCAGGTACCACAAAACTGAAGTTACGGCCTGCAGTATTATCGCTGTGCCAGGTACGCCGGGCCAAACGGAAACCGTCCACAGCAATGGTAGAAATAGTATCATCTTCTACCTCAAATTTAACGCCTGTGTGAATGGGACGGCCCTGGTTTTCAGAAACGGCAAAAATAGTGCCGGAAATCAGTTCTTTCAGTTTATTCTGGGGGATCATGATGTTTCTGCCGGTGCCGACATCAGGCAGTTCGGGGTAATCCTCTGCGCTTTCGGCGCTGATGGAGAAAGAAGCGTAACCTGCCCGGATAGAAACCTTATAATTATCATCCACAGAAACGGTGACAGGTCCTTCCGGCAAACGGCGAATGATATCGCCAAATAATTTGGCAGGAAGAATGCAGTTGCCGCTTTCATGAATTTCTGCTTCCACACAGTAAGTGATGGCAGTTTCCATATTGTAACCGGTGAGGCTTAAGCCATCTGCGGCGCGGCAGAGGATTCCTTCCAAAACAGACAGACTGCTCTTCTGAGAGACGGTTCTGCCGGCAATATTCAGGCCTTGTACCAAAAAACTTTTTTCACAGGTAAAACGCATTTTGTTCATCCTTTCTTTTTCTAAAAAACAAAATATATATAAAGAAATAAAAATATGCAGTATTAATAGTAATAGGGAAAACTTATGTGGAAAAGTGGGTTTTGTCCTAGGGGCGCAACAACTTTTTTTCCACAGGCAGGGAATGAAAACTAATCAGGTTATTAACAGCAGGAAAAGGAAAAAAGTCAAGGGAAAGTTATCCACAGAAATTCTATTAACAGTTGACAGGGGCTGTGGATAAAATTTTACAGTTTACTGTTGATATTTGCAGTAATGTCGCGGATGCTGTTTTCCAGATTGGTATCGCCGTTTTTCAGGGCTTCTTCAATTTTGTTGATGGAGTAAAGCGCTGTCGTATGGTCACGGGCGAACTGCATGCCGATTTCCGGCAGGCTCAGATTGGTCATTTTCCGCACAAGATACATGGCCACCTGGCGGGCTTCGGCAGTGCCCTTATTTTTCTGCGTACTGCGAAGTTTGATTTCGTCAATGTCATAGTATTTGCTGACCTGCGCAATGATCAGTGCCGGCGTGGGCAAAATATGACCGTCTTCGCCTTTATACATGCCCTCAATGGCCCGGGAAATGTTGTCAATATCCAGGGGCATATTGTTAAGATCGCTGTAAGCCAGCAGTTTTTTGACAGCGCCTTCGATCTGACGGACATTGTTGGTGATGTTGATGGCAATGTAATTGCACACATCTTCATCAAGATCAAGACCCAAATTCATGGCTTTATTACGCAGGATCGCGATACGGGTCTCGTAATCCGGAGATTGAATATCCGCGATCAGACCCCATTCAAAACGGGAGCGCAGACGGGCCTCCAGCGTCAGCATATCGCCGGGTTTACGGTCGGAGGTCATGACGATCTGCTTATGCTCTTCATAGAGTTTGTTAAAAGTATGGAAAAATTCTTCCTGGGTGGCTTCTTTACCGGCAATAAACTGAATATCGTCGATCAGAAAAAGGTCTGCTTCCCGATATTTACTGCGGAATTCCACATTTTTACCTTTTTGAATGGCGGAAATCAGTTCGTTTGTGAATTCGTCGCCCTTAATGTAAATTACCTTGGCATCGGGTTTATTTTTACGGATGTTGTTGGCAATGGCATACAGCAGGTGCGTTTTGCCGACACCGGGAGGGCCGTAAATAAATAAGGGATTGTAATTCTGACCCGGATTTTCCGATACCGCGATGGCAGCACTGTGGGCAAAGCGGTTGGAAGGGCCAACCACAAAGTTTTCAAAATTGAACTGGGGATTAAAATCCATGGAAGTCAAAGGCTTGTCCTTCTGATGGAAATTGTCCAGTTCTTCTTTGTTAAATACAATAAATTTTGCATTGGACTGGAAGATCTCTTTCAAAGCATTTTCAATGTACTCCGTGCAACGGGCGCGGACGATTCCCTGACGGAATTCGTCGGGAATGTAGATGATCAGGTGCTCTTCATTGAGTTCTACCACCTCTGCATCGTCAAACCAACTTGATACGGTGATGGCGGTTATACGGTCTTCCAGATAGTTCAGGACTTTCGCCCAAACAAAGGCGGATGAAAACATATTTTCGCTCCTTTCGAAGGCTTTTTTCAGTGTTTTTTCGGAAAAATAAGAGGTAAAAAAACGATATTTTCTCACCGTAAATTTTATCACATTTCTGTGTAAAAAACAAGGTTTTTTTGACGATATACAATATAAAAAGGAGAACGTATTTAAAAAGGTGTAAAAAACAAAAAATCCCCGCCGGTGTGGCGGGGGATTTTTTAATAAATTTTCGTTAACCGCCGAAAACGCTCAGCAGGAAACCTGCGGCGATGGCAGAACCGATGACGCCGGCTACATTGGGGCCCATAGCGTGCATCAGCAGGAAGTTGCTGGGATTGTATTTCTGACCGACCATGTTGGAAACACGGGCTGCCATAGGAACTGCGGAAACACCGGCAGAACCAATAAGGGGATTGATCTTACCCTTGCTGAGTTTGTACATCAAAACACCGCCCAGCAGACCGCCTACAGTGGACAGAATGAAAGCGATAACGCCCAGGCCGACGATCAGCAGGGTCTGCAGAGTCAGGAAGTTGGAGCCGACCATAGTGGCACCAACGGAGATGGACAGGAAAATGGTAACGATGTTCATCAGTGCATTTTGCATAGTGTCACTGATGCGGTCTGTAACACCGGTTTCTTTCATCAGATTACCCAGCATCAGACAACCGATCAAAGCGGCAGTATCAGGCAGCAGCAGTGCCACAAACAAAGTAACGACGATGGGGAAGATGATCTTTTCGGTCTTGCTGACGGTACGGGTCTGAACCATCTTAACCTGACGCATTTCAGGCGTGGTCAGCAGTTTCATGAAAGGTGGCTGGATAAAAGGAATCAGCGCCATGTAAGAGTAGGCTGCCACAGCGATAGCACCCAGCAGATGAGGAGCTAGTTTTGAAGTCAGGAAAATGGCGGTAGGGCCGTCAGCGCCGCCGATAATACCAATGGCAGCGGCTTCCAGCGCGGTGAAAGCGCCGGTAGCACGGGCTGCAAAAAATGCAAGGAATACGCCCAGCTGTGCGGCAGCGCCCAACAGCAGGCTCTTGGGGTTGGAAAGCAGAGGGCCAAAGTCGGTCATCGCACCGACACCCATGAAAATCAGGCAGGGGTACAGGCTGGTCTTAACACCGATGTACAAAAAGTCCAGCAGACCGCCGTTACTCAAAATCTCGCCGTAGGAATGATAGGCTTCGTGCTCGGCATTCATAAAATTGTCCCACAATTGCTGGTTATATAGACCGGCACCGGGGAGGTTTGTCAGAATACAGCCAAAAGCAATACCGCAAAGAAGCAGCGGCTCAAACTTTTTAACGATGGCCAGATACAGCAGCAGGCATCCAATGCCAAGCATTACTAAATTCTGCCAACCCATCTGGGCAAAAAAACCGGTTGCAATCTGGGAAAAACCGGATTCGTTCCAGAGGTTCAGTAAAATATCTCCAATATTAATCATGCGCTAAGCCTCCTTAGCCGATGACGATCAGAGGAGCACCGGTATCCACGGAAGAGCCCTTGGTAGCCAGGATCTGCGTAACAGTGCCGTCCTTGGGTGCCAGGATCTCGTTTTCCATTTTCATTGCTTCCAAAACGCACAGGACAGTGCCGGATTTGACTTTGTCGCCGGTTTGTACCAGCACTTTCAAAATATTGCCGGGCATGGGAGCGGTAACGGCTTCGCCGGCACCGGTAACAGCAGGTGCTGCAGGAGCAGCGGCAGGAGCGGCAGCGGGTGCTGCAGCGGGAGCAGCGGCAGGAGCAGCAACAGGCGCGATGGTTTCGTATTCGTTCAGCAGCATGGCCTTGCCGGCTTCAACTTCGACCTCGTAAGTGCGGCCGTTGAGAGTAATTTTATATTTCATTGTTACTTGACCTCCTTGATGGAAATAAAGCGCAGCTCGTTCAGGGGTTTACCCATTTTGTCTGCAACGATGGCCATGAGCATGGCCGCGGTCTTGGGGGGAACATCGTGCAGCAGGAGTTGGCCCGCGGTGCCGGGGGCGGTAGGTTCTTTCACCTCGGCAACAGGTTCAACCACCGTTGCAGCGGTGGCTTTGGCGGTCTTTTCGTTAATGGCGGTAAAAATCTTGCCGACCAGCATGATAACGAGCATCAGCGCAATCAAACCGGTGAATACCATGCCATAGCCCAGCAGCGCCACGATGGCGGTGTCAAGGGTATTCAAAAATTCCATAACTGCTCCTCCTTAGGCTTCCACGATGGAGTAGGTTACGCAGTTTTCTTCCCTGGTCTTGCGGTCTTCAAAGAATTTCTCTGCCAGGTTGGGGAATGCGATGTAGGAAAGCACATCTTCGTCAGACTTGGCGATGCCTTTGAGTTTCTCACGGGTGGGCTCAACGATGGGCGCCAGCGTGTCGGCGTAGCGGCCGGTGAGGGGCTGCTCGCCGCCCAGGATCATCTTCTTGATGTCTTCGTTGATGGGGGGGGGCGTACGGCCGTACTCGCCGCGGCAGTAAGCCTTGATCTCCTTGGAGACCTTCTTATAGCGCTCACCCTGCAGCACATTGGTAACAGCCTGCACGCCAACCATCTGGCTGGTGGGGGTGACCAGGGGAGGATAACCCATATCGGCGCGGACTCTGGGAGTCTCCAGCAGAGCTTCGTCGAACTTGTCCAGCGCGTTCATCTGCTTGAGCTGGCTCAGCAGGTTCGAGAGCATGCCGCCGGGGATCTGATAGGTCAGGCACTGGGTATCGGTAGCCATGGACTTGGGCATCAGAGTGCCGTCAGCGATAAACTCGTCGCGGATACCCTTGAAATAGTCGGCCATAGCCTTGGTGGCGGTATCGTCGATGTCCACTTCGTAGCCCAGTTGGCGCAGAGCGTAGGCCAAAGTTTCGGTGGCGGGCTGGCTCGTGCCGCCGGAGGAGGGGGAGATGGCGGTGTCAATAATGTCACAGCCGGCTTCCACAGCCTTCAGGTAGGTCATGAATGCAAGGCCCGTGGTGGAGTGGGTGTGCAGGTCGATGGGCAGATCCACAGCGTCCTTGATGGCGGACACCAGGTCGTAAGCCTCCTGGGGACCCATGATGCCGGCCATATCCTTGATGCAAATGGTGGCTGCGCCCATTTTCTTCAGTTCCTTGACCATTTCCACATACTTTTTGTGGGTGTGGACAGGGCTGGTGGTGTAAGAGATCGTACCGGAAGCGATGGCGCCGGCCTTGACGGTGGCTTCCATTGCGACCTTCATATTATTGGTGTCGTTCAGCGCGTCGAAAATACGGATCACATCAATGCCGTTTTCCACAGCCTTCTGCACGAAGAGTTTAACAAAATCGTCGGGATAGTGGCTGTAGCCCAGAACATTCTGGCCGCGCAGCAGCATCTGCAGTTTGGTGTTGGGCATTTTGGCCCGGATCTTGCGCAGGCGCTCCCAGGGATCTTCGTTCAGGTAGCGCAGGCAGACATCAAAGGTTGCGCCGCCCCAGCATTCGGCTGCGTAGAAGCCGGCCTTGTCGATGGTCTCCAGCATGGGCTCGAACTTTTCGAAAGGCAGGCGGGTGGCGATGAGTGACTGGTTGGCGTCGCGCAGGACAGTCTCCACGAACTTAACTTTTCTTGCCATTGAAATAACCTCCGTGAAAAATGAGATAAAGATGCTCCCAAGGGAGCAGAAAATGATGTAATTTGGTAAAAAAATGGGGGATTTTTACACAAAAACCTTATATAAAAGCAGGCTTTATCAGAAAAATTCCAATCTTCACCAAATACATCATAACATAGAAAATTGGAATTGTAAACAGATAATTTACCTTCGGCGGCGAAGAAATTTTCAAGAAATAAGCATATTTTATATTGATTTTTCAGCGGTTTTCATGTATGATAGCATTGCAGAATATGGGATACCGTTAAAATTGCAAAAAGGCAAAAATACGGTATTACTTTTATAGAAATGAGGACTAGATTATGGCAAATTTGGATCTTAGCAAGTATGGCATTCACGGCGCTACCGAGATCGTTCATAACCCCTCCTACGAAGCACTGTTTGAGGCTGAAATGGACCCCACTCTGGAAGGCTTTGAGAAGGGCCAGTTGACCGAACTGGGCGCTGTCAACGTCATGACCGGTATCTACACCGGCCGCTCTCCCAAAGATAAGTTCATCGTTATGGATGACACCTCCAAGGACACCGTGTGGTGGACCTCCAAGGAGTTCTCCAACGACAACAAGCCTGCTTCTATCGAGGCATGGAATGCTTGCAAGGAACTGGCGTTGAAGGAACTGAGCAATAAGAAACTGTACGTCATGGACGTTTTCTGCGGCACCAACCCCGATTCCCGTATGGCGATCCGCTTCGTGATGGAAGTGGCATGGCAGGCACACTTCGTTAAGAATATGTTCATCGCCCCCACCGAGGAAGAACTGGCTGCCTTCAAGCCCGATTTCGTTGTTTACAACGCTTCCAAGGCCAAGGTCGAAAACTTCAAGGAACTGGGTCTGAATTCCGAGACCGCTGTTCTTTTTAATCTGACTTCCCGTGAGCAGGTCATTCTGAATACCTGGTACGGCGGTGAAATGAAGAAGGGCATGTTCTCTATGATGAACTACTATCTGCCCCTGAACGGCATGGCTTCCATGCACTGCTCCGCCAATACCGACATGGAGAGCAAGAATACTGCCCTGTTCTTCGGCCTTTCCGGCACCGGCAAGACCACTCTGTCCACCGATCCCAAGCGTCTGCTGATCGGCGATGACGAGCATGGCTGGGACGATAACGGCGTCTTCAATTTCGAGGGCGGCTGCTACGCCAAGGTCATCAACCTGGATCCCGAGTCCGAGCCCGATATCTACCGCGCCATCAAGCGCAACGCCCTGCTGGAGAACGTGACTGTTGACGAGAATGGCGTTTGCGATTTCGCTGACGGCTCCGTCACCGAGAACACCCGCGTTTCTTACCCCATCAACCACATCGAGAAGATCGTCCGTCCCCGCTCCTGCGGTCCCGATGCACAGAATGTCATCTTCCTGTCCGCTGACGCATTCGGCGTTCTGCCTCCTGTTTCCATTCTGACCCCTGAGCAGACCCAGTACTACTTCCTCAGCGGCTTTACCTCCAAGTTGGCTGGCACCGAGCGCGGCATTACTGAGCCCACTCCCACCTTCTCCGCTTGCTTCGGCGCTGCGTTCCTGGAACTGCACCCCACCAAGTACGGCGAAGAACTGGTTAAGAAGATGGAAAAGTCCGGCGCAAAGGCATATCTGGTCAACACCGGCTGGAACGGCACCGGCAAGCGCATCTCCATTAAGGACACCCGCGGCATCATCGACGCCATTCTGGACGGCTCCATCCTGAAGGCCGACACCAAGAAGATCCCCTACTTCGATTTCGAAGTGCCCACGGCGCTGCCCGGCGTGGATACCAATATTCTGGATCCCAGAAATACTTATGCTGATCCTTCTGTTTGGGAAGAGAAGGCAAAGGATCTGTCCGCACGCTTCATCAAGAACTTTGAGAAGTACACCGGTAACGACGAGGGCAAGGCTCTGGTGGCCGCCGGTCCTCAATTGTAATCTGACCAGTTTCTAAAAAGTTTCCTTTCGAAAACTCCCCTAAAGAAAGAAAAGTCCTCCGGTTTTCTATAACCGGAGGACTGTTTTGTTATTTATACGGTCTTTGACGACATAATGTTGCGCATGTCAATGATTTTTACAATTTTTTCGATCTGCTCATCGACACCATATTCAGCATCACCTATATTTTCTTGCAGTTGTAGCAGCAACAGACGAATAGTCTCATCCTCGGTGGCGATTACATTGTCGTTGGAGAAGTGAAGTTTTTCTTCCAAGGCTCTCAGTTGATTAGAGTAGGCTTGCGCTGCCGGATCGGCCATAATGCATTTAACAAGTTTCCGCAGACCCAGCATGCTTTCCTTAGCATTCTGGAATCGGGCATTCTCCGCGTTCTTATGAAAATCAAAGTGCACCAAAATATAGGCAACCACATTAACCACAACGATGCCTGCGCAGTACCAGCCGATATATGTAGCATAGCCCGTGGGGAAATTGATAATATAGACCACGGAAAGAATCACGGCAAACGGAACCAGGATACCGGAAACCAGTGCTGCTGCCACCTTACGGGGATTTCCTTTGGCAAAATATGCGTACAAGGTCGTAATTCCCTCAGCCAAAAGAATTGCTGTCAGCGCAATAAAATGAATGGCTTGTAGCAGAACATTATTCAGGATCGTAAAATACAAAATAACAGTCAGCGCCATGGCGGCCAAGCCGCAAATTAAAGAAATTCGGAATCTTTTCATTTCTGTTACCTCTTGAAATTATACTTTTGTTCCGCATTCTGCACAGAACTTGGCGCCTTCGGGTAACTCAGCGCCGCAACAGACGCACTTCTTAACAATAGCGTATCCACACTCAAGGCAGAACTTGGCGCCACTTGCCAGAACTGTGCCACAGTTGGGACAAAGATGCTGACCGCAGCCGGGGCAGGCGCTTTGACCGTTGGGAATGTCGCAGCCGCAGTTTGAGCAGGCGTTGATCTTTCTGCCGCACTCCGGGCAAAATTTGGTGCCTTCGGGGAAGGCCGCACCGCATACAGAGCATGTTGCTGCAGATTTAGTTTCCGCTTTGGTGGTATCTGTTCCGCATTCCGGACAGAATTTCAGGCTGGCGCCAATGGATTTTCCGCAAGCAGGACAAGCTTTCTTCTCCTCTCTGGTATTCATCACGGACTCCATGCCGCCGACAGCGTTGCCCATGGCTCCACCGATTCCGAAGCCCATGCCCATGCCCATGCCGGCACCCATAACCGCGCCTGCTGTGCCCTTGTTACCTGCAGCGGTATTAAGCGTATCAAAGGTTCTCTCCTGCTGATAGTTGTAGCCGAGAATATCCATTTCCGCACGCTTTGCCAGTGCAGCCTTCAACTGCTTAACAGCGGGGTCGTTTTCCGGCACGCTGATATCGTTAACATAGAAAGACGCGACCCGAATGCCAAATTCCGCAAACTCACCTTGTAATTGCTTTTCCAGTTCCGAAGAGATCTCATCTAAGTGAGAATTAATCTCCAGAATAGAGATTTTGGATTTGACTAGGCATGAGGACAGGCGGTCTTTTACCCGGGTAACATACAGGCCTTTGAAGTAATCGGTCAGCGTTTTACTGTTAAAGAAGGGCATCGTTCCTACCAATTTAGTAAGGAAACGACGGGAATCTTCAATTTGGATTCCAAACTGTCCAAAGGCTCTCATCGGCACGAATACGCCATATTTTGGATCCTGCACCTGGATGGGAGTGGTAGTGCCCCATTTAATATCCAAGGCAAAGGCTTTATTGATAAACCAAACCTCTGCAGAAAAAGGAGATCTTCTGCCGAAAGGCAGGTTGATAAGACCCTGAAGGATAGGGATGTTGTCTGTAGAAAGCGTATATCTGCCAGGACCAAACACGTCAGCGATTTGTCCGTTTTTGATCAGGATTGCCTCCTGAGATTCGCTAACGATCAGTTGCGACCAGGTAGCCAACTCAGAATTGGGATATTTCCATGCAAAAATGCTGGCATCAGAGTTGAATTTCAAAACATCTACAATAGCCATAGTTTTCCCTCTCTTTTTTAAGTGTGCGTTAATTATATCCGCATAACTAGTTAATGTCAATTTCCAGAATGAAAATTCTGGTTATTTTGCAAAAAAAGGTTGAATTTCGAAAAATAATATAGTATCATCAAACTATCTAAAGTTGAAAAGGAGTATCTATATGAGCGTATTATGTCCTCAGTGCGGCGCACCGGTAAATGAAGGTGCAGCCAAGTGTGAATATTGTGGTGCTACCGTTGCACAAACTGCTCCTCAGAAGCAGCCTGCCCAGCAGGCGCAGCCGCAGCGGGTGGTCTATGTCCAGCAGGCCGCTACGAATCCTGAGCGGGCAAACTGGCCGATTAAGAACAAGATCGTTGCAGCTATTTTGGCCATCCTCCTTGGTGGTTTGGGTATCCACAAGTTCTATTTAGGGCAGAAGGGAAAGGGCGTCTTGTACTTGCTTTTCTGTTGGACTTATATTCCCGCAATTATTGCTTTTGTTGAGGGAATTATAATTTTGTGCTCTAACGACGAGAATTTCCAAATCAAATATAAATGCAGAATCGGCTGATAACTATGAAAAAGCGGAGTGGTTAATCCACTCCGCTTTTGTTCGCTGGACGGCCAAAGACGTCTTATGCAACAACACCCTCTGCGGCTGCAGAGGGTGTTGCTTTTTTACTTTACGCCGGAGGTGGAGCGCAGGGTGACATCGTGGGCGCCGCCTTCGACAATGGAGGTGGCGGAGACCAGCGTCAGTTTGGCTTCACGCTGCAGGTCGGGAATGGTGATGACACCGCAGTTGCACATGGTGGACTTGACCTTGTAGAGGGAGGCTTCCACATTGTCGTGGAGGGGACCGGCGTAGGTGACGAAGGAGTCAACGCCTTCCTCGAAGTTCAGCTTGCTGGCGCCGCCCAGATCGTAGCGCTGCCAGTTCCGGGCACGGTTGGAACCTTCGCCCCAGTACTCCTTCATGTAAGCGCCGTTGACCATGACCTTGTTGGTGGGGGACTCATCGAAGCGGGCGAAGTAACGGCCCAGCATCAGGAAGTCGGCGCCCATAGCCAGAGCCAGAGTCATGTGGTAGTCATGGACGATAC
>JAZNTI010000026.1:0-4173 GCA_045591725.1 Faecousia sp.
GTTTCAGACCAAGACGGTTGAAAGCATGATAAATGATGCCGGGAATTTCAGCTTCGTTGATGATGTCCAGCTTGCCGTCACCGATAATGTCGATATCCGCCTGATAAAACTCTCTGAATCTGCCGCGCTGAGCACGTTCGCCGCGGTAGACCTTGCCTATCTGGAATCTGCGGAAAGGGAAAGTCAGTTTGCCGTAGTTAAGGGCAACGTATTTTGCCAGCGGAACAGTCAGGTCAAATCGAAGTGCCAGGTCGCTGTCGCCCTTGGTGAAACGGTAGATCTGCTTTTCGGTCTCACCACCGCCCTTTGCAAGCAGGATCCGGGCATCCTCGATGATGGGAGTGTCCAGGGGGGCAAAGCCATAGGAGGCGTAGGTGGTACGCAGAATCTGTGCCATCCGTTCAAACTGAATCTGCTTACCGGGCAGCAGTTCCATGAAACCGGACAAAGTCCGGGGTTTGATAATACTCATGGCAAAAACCTCACAAAAAAGTAAGATATAAGATATTAAGATACGAGATATGAGATATTGTACATCCTCAATTATCTCGTATCTCGCATCTCACAATTTAATATCTGGGCTTCTGGTGCAGCATTTCGCGCCAGTCCAGATCGCCCCGCTGCAGGCCCATAATGAACATCTCCGCCGCCGCCAGATTGGTGGCAATGGGCACATTGTGCCTGTCGCAATGGCGAATGGTTTCCAACATCTGGCTGTCATCCCACGCGTCGATGGTATTGGGATCCGAGAACAGCAGCACAAGATCGATCTCATTGTATGCGATACGGGCATTGATCTGCTGATGACCGCCCTGCTTATGGGAAAGCAGCATGGTAATGGGCAGCCCCGTATTATCCGCGATCAGCCGACCGGTGGTGGCTGTGGCGAACAGAGAATGCTTGGAAAGCACGCTCTTATAAGCGGTGCAGAACTGGACCATCAGTTCTTTCTTCTTGTCGTGTGCCAAAAATGCGATATTCACACACAGTCACTCCTTTCAAAGTTTTCTCATGGGCAATTTCACCTGCTTGCCCTGGATCCGTTTGGCGATCCGGCGGCAGGCGGCGGCAGCGCCGCGCTTGGTATATTTCAGCAGCGGCTGCTCAAAAGCCGCGGCCAAAGTCACATTGGTATCCTCCGGCACGATGCCCAAAAGGGGCAGACCGGCATTGTCCATAACATCGTCGACTGTCAGATTCATGACATCAAACATCTTCTTGCTGACCCGGTTGACCACCAGCCGCACCTGGGCTTTACCCATGGCTTCCAGCATTTCCGCCGCACGGGCAGCGTCACGCACGGCAGCCGGCTCGGGGCAGGTCACCAAAATCACCCGGTCGGCATAGGTTGCACAGAGTTTAAATCCCAGTTCCACGCCGGCAGGCGCATCCAGCAGCACATAGTCAAACTTCTCCCGGGCTTCGCGCAGCATGGCGGAAAACGCCACCTTGTCGATATCCTCTGCAGTGCAATTAATAGGGGCAGTGAGGAAGCAAAGGCTTTCAAAACGCTCATGGCGCAGCGCCTGATCCAGCGTGTAGCGGCCCGTCAGCACATCCTGAAAAGACAGCGCGCCAGTATGCGCCAAACCCAGCGCAATATCCAGATTGCGCAGTCCGATATCGCAGTCGATGCACAGCACACGGCTGCCCATAGATGCCAGTGCGGTGGAAATACCGGCGCAAACCGAAGTCTTACCTGTTCCGCCTTTGCCGGAAATGATCGCGATCAATTCGCCCAATGCCCTTCGCCCCCTTCTACAATTTTAATTCATTATAAAGGTATTTCGCACAAAAATCAATAGCGCAAACTGCTGTTTTGGAGGGTTTTTTATCATTTCTCACAAAAAGCGCCCTTTTCACCCAGGCAGACGGCAACGCCTTCTATTAAATTGTAAATTTTTTAGCAAATTTCCAATTTCCCTCTTGCTTTTTTCCGCAGGTGTGGTATGATGTATTAGCACTCACACAAAAAGAGTGCTAAACCGCATAGATAAAAGCAGGCGGTACGCTGACCTGCTGTCTAAATATTTCGTATGGAGGACATGAAAATGAAACTGACCCCCCTGGCAGACAACATTCTGCTGAAAGCCACCGAAGCAGAGGAGACCACCTCCTCCGGTATCATTCTGGCAACCACCAACAAGGAAAAGCCCGCGATCTACGAAGTCGTGGCGGCAGGCGCCGGCACCAAGGATGTGACCGTCACCGTCAAGCCCGGCGACAAGGTCGTGGTAGGCAAGTACACCGGCAGCGAGATCAAACTGGACGGCGAAGAGTATAAATTCGTCAAGCAGGATGACATCCTGGCTGTCGTTACCGAGTAAGGAGGAGCAAAACTATGGCAAAAATGATTGTTTACGGCGAAGACGCCCGTAAGAAACTGCAGTCCGGAATCGACCAACTGGCCAATACCGTCAAGGTCACTCTGGGCCCCAAGGGCCGCAATGTGGTGCTGGGCAAGAAGTTCGGCGCACCCCTGGTCACCAACGACGGCGTGACCATCGCCAAGGAAGTGGAACTGGACGATCCCTTTGAAAACATGGGCGCCCAACTAATCCGCGAAGTGGCCACCAAGACCAACGATGTCGCCGGCGACGGCACCACCACCGCCACCGTGCTGGCGCAGGCCATCACCCGTGAAGGTCTGAAGAACCTTTCCGCAGGTGCCAACCCCATGGTCATGCGCAAGGGCATCGACAAGGCAGTTGCCGCCGCTGTGGAAGCCATCAAGGCCAACTCCGTTCCCGTATCCGATTCTGCCTCCATCGCCCGGGTTGGCGCTGTTTCCTCCGGTGACGAGTCCATCGGCGCACTGATCGCTGAGGCCATGGAAAAGGTCGGCACCGAAGGCGTCATCACCATCGAAGAAAGCAAGGCCGCCGAGACCGGTTTGGACGTTGTGGAAGGCATGCAGTTTGACCGCGGCTATATCAGCCCCTACATGGTCACCGATACTGACAAGATGGAAGCCGTTCTGGACGACGCCCTGATCCTCATCACCGATAAGAAGATCGCCTCTATTCAGGAGATCCTGCCCATTCTGGAACCTGTTGTCAAGGCCGGCAAGAAGATGATGATCATCGCCGAGGATGTGGAAGGCGACGCGCTGGCAACGCTGCTTGTCAACCGTCTGCGCGGCAACTTCAACTGCGTCTGCGTCAAGGCCCCCGGTTTTGGCGACCGCCGCAAGGAAATGCTGCAGGATATCGCCGTCCTCACCGGCGGCACCGTGATCTCCAGCCAACTGAACATGGAACTGACCGAGACTCAACTCAGCGACCTGGGCCGCGCCCGTCAGGTAGTCATCACCAAGGACAACACCACCATCGTTGACGGCGCAGGCGCACCCGACGCCATCGCCGCCCGCGCCCACCAGATCCGCAGCGCCATTGCCACCACCACCTCCGACTACGACCGCGAAAAACTGCAGGAGCGCCTTGCAAAACTTTCCGGCGGTGTTGCCGTCATCAAGGTCGGCGCACAGACCGAGGTTGCCATGAAAGAACTGAAACTGCGGGTGGAAGACGCTCTGAACGCTGCCCGTGCAGCCGTGGAAGAGGGCATCGTGGCCGGCGGCGGTACCGCCCAGGTCAACGCCATTGCAGCCGTTGAAAAACTGGTGACAAAACTCACCGGTGACGAGAAGACCGGCGCAAAGATCATTGCCGCTGCTCTGCAGGCACCCATCCGCCAGATCGCGGAGAACGCCGGCGTGGACGGCAGCGTGGTCTACGAGAAGATCCGCAATTCCAAGCGCATCGGCTGGGGCTACAACGCCTACACCGAAGAGTACGTGGATATGATCGCTTCCGGCATCGTTGACCCCACCAAGGTCACCCGTTCCAGTCTGGAAAACGCTGCCTCCATCGCAGGCTGCGTGCTGACCACCGAGTCTTTGGTGGCCGACAAGCCCGATCCTGCTGCTGATGCTGCCGCAGTTGCCGCAGCCGCCGCAGGTGGCGGAATGTATTAATTCCCACAAGCCAAAGCCGCCCGATCCGATGAAGTCGGAGGCCAAGCGGTCTTAGGAAGACAATGTCATAAATCACCTCCTTGGCACACAGCACCACATGGCTACGATCCGACTTGCTGATGCTGCCGCAGTTGCCGCAGCCGCCGCAGGTGGCGGAATGTATTAATTCCCACAAGCCAAAGCCGCCCGATCCGATG
>JAZNTI010000027.1:0-28829 GCA_045591725.1 Faecousia sp.
CCTTGGCTCACAGAACGACATGGCTACGATCCGACTTTGACTCGAACAGGCGACCTTCTCATTACGAGTGAGATGCACTACCGACTGTGCTACACTAGCAAGCCAGTTCATTATAATGGCTTTCGTCCGGAAAGTCAACCGCGGATTTTATAAAAAGAAAACCGCACAGACCGGAATAACCGGTCTGTGCGGCAAAAACTTATTCTGCTTCGTAGAAGAATTGGAGAATGGAAGAAATGTTGTTTTCCGCAAAGGAAGTGATGGAGATGCTGGCCAGATATCCGTTGCATTTTATGCTGATAAGCGTCTGATACATTTCAATGCCGTTGATCTTGGCGCTGGTGTTCAGGCAGGGAAATTCCTTGCCGTACATGGTGCATTTGCCGAGTTCCATCTTGATATCGGTGCAGCCCATGTTTTCAAAACTGGATTTCAATGTGGGCATGACGCCAATATAGTTGTTTTCGATTTTTATCAATTCCAGAGTGTGAGGGTTCACTTTCTCCAAGGTGACATTGAGATTTTCCAAACCGTCATTGCTGGTGGCAAACATATCGAAGATCACATCGGCGTTTTTTACTGCCTCTTTGTATTCTTCTCCTGCCATCTCTTCTGTGATATTGTTCAGTTGGCGGATCTCCGCATCGGTGTAGAAGCGCCAGTCGCGGTCGATGTTGCAACTGATGCCGATGAAATCGCTGACATAGGTGTAATTGGTGATCGTGCCCAGAGAGAATTCTTTTTCTTCAGGCTGCACACCGGGCTCGGTGATGTTGCCGGAGGGGGTGCAGGCAGCCAAACTCAGAAGCATGGCGAGCGCAAGCGCTGCAGCGAACAGTTTTTTCATGGTTTTTACCTCCCGTTTCAATTGAAATTCATTCCATAGTTGCCATTTTCGTCGAAAGTGAAGTAGTCAAATTCACCCACAAAGGCATCGTAGGTAAAGCAGGGGAGTGCGATGCCCTTTGCTTGCAGCAGTTCGTAAACATCCCGGCACTGATCATAATCTTCGCAGTGCAGAATGATCCGGGGACGGCTGGGGAAGGAAAGGTGAGCGACCTTGTGGTAGATGTGCCGGTAATCGTCTGCGATGTTCATAACGCGGATGTATTTGTCTACCACTTCTTCCGGCGTGTAGTCCCGGCGGTAGGTGATGAGGAAGTATTCTGCATTTTGGGTACTCAGCATGCCGGAAATATTGGCACGCGCATCGCAGTTTTCCTCTGCGTCTACCACATTGAATGGACGGTAGTCCGTAAAGAGGGCGGGGTGCTTTGCAAAAATTCTGCTCACATAGTCGAAACTGGCCAATTCTTTGGTCAGGTCGGACTTGCTCTTATGCTTGATGCTGTGGTGGCTGACAGAGGTTTGGAGCATATTGCTCAGCAGCGGTGCGCCATGACGGGCAGAGAGGGTAAACAGCCGCAGGGGCTCAAGATCCGGTGCGGTATAGACAAAGCAGTTCAGCGCGCCGAGTTCTTTGTAAAGCGCCCAGATCCTCTTGCGGATAAATGCTTCGTCAGTATCGCTTAGCGCCGCGCAGACAAAGCGCGTGATCACATCTTCCGTAGCATAGATCAGTTCGTTGACTTGGTTGAGGATGTGGAAGTCGACGACCGTCAGATCAGTGAGCAGATAGTTCTCAGCAATGCGCAATGCTTCTTTTTGCTCTTCTTTGTTTCGCCGCTGCCGTATCATATAGGTATGCTCCGGTTCCAGCGTCACATCACGGCCGGCAGTGAAGTATGCAGCGCCCTCCGGCATGGAGGTCAGCAGGGTGCCTTCCTGTGCCGGCCCGATATCCGCTGCCGTGCCGGATGTACCAACGGCAGGGGTAATGAAGTCTGTCTTGGCGGAGTAATCGTTGAGGATCTTTTTGGCTGCCTCGTTTTCAGTGATACCGCCGGTGACACCGGTGAAGTCGCAACCGGAAACAAAGAGTTTGTAGCAGGTCTGTTTTTCGTCGATCTTTACGCCGTCTTCATAGCAGATGATTTTTTCGTAACTGACCTTGTAATCCTTATTTTTGGTGCTGGTGACGAATGTGTTGGCGGTATTTTTGATGACGGAAACATCCTTAAGCATATCCGCACTGAGCCGGCGTACACGTCCGTCCATGGCGTAGAAACTCACCAATCCGTCATCATCTTCGTTGTGCGTCCGGTGCAGGACTTTGAAACCAAGGGCCTCAGGGTCGTCCGCGGCATAGCAAAGATCTGTTGTAAGAATGTCAAACGGCTCCAGATTGGGGACGCCCCGGATGATGTTGCCGGTGGCAAGATCCAACTCGTAGAAGTAGTTGTGGGCGGCCAGGAAGAAGGAATTGCCCTCCTGAGGCCTGACAAGTTTGCCCACCATCAGATCCTTGGTCTTGAGCATGCGGATCAGGCGCTTGTTCTTGTTGTAGAAGGACAGTTTGTTGTAGCCGATGCTGACGATCTCATCACCGTGATATTCGGCGATGACGTTTTGCACATGGGCGTTGAAGACCAGTTCCCGGAATTCCGTGGTCTCCGGATTAAATTCGCCCAGCACCCAGGTCTTGTTCAGGAATCGGCCGTTGCCCTCATAGACCACCTGCATGGAAAGCAGAAACGTCTTGCCGTCCTCAGATGCATCCACGCTCACCAGTTTTCTTCCGGAAAGTTGGGTGACATTGGGGTTGGTTTGCAGCATCAGATGGAGTTTTTTCAGATACTTGTCGGTGATCTGCCGCAGACGCTGCAGTTTCCCGGACTGGACAAGTTCCACATTTCTGCGGCCCAACTGCTTGACGATCTCCTTGTGAATGCCGTTGATGCCGTCGGAAAAGTTTGTGCTGCGGTCACTGAAAAGATTCTGCTTGTTGATGAAGTACATGCGGCGGTCGGATTTGTTACCGGGATTGTCAAAGAACAGGTTATAGACATTCCACTGACGCAATTGTTCTTCAATTTCCAGCATGCATTCTTCCAGGATCTGCGCATAGCCGAATCGGTACTCTTTGAAGCCTTCTTCGGTGCGCTTAAAGATGCGCATGCCGTAGTAGCCGGCGGTATCTGCGAAGATCAGCGTGTCCTTATTGGCGTTGATGGCGGCGATGCCGGTGATAAAGCGGAAATCCACTTCGTCCGGCGCGTCGGGATCATCCAAAGGTTTTTTGTTGAAGGGGTTGAAGACGGTGGTGAACAGCACCTTGCCGTTTTCCACATAAATGTTTTGCAGAGGCTGGCGGCTGCGCATGAGCGTTTCGATCTTTACGCCGTTTTCATACTCGATCCTGAGGATCTTGTTATAGGTCATGGCGTAGATAAACTTGCCGTCAGGGGAGAAACGCATTTTCTTGATATCGTCGGATTGGATCTTAAATTTGCGGATGAACTGAGTGTTGAACATATTTCTGTCCCAGAATGTCAGCGTTCCGCCGGCATCCAGCGTGGCGATCTCCCGGTCATTGATGCAGGCGGCCACGAAATGGGTATAATTGGCCTCCCGGAATAGGTTTTCCGCATTCAGACGCGCACCGGAGAAATTGGTTGCGTAGAGTTTATCACCGTGGCGGCGGGACATGACGGTGGCTTTCAAGTCGCTCATGGTCAAGTCAAGTCCGGAAAGGTCAAGACCCGACATATCCGCTTTGCGGACATAACTCAGCAGATGTGTGATGATGCGCACCACCCATTTTTCGTCGGGATCGTGGTCTTGGCGCAGGCGGTCAAGGCATTTGATCAGCGCGGAATTTTCGTTGCAGTCATAGTTCCAGCAGTTTGCCTGATCGTCAAAATAGGGTCTGCCCTCGTCGGCGCACAGGTCACCCAAAAATTCCCGGATGTCCTTTTCGTAATTGCGGTCGCTCCAAATGTCGAATACATTCCTGCAGCCGTTTTCTCCGTAGAGCACAAAGGCTTGACGCATGTAAAATGCGCAGAGGAAATCCCGGTAGATCTGGTGGGTGAATTCAAAATGCTCGCCGGCGGTTTTGCGCAGCAGGCGGCAGGACTGGACGATGTACTCGTTAAATCGGTCGATATACCGGTCAAATTTGATGCCGCCGGCGCTCTTGAGATCGTCCAGCGCGGCCAATTGATTGCGGAAGGATTTTCCGTAATGGCTGTAATAGCCTTTGTCAGCGCAGGCGCTGTCGCAGAAATCGCCGATAAGTGCGCCCAAAGCATCTTCGTCAATGTTGAATTTGCCGGCAACCACCATACGGTAGGCGATATACGGCAGAAGATGCCGCAGCATCATATCCTGGGCTGCATCTGCCTTGGCGGCGTGGCGCTTGAAAAGGCTGTGCACCAGTTCGCCTTTGCTCATGATCTGATCGTCGGATGCGTCGCAGTAGAGTTTCAGATACATGGGGATGGAAAGGATCTGATAGAGGGTAATGCTGGTGGACAGCAGAGGTTTGCCCCGCTGACTCAAGTAGGATTTGACGAAATCTTTGTCCAGCGGACGGAGTTTGCAGAAGATGCTGTTGCGCCCCAAAACGGTGGAGATATCGTCACTGCCGCTGCGGCTGGTCAGGACGAACCGGCAGGAGGTGTATTTTTCTGCGGCGTTGCTGATCTGATCCAGCACTTCGTCATAATCTTCTGCCGGGATCTCGTTGAGACCGTCGATGAGGAAGAGGTAACTTTTCTTAGTTTCCTTTTGGGTGAATGCGGTCTTAAGGATCTGCATTTCCCGGGTGGTGGTGTCGCGCATCAGGTCGATGCGGTCGTTGAAAAGGATCTTTTCCACATAGCGCAGAAGAATGTCACTGTTGTCGCACAGTTCGTTTGCTTCCACAAAGATGGGCACCATTTTGGTGCTGTCATCTTCGCCGTTGAGGTAATATTCAAAGATTTTTTTCAGCAGGGAAGTCTTGCCGATACCGCCGTTTTCGCCGGAGATGATGATGTTGTTGTCCGGGATCAGACGGAGCAGTTCGCTGAAGTTGATATTTACATTACGGTCTTCGTCATCCCGGGAGAAGGTGGGATCGATATAATCTTCGACGGAGAAGAATTCTTTGTTCTTTTCGTAATAGGACCGGGTCAGATCGTAAATTTGGGGCGCATAGTCGTTAACGAAGCGGTTTTGGTCGTGGAAAATGCGCTTGACCATGTCGATAATGCTGCCTTTCAGGTCGGAAAGGCTGTTGGCCCGTTTCAGGGAGAAGTGGTGGGCGTCCCGGTCAAAGAGATTGTTTTCGTTGTTCCAGTCCACGCTTTTGCAAAGAAAAATGCCAAAGTGGGCGATATTAAAATCCGGACGGTCATTGACAAAACGCTTTTTCTGGAATCCGTAGAAATCCTTGATCTCGGTGGCAATGTTGCCGTAGCCTTCAAAGGTATGTTCCTGCTCTTTTGCAACGAAAATGAGAACTTTGGAGATGTACAGTGCGTCGCGCATATACTGGGCGTTGTTCAGAGAGTCGGCAAAGAACGGCTTGCCGTTTTCGTCCGTCATG
Source organism: Faecousia sp. (assembly GCA_045591725.1). Classification (GTDB taxonomy): domain Bacteria; phylum Bacillota; class Clostridia; order Oscillospirales; family Oscillospiraceae; genus Faecousia. Next base: position 5,435 of record JAZNTI010000027.1, read on the forward strand.
CAGTCTAAAAAGATGCGACAGTCCGGATATTCTTCCTTCAGAATGCCGTAGAGTTCCCTGGCCTCTTCGGCAGATTCGCCGTTATGAGAAATGAAAAAATCAAAGTAATCGCCATCGCTGAAATGACGCATCTGGTGGATCTTCTCTTCCATAGTGGCCTCCCGTGGTTTTTTGTTGATTATACCACAAAAACAGCCGAATGTCCAAGGGTATTTGCAGATCATGACGGCATATGTACCTTTTTGTTGAAAAATGGTATTTTCTGTGTTACCATAGTTGCAGTATATATGCGTGTTCAGGAGGCGTTTGCTATGGAACTATGGCTTTGTTGGCTGTTCTTTGTGCTGGCAGTGGTGTGCTTTGCCGTATCGCTGGTGTTCTGCGCGCTGAAATTCAGAAGGAATAAGATCACAGTGGTGGACAGCCATTCCGTGGTCATGTTCGTGTCGCTGTATTTCAGTTGTTTTTTCATTATGTTCTTTTCCGGCAAGGACGTGGACAATGTTTGGCTGAATATTGCGGAAACATTGCTTCTGTCCACCAAACTGTTTCACAGTGGCGGTGGTGGAGGTACCTTTGCGCTGGATGATGCCACGCTGAATACCTGCTATCAGGTGTTCTATTATGTGCTGGCGTTCTATGCGCCGGTCACGCTGATCGCTACGGCACTGTCGTTCTTCGGTGATCTGATCAATAAGTATAAGATCCGCCGCTACGCAAAGAGCCGGAATCTGCTGGTTTTCAATGAACTTAATGAGCGGAATCTGGCTATTGCGGAGAATTTTAAAAAGGCCGTTCCCTGCGAAAAAGAAGACATCTATGCCGATCTGAAATTTGGCAACGATTTCTTTGATTACGGCCGCTACTGCACTTTGGAGCGGAACAGGAAAGTTCCCGTTTTCTGCGATGTAAATAAGTCCCACAGTGAGGTGACCGCGGAACTTCTTTCCCGGGCAAACGAACTGGGGGGCATCGTGCTGAAAGAGGATATTATTACCTTGCATAAGTTCATCCGCAAGGGTCTGAAGAAAAATGCTTCCAATAAACTGACCCGGTATTTTCTTTCCGGAACGGATGAAAATGAGAATGTTCGCCATGCCATAGAGATTGCCAAAGCCGAGGATGCTGACCCGGTCAAGAACCTGGCGGTATTCACTTTCGCTGAGGGTGAGGCCAACGGCCATATTATCGAGTCGCTCAATACTCATAAAGAATTTTTCGTCCGCCGGTTAAGTCCTTCTGCCATGTTGGCGAAGGATGTGCTTTCCGAGAAACAGTTCTTCCTTGTAAACAGCGAAGATCCCGAGAAAGAACTGAAGGTGCTGGTTTTGGGTTTAGGCAGTTACGGTCTGGAGATCGTGAAGTTCCTTTGCTGGTTTTATCAGCGGCAAAGCGGCGGCATTACGCTGTACATCGTGGATAAAGACCCCAAAGTGAAGGAGGCAATTTCCGGCGCGTATGGAGATTTCGTGGATTATGAGAATGCTGCCGGCTGCGACCAGGATGCCTGCTTCAAACTGAAATTTTATCAGGGGGTGGATGTCTTTGGCGGCGGCTTTGCGGATGTGCTGAAGCAGATCGTCAGCGATGGCGATATCGGACTGGATGCGGTTTATACTGCATTGGGTGATGATAATCAGAATATCGAGGCTTCTATGCATGTGCGGATGCTCCTTGACCGGATCTTCCAAAGTGATTTTTCCAGGATCAATGCAGCGGCTTTTGATCCTGCTGTCACTGATGCCGACCGGGACTGCCCGGCATTTGCCTACGCGGATGGGAAACTGCGTGATAAGGTGCGTATTTTCTGCATTGTCCATTCCGATCTGGTGATGGGTAACGTCAATGCTGCCGGCGGTTTTATTGAAAACAGCAATATCTGTTTTGTCGGTGCGGATTCCTCGGTTTACAGGTGCGATAATATTTTTGACGCTGAAGAGGAGCAGATGTCTGTTGTGGCCAACAGAAGCGGCAAATCTGTTGCGGATGAAGCGCTGATCCGTTTTAACGGCAGTGAGTATATCCGTCATTCTTCCTCTGCAGAAGTGGTGTATGAGACCTTTGTTACATCACTATATCCTGTTGAGGAGACAGAGGAATATGCTCTAATGCGCCAAAAGGTGGGCAATAAGCGCTGGAATGCCTATATGCGCGCCAACGGATATACCTGCTACGATGTGGATGACGATCTGCGGGCAACGGTTTTTGAAAAACGCAGCACTCCTGACTTGCCCATTCGTCAGTGGCGGCGCGGCAAGTGGCATAATAGCATCGTGCCCTTTGACAAACTGCCCAAGAAGGAGCAGGAGAATAATTATAAAGGTCGCGTGAAGGTCGGCTCCAAGTAGGAGTAATTTAAAGCGCCACACCGTTTGGTGTGGCGCTTAATTATTGGCGATCTTATTATTGAAGCAGTACCCCCGGCATGTCGCTTTACGGCCTTTCAAATCCCTCTTTGCCAAATAAAAACACCACCCTTTTGGGTGGCGACGGTAGTATGGAAGATGTACTTGTGTACACATCCGCAAGGGATGCGTCCCCAAGTCCATGGATTTTCCCACGGCCTAAGCAACATGCCCCCGGCATGTCGCTTTACGGCCTTTCAAATCCTTCTTTGCGAAATAAAAACACCACCCTTCTGGGTGGTGTTTTTATTTGGCGGAGAAGGAGGGATTTGAACCCTCGATACCCTTTTGGGGTATACACGATTTCCAATCGTGCGCGCTCGGCCAGCTACGCGACTTCTCCATGGCGGCTTACCTTTCGGTCAGCCTTGATATATTACAATACTTGCTTCTGTTTGTCAAGTACTTCTTTTTCACTTTTTCGCATGGAAAAAATGCTATGATCGTCTGACCGGTGCAGGGCATGACGGACGATGCCGCGGAGGATTTCGCGGATATGGCGACGGCCGGTTGGTCCTGCATAAAAGGAAAGCGCCCGAAGCAACTTGCTTCGGGCGTAGATCTTATTTTTCGTCTTCGTGGATGATATCCACCACCATGGGGTTATCGGTGGTGTAGATTTTGATGTAATGGATAAATGCGATGGCAGTAAAGATGAAGTCTACGACCGTGATGATGTTGATCACCAGCGGATCCAGCTGGGGAAACAGCACCAAAACCACAAAACTGGTAAACAGCACCGTTGTACAGATCTTACCGGAAAGCAGAGCGCCGTTGAGCATCTTGCCTTTTCGCATCAGCAGTGCCAGTGCCACCAACTGGAAACCTTCCTTGGCCACCAAAAGACCTACAAGAGTCCACAGAACAGGATAACGGATCGCAAGGCAAACCACCAGTGTCAGTTGAGTGAATTTGTCGGCGATGGGGTCGAGAATCTTGCCCACCCGGGTGATCATGTTGAATCTGCGTGCGATCTGACCGTCCATGGCGTCTGTCAGGCAGGAGACAGCCAGAACGGATGCGGCAATGATAAAATCCACGGGCTGATTGGTCTCAATGGCTTTCAGGTATAAGACGATATATACAGGTATCAGCAGAAGCCGAAACAGACTCAAAAGATTGGGAATGGTGAAGATCTCTTTCTTCCAGTTGATTTTGTACATGGTGCATCCTCCAAATACGGCCACGGTTTGCCGTTACCCATTATTATAGAATATTTTCCGGGATAATCAAGACTTTCTGTCAAAAATTCATAATTTTCTGCCGGGAGGCGCGACAATAAGCCGGGATGCGATGCTGTATTGCCGCGCCAGCCGATCCCATGTGATTTTATCCAGTTCACCGGTGACCGGCAGTCCGCTGAGCAACTGAAATTGTGCCAGGGCATCGGATGTGGGCAGGTCGATGATACCGCTTACTGACGGCTCCGGAATGCTTTCATAGGCTTTGGAAAGCACAATCAGGATCGCCTGCAGAAGGTATACATTGGGATGCTCTTCGCTGCGCCGGATGACCTGACCGGGGTTAAAGATCACCTCAATTGGTGTTGCTTCGTCCACGAGAATCAGCGCCGGCTCATATTCGGCAACGATGGCATCCCAGGTCTGCTGATCGGTGATGCCGGTAGGTGAAAGCCCCTTTCGCCGCTGGAAAGCGGTGACCTCGGAGATGGTGCTTTTGCCGTAAATACCGTCGGGAATGACGCTGGTGGTGCGGCCGTTGCTTTCGGCAATGGTGCGCAGCATGGTTTGCAGGCTGCGTACCGGTTGGGCGATAAAGGATTCCGGCGGTCTCATCGAATTACCTCCTGTCTGACGCTGTCCTGCCGACCGGTACGCAGTTCGTCACCGGGATATTGGGTCAGGGTGGTTGACTTGCTATAGCGGCTGCGCGGACGCTGTTGGGTCGCAAATGCTGCAACGGCGGCTTCCTCCGGGAAGTTTTCGCCGCTGCGCAGTGTTTGGTTTTCAATGCCGCTGAACTGGTCGTAAATCTCATCCCATGTCCGTGCGTCTACGATGCCTGTTTGGGGCAGACCAAACCATTGCTGGGCGCCGATGACAGCGCTTCTGGTGTTCGGGCCGAAGATGCCATCGACTTCAATGGGCGGCACACTGGAGATATATTCGGAAAGCACACGCAGCATGTACTGCAGATGTCTTACCTTGTCGCCGCTGTCACCCTCGCGAATGGAGTCGGGATATTCCCAGTTGATGGCGTAGAATTGCTGCCCCTGGCTGCGAAGTTCCGAGAGGGCATTGACTGCTGTGTAGAGCCGCACCAGTTCGTACCATGTACCCGGCCCTACGATGCCGTCCGGTGTCAGGCCGAAGATCCGCTGGAATTCGCGGACGGAGGCTTCTGTTCGGCTGCCGAAGATACCGTCCACCGCAGGAACTTTGGGGATTGCCGGGTAGTTTTGGGAGATGCGGTTGAGTTCTGTCTGGATCACCACCACATTGGGTCCGCTGGAGCCCCGCCGCAGGGGTGTACCGGGGTAAGAGGAGGTGATGCCCCGTATGGGTGCGTTGGGCACGATCTCCACATTGCCGTAGTAATTGCGCAGAATTTGCACATAATTCTGTCCCTGCTGTGCCAGTGCCTGAGAGCCCCATTGGCTCAGCCCTTGGCAAGTGACGGTGGTGCCGTTGCAGAATTTGGCAGCCAGTGGCTCTACAAACCCCGGGCGACGCAGGTAATCGTTAAACAGTTCGTCAACGATACGGGAGACGTTGTCAAAATAGGATCTGCCGTTGACGAAGTACTGGTCATAAGCGGTGGAACTGGTGATGTCGAAATCATAGCCGCGGCTGCGGTAAAATTCGGTGTACACCCTGTTCAGCGCAAAGGATACGATGGCCAGTATGTTCGCCCGCAGGGCATCTTCGTCCCATGTGGGATAGATCTCACTGGATGCCACATTTTTTACGTAGTCGATAAACGGAACTGTAACATTTGCTGCCGGTGAATTGGGCGACCCAAGGTGCACAGTGATGCTTTGAGGTACGAATGGAATGACCGTTGGCATTATGACCTCCTACAAATTTTGTGGCGTGGTGTCGAAATATTCCGTCTGATCCCACGCGGTGGGCAGTTCTGACAGGGGGACCATTTCAAGATCCTGATCCGTCACGGTGTCTGCGAATACCTGAAGGTTCCGGGCGGTGATCTGTTCGAATCCGCGCTTTCTTGCGTGCAGATCTACATTGATGTACGGGGTTTCGCCGGTGTCCGGTGTAAGACCGGCGCTGCGGTCGGGAACAGGCAGACTTACCGGCTCCATGCGGCCGCTGCGGTCTGTTTGCCGCAGCGCAAGAAGTGTGCCGTCCGGGGCGGTTATGCTGATGGCTACATCCTTTAAGGGAATGCGTGCGTTGCTGGTATAGGCGTGTACCTGAATAGTACCGGTTGCTGGCAAGACTATTCCTCCTTTCTTGTTCGTTTTATGATATGCCCGTGGCGCGAAAAGGTGCACATGGGTAGCATTTTGGCAAAAAGCGCATAGGATGGCTCATGAAAGGAGTGGTTTTATGTGTGCGATTGCAGGGGTTTTGGACTTGCCCGTGACGCCGCAGATCCTTGAAAAAATGCGAAAGACCATGATTCATCGGGGCCCGGACGGAGCAGGTGAACTGATGACGCCGCGCTGTGCGTTGCTGCATTCCCGGCTGGCGGTGATCGATCCTGAGGGCGGTGCACAGCCTATGACTTGGGATCGCGGGGATGAGGTTTTCACCATTACCTATAACGGCGAACTGTATAATACGCAGGAACTGCGCCGGGAACTTTGCGCATTGGGTCATGTTTTTTCCACAAGATCGGATACAGAGGTGCTCCTGCATGCTTATGCGCAGTGGGGGAAGGGCTGTGTTGACCGCCTTAACGGGATCTATGCCTTTGGGGTTTGGCACCACAGGGCAGGCAAATTGTTTCTTGCACGGGATCGCATGGGCGTTAAGCCGCTGTTCTTTACCCGGCATGCCGGCGGAGTGGTCTTCGCCTCGGAGATCAAGACGATCCTTGCCTATGGCGTGCCGGCGCGGCTGGATGAATACGGCGCTGCGCAGATCATGATGTTTGGACCGGGGCGGATCCCGGGAAGCGGCGTATTTCATGGGATCGAGGAGATCGAGCCCGGTTGCTGTGCGTATTGTGAAAACGGAAATTTAAGGATCATGCGTTACTGGAAACTTCGAGACGCGCTGCATACGGATACCTTTGACGAAACCTTGGAAAAGGTACGCTTTCTGGTGACGGACGCCATACGAAGACAGATGGTCTCCGATGTACCCATCGGTACATTTTTGTCCGGCGGACTGGATTCCAGCCTTATCACAGCGCTGTGCGCCGGAGAAATGGCGCGGCAGGGGAGTCGGCTTCATACCTTTTCCGTGGACTATGCTGATAATGATAAATACTTTGTTGCCAATAAATTTCAGCCTAATTCCGATGGCTTCTACATCGATCTGATGCAGCGGCAGTTTCAAACGAAGCATCATCTGACGGTGCTGACGCCGGGTCAGTTATTTGAGGGCATCCGGGATGCAGTGATCGCCCGGGATTTGCCGGGCATGGCGGATGTGGATATTTCGCTGCTGCTGTTTTGCAGACAGATCAAGCCTCATGTGACGGTGGCACTTTCCGGTGAATGCGCTGACGAGATTTTCGGCGGATACCCTTGGTATCGGGATCCCGAGGTTTTGCAGCAGTCTGGTTTTCCCTGGGCGCAGAATACGGCGCAGCGCAGCGCGCTGGTTTCCGGGGCGGTGAAGAAATTGCTGCGTCCGGCGGATCTTGTGCGCCAGGAGTATGAAAAGACCTGCCGGGAAAGTGATGTTCTGCCTGAAAATGCCAGTCAGCGCCGTATGAAAGAAATGGTCAATCTCAATATGCGTTGGTTTATGCAGACACTATTGGACCGCAAGGACCGCATGAGCATGTTTAGTGCACTGGAGGTCCGTGTGCCGTTTTGCGACCACCGCATCGCCGAGTATTTATATACCGTTCCCTGGGAATTTAAAGATCACACGGGGAAGGAGAAGGGACTTTTGCGCAAGGCGATGGAGGGGGTGCTGCCCCAGGAGGTGCTTTGGCGCAAAAAGAGTCCCTATCCAAAAACGTGGCACCCGGAATACACACAGTTGGTCAGGGAAGGGGTATTGGGGATGCTGGAGCAGAAAGACGCGCCTATCTACGCCATTGCCGACCGGGAGCAGATGCGGAAGTTGACATGCGACAGCCAGTGGCCGTGGTATGGGCAACTTATGCGCCTGCCCCAGACACTTTGCTATTTGCTGCAGATCAATACATGGCTGGAAGAATATAAGGTTCAGATGCTTTACTGATTTTTGGCGGCTGCCTTTGGGCAGCCGCTGTTTTTGTATATATTTCACAAGTCCGCGGTGTGCAAACAAGTGACTTTTCTGCATTGACAAATCAGTGGGTGCTGGTATAATTGTATACAAAAAGACAAGAACTTTGAAAGGGGCGATTTTATGCTGGAAATCTCCAATAAAACCAACCTGCTGGAACAGAAATCCTATAAGTACTCGCTGCAGGATGTGGCAGAGCCAAATTTACAGCGCGACATCTATTCCTACGGCACGATCCCAAAGATCGCGTTTAACCACCGCCGTGTGCCTATGAACATGCCGGAGGAGATCTGGATCACCGACACATCCTTGCGCGATGGTCAGCAGTCCGTTGAGCCATACTCCGTGGATCAGATCGTTAACATCTATAAGTTGCTGTCTAAACTGGGCGGTCCTTACGGCATCATCCGGCAGACGGAGTTCTTCGTTTACAGCAAGAAGGACCGGGAGGCACTGGAGAAGTGCATGAGCCTTGACCTGAAATTCCCTGAGATCACCAGTTGGATCCGGGCAAGCAAGGAAGACTTCAAACTGGTGCGCGATCTTGGCATCAAGGAGACCGGTATCTTGGTCAGTTGCTCGGATTACCACATCTTCAAGAAGATGAAAATGACCCGTTCTCAAGTGCTGGATTATTATCTCGGCACGATCAAGGATGCTTTTGCCGCCGGCGTTATTCCACGTTGCCATCTGGAAGACATCACCCGGGCGGATTTTTACGGTTTTGTTGTGCCTTTTGTCAACGAGTTGCAGAAACTCTCCGCTGAGGCCGGCATTCCTGTGAAGATCCGCGCCTGCGACACCATGGGCTACGGCGTGCCTTATACTGAGGCGGCCATGCCCCGGTCTGTTGCCGGTATCATTTACGGCCTGCAGCATTACTCCGATGTTCCCAGTGAGTGTTTGGAGTGGCACGGCCATAACGATTTTTATAAGGCCGTTGCCAATGCTTCCACCGCGTGGCTTTATGGCGCCTGTGCGGTCAATTGCTCGCTGTTGGGTATTGGCGAGCGCACCGGCAATGTGCCGCTGGAGGCGATGGTGTTCGAGTATGCGTCACTGCGCGGCTCTCTGGACGGCATGGATACCACGGTGATCACCGAGATCGCGGATTACTTCCGCCACGAGATCGGTTATGAGATCCCGCCTATGACGCCCTTTGCCGGCAGCAGTTTCAATCAGACCAAGGCCGGCATTCATGCTGACGGTCTGATGAAGGACGAAGAAATCTACACCATTTTTGACACTAAGAAGATCCTGGGCAAGCCTGCCACTGTGCAGATCAGCAAAACGTCGGGTCTTGCGGGTATTGCATACTGGCTTAACCAGAGGTATGCGCTCGATGGCGACAAGGCGCTGGATAAGCGTGATATTTTGGTGCTTGCCATGAAGGAACTTATTGACAGCGAATACGAGCAGGGTCGCCAGACCGCCATGACCGACAAGGAACTGGAAAACATGGTCAAACAGTTGGCACCCGGCAGATTTAATTGAAAGTAAGGAGGAACAGAAAGTGGCTGATTTTAAATCTGTTTCTTTGGCAGATCAGGTCTTTGACAAACTTGAAAACGACATTATTTTAGGAGTTTATCCCCGGGGTGAGATCCTCACGGAACTGAAACTCGTGGAGCAGTTGGGCGTCAGCAGAACGCCGGTGCGTGAAGCGCTGCGGCGCTTGGAGCAGGAACATCTGATCGAGGACAGCGGCAAAGGATCTGTGGTGCTGGGTATTACTGAGGACGATTTGGAAGATATCATGAATATCCGCCATTATATCGAGGCGCTGGCGGCTTACTATGCTGCGAAGAATATTACATCCGAAAGCGCTGCGGAATTGGCGCACATTATGGACCTGCAGGATTTCTACTACTCCAAATGGGATGTGGAGCACCTGCGCCAGGCCGATGATGCGTTTCACGATGCCATCTGCAGACTCAGCAAGCGCAATGTGATCATTGATACGCTGATCCCGCTGCATCGCAAGACCCGGAAATACCGCAAGATCGCCATGGAGGATAAGTGGCGCACGGACCGCACGCTTGTTGAGCACCATGCTATCTGTGATGCCATCGTTTCCGGTGATGCGGATAAGGCGAGAATTCTGACTGCTGAGCACATCGTAAACGCAAAGCAGCATATGTTGGGAGGTAAGTGATATGGGCATGACCATTGCACAAAAGATCATTGCCGCGCACCTTGTGGCCGGCGATATGACACCCGGCAGCGAAGTGGCGCTGAAGATTGATCAGACACTGACTCAGGATGCCACCGGAACTATGGCATATTTGGAATTCGAGACCATGGGCATTCCCAGAGTGAAGACGGAATTGAGCATTGCCTATGTGGATCACAATACGCTGCAGTGCGGCTTTGAAAATGCTGACGATCACCGTTATTTGCAGACTGTTGCCGCCAAACACGGTGTCTATTTCTCCCGCCCCGGCAACGGAATCTGCCATCAGGTGCATTTGGAGCGTTTCGGAAAGCCCGGCAAGACGCTCATCGGCTCTGACAGCCATACGCCTACCGGCGGCGGAATCGGTATGCTGGCTTTCGGTGCCGGCGGAATGGACGTGGCGGTGGCCATGGGCGGCGGTGCGTATTACATCACCATGCCTAAAATGTATAAAGTCAATCTCACCGGCGCCCTGCGTCCCGGTGTTACCGCTAAGGATGTTTCTCTGGAATTGCTGCGGATTCTGTCCGTCAAGGGCGGTGTGGGCGTGATCGTTGAGTGGGGCGGTGAGGGCATCAAGACCCTTTCTGTTCCCGAGCGCGCCACCATCACCAATATGGGTACGGAACTGGGTGCTACCACCTCCATTTTCCCGTCTGACGAAATTACCGAAAAATTCCTGAAGGCCCAGGGAAGAGGAGCCGATTTCGTGGCGCTGGCAAGCGATGCTGACGCGGAATATGACCGTGTTATCGACATTGATCTAACTGCGTTGGAGCCGATGATCGCCTGCCCCCACAGTCCGGACAATGTGGTAAAAGTCAAGACGCTTCAGGATGTAAAGGTGGATCAGGTCTGCATCGGTTCATGTACCAATTCTTCGCTTTTGGACATGCTGAAAGTTGCCGCCATGCTTAAGGGCAAGACCGTTGCTCCCGGGGTGAGCCTTTCCATTTCTCCCGGATCCCGCCAGGTGCTTACCATGCTTGCCGAGTGCGGTGCGCTCAGCGATATTATCGCCAGCGGTGCGCGGCTTTTGGAGTGCGCCTGTGGTCCGTGTATCGGCATGGGCTTTTCACCCAGCAGCGGCGGTGTGAGTTTGCGTACATTTAACCGCAACTTCCTGGGAAGAAGCGGCACCAAGGACGGCCAGGTCTATCTGGTCTCTCCGGAAACCGCGGTTGCCGCAGCACTGACCGGCTATATTACCGACCCCACCACGCTGGATGTGCCTGTTGGTATTACCATTCCCGAAAATTTCAAGGTGGACGATTCGGCTGTATTGGCGCCCGCCCCCGAGGGTACTGAAGTGGAAGTCCTCCGCGGCCCGAATATTAAGGAGTTCCCCAAATCCAAACCGCTGGTGGACGAGATCATTGCTCCTGCTGTGCTGAAAGTCGGCGATAACATTACCACCGACCATATCATGCCTGCCGGTGCAAAGATCCTGCCTTTCCGTTCCAATATTCCGCATCTTTCCCAGTATTGCTTTGAGGTCTGTGATCCCAGTTTCCCCCATAGGGCCAAGGCTGCCGGCAGCGGCATTATTATCGGCGGCAGCAATTACGGGGAGGGCTCTTCCCGTGGGGATGCGGCGCGGGTGCCCATGTATCTGGGTATCCGCTGTGTCATCGCCAAGAGTTTTGCGCGAATTCATGTTGCAAACCTTATCAATGCAGGCATTTTGCCACTGACCTTTGAAGATCCTGCGGATTACGATAAGGCGCAGCAGGATCATACCCTGATGCTCAGCGGAATTATCAGCGGTATGGCGCAGGGCAAGATCCTCGTTACCAATACTACCACCGGGGCGCATTTCAATGCGCTTTGCAGCCTGACCCGGCGTCAGCAGAAGATCCTGCTGGCCGGCGGTCTGCTGAACTATACCAAAAACGGAGGCGTTTGATTATGAATATCCAGGAGGCCTGCAAGGCCTTTGAAAAACTGCTTTGCGAGCAGATGGACCGTGTGGCAAATATTAACACGGAAAAGACCGATTTTACCACCAAGAAAGTGGTGACCATCGGCGTCGTCGATGGCGACGGCATCGGTCCGATCATCACTTCTCAGGCGGCACGGGTGCTGAATAAAGTTCTGGCTGACGAAGTTGCAAACGGCACTATCGTTATCAAGCAGATCGAGGGTCTGACCATCGAAAACCGGTTGGCACAGGGCAAACCCATTCCTGATGATGTATTGGCGGAAATCAAGACCTGTGATGTGATCCTCAAGGGACCCACTACTACGCCTCACGGCGGTACGCTGGAGAGCGCCAATGTGACCATGCGCCGGGAACTGGATCTTTACGCCAATGTGCGTCCGGTTTGTATCCCGGAGCAGGGCATCGACTGGATGTTCTATCGCGAGAACACCGAGGGTGAGTATGTTCTTGGCAGCCGCGGTCTGGATCTGCCCGGCATGGCTGTGGACTTTAAGGTCACCACCGATGTGGGCACGCGCCGCATCGTCCGGGCGGCATTTGAGTATGCCAGGAATAACGGAAAGACCCACATGTCCGTGGTCACCAAGGCCAACATCATGAAGAAGACCGACGGTAAATTTACCGCCATCGCCCATGAGATCGCTGCGGAATATCCCGGCATCACCGTGGAAGATTATTACATCGACATTATGACCGCAAACCTCCTCAAAGAGGGCCTGCGCGAAAAGTTCCAGGTGTTCGTGATGCCCAATTTGTATGGCGATATCATCACCGACGAAGCGGCGCAATTGCAGGGCGGTGTGGGCACCGCAGGCAGCGCCAATATCGGTGACCGCTACGCCATGTTTGAAGCGATCCACGGCTCTGCACCCAGAATGATTGAGCGTGGAATGGGTCAGTACGCCAATCCCGACAGCATTCTGAAGGCTGCCGCCATGATGCTGCGCCACATCTGCCGTGCAGATGCCGCCGCAAGATTGGAAACGGCCATGGAAAAATGCGAACTTTGCGTTAAGTCCGACGGCTCTGCCGCCACCTGCGCGGAGTATGCCGACCGGATCATGGAATTGCTGTAATTAAAAAAACTGCCCTTCGGGGCAGTTTTTTCTTGGCTTATGGAAAATTGTGTGCTATAATGGTGAAAAACGTAAAAAGGTGGTATTTTCAATGAGCAGAGCCGATGAACTTTACAAGAAGACTTGTATCGACATTCTTGAAAACGGTTTCTCTGATGAGGGCCTTGATGTGCGCCCGCGTTGGGCGGACGGTACGCCTGCCCACACCATCAAGAAGTTCGGCGTGGTCAACCGCTATAATCTTGCGGAGGAGTTTCCCATTATGACCCTGCGCCGCACTTACTGGAAGAGCGCTGTGGATGAACTTCTGTGGATCTGGCAGAAGAAGTCCAACCGCATCTGTGATCTGGGCAGCCATGTCTGGGACGAGTGGGCAGGGGAGGATGGTACCATCGGCAAGGCCTACGGCTATCAACTGGGCATCAAGCACCACTACAAAGAGGGCGATATGGATCAGGTGGATCGCGTGATCTATGATCTGAAGCATAACCCTGCCTCCCGCCGCATCCTGACGAATATCTACAATTTCCAGGATCTGCACGAGATGAATCTGTACCCCTGCGCTTATTCCATGACCTTTAATGTCACCGGCAACAAACTCAATGCCATTTTGAATCAGCGCTCTCAGGATATGCTCACCGCCAACAACTGGAACGTGGTGCAGTATGCGGTACTGACCCATATGATGGCGCAGATCGCCGGACTTGAGGTGGGCGAGTTTGTCCATGTGATTGCAGACTGCCATATTTATGACCGCCATATTCCTGCTGTGAAGGCTATGATCGAGAAGGAGGGCTTTGCTGCGCCGCAGTTTAAGATCGACAAGTCCATTGACGATTTCTATGCTTTCACCAAGGACTCTTTCAAAATGGAAAATTATAAATTCCACGAGTTCGATTTTGAGATCCCCATGGCAATTTGAGGTGTAACATGGAACTGATTGTAGCGGTTTGTGATGATTGGGGCATCGGTGCAAACGGCACACAGCCGGTGGCACTGAGCGCGGATCGCAAGTTTTTCCGGGAGACCACCCGGGGTGCCACGGTGATCGTGGGCAGACGCACTGTTGAAGATTTTCCCGGGGGAAAGCCCTTACCCGGCAGACTGAATATCGTGCTGACCCGGTCGAATCTCGAGATGCCCGGATTTACGGTCTGTCACAGTCCGGAGGAGGCCATTGCCACAGTGCCAGAGGGCAGGGCGATGGTCATCGGCGGTGGCAGCATCTATAATCAGATGATGCCTTACTGCGATACCGCTTATATCACCAAGGTGCATGCTGCGGTGGAAAGCGATACCTTTTTCCCCAACCTGGACGCTGACGAAAAATGGTACCTTGCTGAGATTTTGAAGTCCGGTGAGGAAAATGGCATTGCCTACGAAATGTGCCTTTACAAGCGTAAATAAAGAAGATCCCCCGGTGAAAACCGGGGGATCGTTGCATTTTGGATTATCTCTTCTTCCACTCGTCGTACTGCTCCATGTAAGCCTTCTCTTCAGCGGAGAACTTACGCAGAGTGTTGACGACCTGACCGCCGTTGTACTTGCGGTCGTTGACGGGCTCGGTGGTACCCATAACGGTGATGTTTGCCTGACGGCGGCGGGCACGGACATGGTCCCAGTCGATGAAGTAGATGTGGGCAAATTCGCCGCCATCGAGTTTGCCGTCTTTGATGGTCATGGTCTCGCTGCGGCCGAAGAACACGGAGCGCAGGTGACCGTCAGTATTCATGGAGGTGAAGTTGCCGGGCTCGTTGACATAGCGGCCGAACTGTGCATGCACGGGGCCGGGATGACGGTAGTCACCCTCGTTGGTGGAGTCGGGGATCAGACCGCGCATGATGTCCAGCAGATCGTGCTGCAGGTACTCCAGATCGAAGGAGTCGAAGTCGTGGGAGCACTCCTGAACCATGACGGAGCAGGTGGTGTGGTGGGAAACGATGCTGACAGTGCCGTTTACGATGCCGGACTCTGCAACGATGTTCATAACATCGGTGGAGATGTCATGGAAGGTGGGGACCCAGCCGCGGGACTGCAGTTCAACTTCCTTCTGGTAAACTTTGAATTCCATAGTTGTGTAACCTCCAAAATTTGTATGTTAGAGTGTGGCAATATTTGCCTTTGGTCTATTAGCCATTATAGCAACGCAAAAGCGTTTCGTCAATTCTTTTGAAATATTTTTTATGTTGTTGAGAAACGGAGGAAAAACGACCGGAAAATTGTGTATTTTGCTTATTGCAAAATTCTCCCGAAAGTACTATTCTTACAGTAGAAAACTAATAGAAGAGAGGTCTATGCTTATGATCACAAAGGAAGCCATCGCTGCAGCCCGTGATGCCTATGATATTGAAGCGCAGTGCATTGCGGAAATGAAGGAATATTTTGATGATGAGCAGTTTTCCAAGGCTGTGGAATTGCTGGTTGAAGCGCCGCGTATCGGCGCTGCCGGCTGCGGACATTCCGGCATCATCTGCCAGCATTTTGCCCACTTGATGTGCTGCATTGAGCAGCCCGCCCGTTTCATCAGCCCTGCTGAGGCAGTTCACGGTGCAACCGGATTTTTGCAGAAGGGCGATGTAATGGTCTTTGCCTCCCGTGGCGGCAAGACCGGTGAACTTTTGCCCATCGTGGATATTTGTAAGGCCAAGGGTGTGAAGATCATTACCGTTACCGAGAATCTGGAATCTCCGCTGGCCAAGGCGGCGGATGTGGTGCTGAAGCAGCATGTCAACCGCGAGACCGACAAGTGGAATGCCCAGGGCACAACCAGCACCACTGCGCTGTGCATGATCTTCCATGCGCTCCAGGCGGCGATCATTGAGCAGACTGGCTACAAGGCCGAGCAGTTTGCCTTGATCCACCCCGGTGGAGCCGTGGGCGAGCGCCTGAACAACAAGGCACTGTAAGGGAAGGGGAGAGGGATTTGAAGATTCTCATTGATAATGCAAATATTGAGCAGATCAAGACGATCTATGCTCAATATCCCATGGATGGCGTGACCACCAACCCCACGATTCTTGCCAAGTGCGGTAAAAACCCTTATGAGGCGCTGAAGGAGATCCGTGAATTTATCGGAAACAATGCTGAACTGCATGTTCAGGTGATTTCTGCCGATGCAGAGGGTATGGTCAAGGAAGATCACCGCATAGCCGATGTTTTGGGCATCAGTACTTATATCAAGATCCCTACCGTTCCGGAGGGTCTGAAAGCAATGCGCATCCTTACCGCCGAAGGCTACCATGTCACCGCTACGACCATCTATACGCCCATCCAGGCGTTCCTTGCGGCAAAGGCCGGTGCAGAGTATGTTGCCCCTTACCTTAACCGCATTGACAATTTGGGCGCCGACGGCGTGATGGTGACCAAGAAGATCTGGGATATTTTGGATCGCGGCGATCTGAATACCAAGATCCTGGCTGCCAGTTTTAAAAACACCCAGCAGGTGCAGGACCTTTGTGAATACGGCGTGGATGCCGTGACCATGACCCCGGATGTTATTGAGAACCTTATGAAAAATGCCAGCGTGACCTCTGCGCTGGAAGATTTTACCCGTGATTTTGAGCAACTTTGCGGCAAGGGTAAAACCATGCTCGATTGCTGGGAAGGAGACTGATATGGCAATTTTATCTCCCTCAATGCTTTCTGCCGATTATCTGCATTTGGAGCAGGATCTTAAGGCAACAAAAGATTCCGGTGTGAAGTGGCTGCATGTTGATATTATGGACGGTCATTTCGTCCCCAATATGTCTTTTGGTTACAGCATGGTCAAGGCCATTCGCCCTGCTACGGATATGGTGCTGGATGTGCATTTGATGATCGACAGACCCATTCGCTATGTTGAAGAATTTTGCAAAGCCGGCGCGGATTATCTGACCATCCATGTGGAGGCGGATACTGAGGAAAACACTCTGGCTGCATTGAAAAAGATCGCTGAACTCGGTGTGAAACCCGGCATCGTTATCAAGCCCAAGACCCCCGCTGAGGCGGTCGCGCCGTTTTTGAAATACTGCGATATTGTGCTGGTGATGACCGTGGAGCCCGGTTTCGGCGGTCAGAAGTTTATGGCCGACATGATGCCTAAACTGAAGGAAATTCGCCGGATGCTGGATGAGGTAAATCCCGCGTGCCATCTGGAAGTGGACGGTGGCGTGGATCTTGTGACCGCAGAGGTTTGCAAGGCCAACGGCGCGGATGTTTTGGTGGCCGGTTCTGCTTACTACGGCTCGGCCGATCGTGCGGCTTTCGTGGCATCCGTTGAAGCATGAAAGTGCGGTTGACATTAAGCGCCAATGCCGGAATCGCGCTGGAAATGGGAGACTTGGTCTTTTGGGTCGATGCCCTTCATGAACGCAAAGTTTCCGGGTTTTCCACGCTGGACGAAGCGCTGCGAATGCGCATTTTCAGTGGTGAATTTCCGAAGCCGGATCTGCTGCTTTATACCCATCTGCATCCGGATCATTACAGCGATCACCTGACCGGCAAAGCGCTGGAAAAGTATCCCCATGCCCGGCTGATTTTGCCCGGCGAGAGGGCGCATTTTTCCTGCGGTCAGGTGCATGTTTCTTATGTGAAGACGATTCATGAGGGGGCGCAGTTTGCAGAAGTGCCCCACTGGTCTGTGGTGCTGGAATGCGCCGGAAAACGCGTCTTTATCAGCGGCGACTGTGCGCTGGCAGAGCCCTCTCTTAAGGGCGCGGATTATGATTTGGCGGTGCTGGATTTTCCGTGGCTGACGTTGCGCAAGGGCCGGGATTTTTTGAAGCAAAACTCTGTTGCAAATCGGGTGGTATTATACCATCTTCCTTTTGCTGAAGATGATGTAAACGGCTATCGCGCTGCTGCACGCAAAGCGGCGGACGCTTATCCTGCGCAGACCCTTTGCGATCCTTTGCAAAGGTTGGAATTGGATATATAAAAAGGACGCCTGAGGCGTCCTTTTTTATTGAATATTTAGAAGCGTGCTGACCAGTTCTGCGGATGTTATGCTGCCTAAGTAAGGCGTAAGGTCAATGCATTCCAGCCGCGCATAAAGCGCCTGCTCATTGAGGAAACAGCCGCATAAAAGTGCTTCCAATTGCGCCACATCCGTGGTTGAAAGATAATCGCCGAAAATGCGGATGCTGTCGATGATGCCGGATTTAATGCAGGCGTGGATATCCAGCGTACCGCCGGAAAATCTGCGGACGCAGCGCATGTCGAATTTGGGGGAGTGGCCGTAGTTCCAATCCCATGTGGCGTACTTTTCTTTTTGCAGATGTTCAATGGCTGAAAGATCGTTGGGTGAGAGGGGGAGCGGCTGCATATTACCGGTGCCCAAAGTGGTGCGGATATAGTCTATAAAAGCATCCATATCCATGTCCGTGATCAGCGCTTTGCGGATGCTGCCCACACGGCTGCGTACGGACTTAACACCCTTGGAAATAAATTTTTCCGCATCGGGATCCAGTGCGCCTGCCAAAAGATCGGTGTTGGTGTCAAACAGCAGCGTGCCGTGATGGAGGATGCGTCCTTTGACAATTTGCCGGGCAGTTCCGGAGACCTTTTTGCCGTCCACCAGAATGTCGTTTCTGCCGGATGCGCAGGCGTTTAGGTCAAGCCCCTGCAGGGCGCTGACAATGGGCGCGACAAATTTTTCGGCATACAGCGGATCAGACTCCACAGCGTCGGTGATGAAGGAGTAATTCAGGTTGCCCAGATCGTGGAACACAGCGCCGCCGCCGGTGTTGCGCCGAACAACATGAATGCCGTGTTTTTCCACAAATGGGGCGTTGATCTCCTGCAGGGTATTTTGATTTCTGCCGATGATCACGCTGCGGTCGTTTCGCCAGAGGATGAGGATGTCGCCTCTGGTGAAATTGTGCAAAATGTATTCTTCAAACGCAAGATTCCATGTGGGGTCAAAAGACCCGGTCTCAAGATAGAACGCCATCGCTGCACCTCCTTTTGCTGGGATTATACCACGGCTTACGGCGTTGCGCAAGGGTCTCAAAATTTGCCATTGTAAAACGGTCGCAAGATGTGATATGATAATAAAAAAGCGAAAGGATGAATGCTATGGCACTGAAAATTTTGAAGACAGATCCCAGCCTGAAACCTTTTGAGGCCGACCTTGAACTGCGGATGCAAAATTATAAGGCTGCGAAGAAAATGCTTGTCAAGCGCGGCAGCAGTCTTAAGAATTTTGCTAACGCGCATCACTACTTCGGTTTCCACAAGACCCCCAGGGGTTGGTACTACCGGGAGTGGGCACCGGCGGCGCAAGCGATGTATCTGACCGGTGATTTTTGCAATTGGGATCGCCATGCGCATCCTATGCAGAATTTGGGCGGCGGTGTATTCGAACTCTTCCTGCCCGGCAGCGATGCGCTGCAAAACGGTCAGCATGTGATGGCCATCACTGTGCATAACGGTCAGGAACTGGATCGCATTCCTCTTTACGCCAAGCGCGTGGTGCAGGATCCTCACAACTATACCTGGTGCGCGCAGATCTATGACGCGCCGGCGTTTAACTGGACAGATGCGGACTTTGTTCCGCAGAAGGATCTCTTCATTTACGAGTGCCATATTGGCATGGCGCAGGAAGAGGGCAAGGTGGGTACATACCGGCAGTTCCGGGAAAATGTACTGCCCCGGGTCAAGGCTCTGGGTTATAATACCCTGCAGATCATGGCCATTATGGAGCATCCTTATTATGCTTCTTTTGGTTATCAGGTCACCAATTTTTACGCGGCATCGTCCCGTTACGGCATGCCGGAAGAACTGAAAGAACTCATTAATGCCGCCCACGAAATGGGCATTGCCGTGCTGTTGGATGTGGTGCATTCCCACGCCTGCTCCAATACCCGCGAGGGCATCAACGAGTTCGACGGAACATCCACTCAGTTTTTCCATGAAGGTGCCAGGGGCGACCACAGCGCATGGGGCACAAAATGCTTTGATTACGGCAAACCGGAGGTTATCCATTTTTTGCTGTCCAACCTGAAATTCTGGATGGAGGAGTACCATTTCGACGGTTTCCGTTTTGACGGCATTACCTCCATGCTTTACCTGGACCACGGCCTTGGTACGGCATTCACCGGTCCGGAAAAATACTTCAGCATGAACACCGACACCCAGGCGGTGACCTATCTGCAACTGGCCTGCGAACTGGTGCGCAAACTAAACCCCAATGCCATTTTGATCGCCGAGGATATGTCGGCGCTGCCGGGTCTGTGCCGACCCATCAGTGAGGGCGGTGTGGGCTTTGACTATCGCCTTGCCATGGGTGAGCCGGACATGTGGATCCGGCTGCTGAAGGATACGCCCGACGAGCATTGGGACTTTAATCAGATCTATTACGAACTGGCGAACCGCCGTCCCGGTGAGCCGGTCATCGGCTATTGTGAATCGCATGATCAGGCGCTGGTGGGTGACAAGACCATCATGTTCCGCCTGTGCGATCAGGAGATGTACTGGTCCATGAACAAGGGCAGCCAGAGCGCGGTCATCGACCGCGGCATGGCGCTGCACAAGATGCTTCGCCTGCTGACCATGAGCCTTGGCGGTGAGGGTTACCTGACCTTTATGGGCAACGAATTCGGTCATCCCGAGTGGATCGATTTCCCCCGTGAGGGCAATGGCTGGAGTTACCATTACTGCCGTCGCCAGTGGTCGCTGGCGGAAAACGAAGACCTGCGCTATGGCAATCTGCGCCGGTTTGAGCAGGATATGGTGGCTCTGGCGAAGCGCTGCAATATGCTTCATGGCGGTGACCGTCAACTGCTTGTGCACAATGGTGATAATGTGATGGCCTACCGCAAGGGCGAGGGTTACCTACTCTTCAACTTCGATCCCAATCGCAGTTACGACGGCTACTTTATCCCCTTGGATGAGCCGGGCGAATACCGTGTCGTATTGAGCACGGACGACTACTGTTACGGTGGATTTGGCCGTATCGCCCACCAAACCTACAGCACCTGCGACGATGGAAACGGCAGAACTGGCATCCGGATCTACCTGCCCAGCCGTACGGCAGTTGCGCTGATAAAGGAATGAGAAATTTAAAGACCGCAGCCGTTGGCTGCGGTCTCTTTTTATTCAGTGATCTCGGCACGCATAGCGCTGGGGGGCGTGCCAAAGAATTGCTTAAACGCTTTGGAGAAGTATGTAGGGGAGCGGAAGCCGCTGTCGTAACAGATGTCAATGATCGGCTTGTCGGTATTTTTGATAAGGTGATAGGCGTAGTTGAGCCGGAGCGTTTTCAGGTAGTCCTGGAACGGAACACCGAATTCCCGGGAGAAGACCGCGGAGAAGTATTTGGGGGAGTAGTTCATTTCCTCGGCAACCTTTTCGGCGGTAATATTTTCTGCGAAGTGCTGCTGGATATACAGCAGCATTTTGACGGATTTGCTGGGATCGTTTTGCTGACGGCGGCGGTAGTCAGATAGGTTGCGCCGCAGCAGGATGATGAGTTGCTCGATGATATTGATGGAGAAGATGATGCTGCCGGGTCTGTGGTGGTTTTCGAATTCTTCTTTCAGCGTTTCCATCATGCGCTGGGCGCGCAGGTAATCGGCTGCGCGCAGGGAAGCAAGCACGGGAAAATTGCGGAACCGGCAGACATCCTCCAGTTGTTTGTTGTAGATGTGGTAGGAGAATGCCACGGAGAAGCAGTCGATAGTTGTGCCCTTGTCGGCGAGGATCTCGTGGACATCGGTGGGCGCCAGCAGGGCGATGTCGCCGGCAGTAAAGCGCACGGGTTTTTCGTTGATGGTGTGGTTGCCGCTTCCGCGGGTGAAGAGGATCAGTTCCCAGTATTGATGGCGGTGGGGGGTGCAGCCTTCGTAGCCGGTGATATGGCGCAATGCGTATGTCTGCTCCAGCAGCGGACGGCTAAATGTGGTATTTTCAAGCATATGTATATTCTCCTGTGTAAAATGCGGTGTCCCGTATGATTGTAGGGGCGTGGTGCTCCGCGCAGCGAATTCAAATCCTTATGATTGCCGGGGGCAATCATTCCATAAATCAACACACCAATCGCCCGCAATCACATCGCTCGCCATGTAGGGGCGATCATTGATCGCCCGCAATCACACCGCCTGCAAATAATTCATCTTCTTCCCATTTGATGGGATTGCCGTCTATGTAATTCCAAGCATCAAGGTAATCTTTTTTGCCTCGGATTACATGGTCATAGAAACCTTTTTGCCAAATTGAGAAACGTAATTTTTTGCTTACCGCGGATTTCATCATCCGCACCACGGTTGAGATCGTAGGGGCGATCATTGATCGCCCGTCCGGGTTGGAATTGATCTGAAGTAATAAATGGACATGGTTCGGCATGATCACATGGTGGTCTACAGAAACGGCAGGGTAGTGCTTTGGGATGTTATTTATACTTTGCTTTACAAGATTTCCAATTTTGCTTAAGGGAGCATTTTCCGGGCGATCAATGATCGCCCCTACGTCATCCCATAGGAGTTTCTTTCGGTTTGCGGTGCATATAGTGATGAAGTAGGCGTTGGGAGTTGCATAATCGTATTCTTTCAATCGGTTGCGCTTTCGCGTTGGTAAATCCATAATCTATCTCCATCCTGTAGGGGCGATTATCAATCGCCCGCAATTACATCTCCCATCCTGTAGGGGCGTGGTGCTCCGCGCAGCGAATTCAAATCCTTATGATTGCCGGGGGCAATCATTCCATAAATCAACACACCAATCGCCCGAAACTGCCGGTGGTGATCATACAACGATTTAATATCAATCGCCCGCAAGCGTATTGCCCGTGACATACGACCAATTTTGCAGTTTGTGGACATTATAACGGAATTATGTAACCTTGGCAAGGGTTTATTCATAAATTCAGCACAATATACAATACCAAAGTGCAATTATGCCGTACCAAATTACTAGAAAATGTACAGAATAACTGTTATCATGTTACTGTATGGCAATATACACAAAATTATAATTTCCATAACTGTCCCTATTGTGGGTAGTGCGCAGAAGGTGACAGGAACTGGAAATTATCCCGACTGATCGGTCGCCAAGTGGATAAGAAACCGAGATCCCAAGCCGGTGAGCGCACCGGTGCTGATGAGTTGTATGGCTGACTCGGCGCAGATTGCCGCTGCGTTTAGCGATCTTGGGGTTGGCTCTTTGAGCTTAGTCAGATCAGTTAAAATATGGAGGTGGCTTATTAATTGTGTTTCGGTGAATAAGGACAGTGCGCCGAAACAGATCCCGAACAAAAACCATAATACAATATTATGAATATGAAAGGGTGTAAATTTATGGAAATCTCAATTAGCAAGCATCCTGTTTGGCAGAGAGTGCTTGCAATCGTGGTCGTGCTGACCATGGTGCTGGCGTGGGTCCCCCTGCGCAACACCCCGCACGCCCATGCAGAAGAATCTACCCCCCCGCAACAGGATTATTGTTACTCC
>JAZNTI010000028.1:0-10917 GCA_045591725.1 Faecousia sp.
ATGGTACTCTGGCGAAATTGCGCGTATAGAGAGCTTGACCGGCATTGATGCGGTTGAAAAACAGAAGATGCTCGACAACGCAACGCAAACATATAATGCAATGCGTGGAAAAAACGAGGCTTATTATGCCGAAGCTTTATCGTATGCTGCAGAATATTACCAAAAGGCCGCCGGGGGCGGATACAGCGACCTGAGCGAGTGGCAGGGGTCGGCGAGGGACGAAGGCTTTTCAAAGCCGAGGACAGTCGCCGGGCACCGCAACAGGGGTGCGATGGGAGCGCCGCCTGGGGCGGGAGGAGCGACCTGAGCGAGTGGCCGCGGTCGGCGAGGGGCGGAGGCTTTTCAAAGCCGAGGACAGTCGCCGGGCACCGCAAACCGGATAGCAGCATCTGCTGCCGCAGGCAGCCACAATATAAAGGACCACCCAACCGGGTGGTCTTGTTATTTTGCGTCACTATCTTGAACTGGCGAAGCAGTACGAATTCGCCTTGGGATATTACAGTTGACAAAGCCTGACAAATTATTCTATAATCATGGTATCCTAATTTTGGCAGGTGAATTGTATGTTTTGCAGAGAATGCGGTACTGATATCGGTGAGTATCGCTTTTGCCCCAATTGCGGTGCGGATTCTCAGGTGACTTCCAAGACTGTAGAAGATGTCAAGACCGAAAATATACCCAATGCTGCTTCCCCGGATGCGGAACGGATCGACCTGACCTCCAAGGTCAAATCCACATTCATCGACATCACCGGTGGTGACAACAGCAATGTAAGTTTTCGCCTGCGTGACCTTTTCGAAAGTGTGTTTCAGAAACATACTGACGAGGAGAGCGAGACCCTGCTCATCAGCGGTACGGCTGCGCATACTCCTGAGGAGAAGGACATGGTGGAGAATTGGCCCCGGCCGTGGCTGTATTCCCGTGTTTTTGCGGTTTTGATTTCTACATTTGTTCTGCTGCTGGTGTGTACTTGGGTGTTTAACAACCAATTGTCTATTCCCGGTTTGGTGGTTATTGGTGCCATGATGATGCCGTTTACGCTGCTGGTGCTCTTCTGGGAAACCAATATACCGAGAAACATCAGTATTTTTGAACTTGTGAAAATGTTTTTCGTGGGCGGAGTGGCTTCGCTGGTGTTTACGCTGACCATTTTCTCTTTCGTTCCTGTTGGAGAGTTGAATGTACTGGGCGCCATTTTGGTTGGCATTATTGAGGAAGTGGGCAAGGTCGTTGCTGTGGCGTTGTTTATTCGCAAATATAAAACCAAATACATCCTTAACGGTCTTCTGATCGGCGCAGCCATTGGCGCAGGTTTTGCAGGTTTTGAATCTGCCGGTTATGCGCTGGTATATGGTCAGGGCTTGAGCGGCATTATCGAGAATATTATTCTGCGCGGTGTGCTTGCTGCGGGCGGTCATATCGTATGGGCAGCCATGTCCGGCGCTGCCATCGTGATGGCTATGGATGGCGGTGCGTTTGATCTCGAGATCTTCAAGAAAGGGAAATTCCTGCGGCTGTTTGCTGTGCCCGTGGTGCTGCATGCATTGTGGGATATGCCTTTCAGTTCTATTCCGGTCCTGGTGCTGTTGATCGTGGTCGCCTGGGTGTTTGTGCTGGCGTTGATTCGGACCGGCATGGCAGAAGTGACCCGTATCAGTGAGCAGGCAAAGGCCGCCTGCGTGCCTTCCTGCCAGGAAGAATCGTCTGCAACGGAAGGAAATCAATAGTGCGCAAAAGGAGCGGACCTTGCGTCCGCTCCTTTATCATTTTCTCTACAAGTTTATCCAAAATTGCTAAATAGGGTCTTGCTATTTTGAGAAACGACGATATAATTGTTATGTTGAAAATAAGAGCAACCTAAATCAATTATTTTGGAGGCTTATCATGGAAAAAGGATTTTATACCGCATTAGGCACCCCCTTGGACGAAAACGGCAATTTTGTTGCAGGCAGCATGGCTCGTCAGATCGAGCAGCAGATCGAAGCCGGTGCTTCCGGCTTGCTGGTCATGGGCTCTATGGGTCAGATGACTTATATCAAGCAGTCTGAGTACGCCAAGGTCGCTGCAGAGAGCGTCAAGGCTGCTGCCGGTCGCGTGCCCGTGCTGGTGGGCGTTACTGACCTGTCCATCAACCGCGTTATGGATCGCGTGGATGCCCTGAAGGGCATTGACGGCATCGACGGCATCGTCACCACCGTTCCTTATTACTCCGTTGTGACCCAGGACGATATCTATACCTTCTACAATGAAATCGCCAACCGTTCCGGCATGAATACTTACCTTTACGATCTGGCCGTGGTCACCAAGACCGCTACCAGCCCTGCAACCGTCAAGCGCCTGTGGAGCAATCCTCTCATCAAGGGCATCAAGTCCGGCAATCTAGTGACCCAGAGAATCCTACACAATGCTGAAGATCGCCCCGCCGACTTTACCATGATGTACAGCAACCTGGACGATTTCGACATCGCCTACAAGTCCGGTATCAACAAGAACCTGGACGGTATGTTTGCCTGCACCCCCAAGACCGCACAGAAGATGTATACCGCCCTTGCCGCTGGCGATTATGCCACCGGTACTGCAGCGCTTAACGACATTCTCGCTCTGCGCAATCTGTTTGTGGCAACGCCTTGCCTGATGAGCGCATTCTCCCATGCCATGCGCCTGCTGGGCTGCGAGGGTAATTTCCACTATGACTACCAGAAGGAGATCCCCGACCAGTGGAAAGAGCAGGTCACCGCTGCCATGCAGAAGATGGGCGAGATCTGATTTTGAGGTATTCCTATGAATAAATTGCAAGCAGGTTTCAGCCGGCTGAATATCGATCCGCCCATGGGCGCGCCTATTAACGGCTATTTCAAGCCCCGTTATGTGGAGGGCGTGCTGGACGCGCTGGAGGTCAATGTGCTGGCGCTGGCGGTGGAAGACCGTAAGGTCTTGCTGCTGAGCGTTGACAGTTGCGGTTTTTCCAATGCTGTGGCAGATGATTATCGACGGCATATCAGCAAGACTACCGGCGTGTGCCCGGAATGTGTCTTCCTGCATACCACCCATACCCACACCGCCCCCACCGCCGGCTTGACATACGATCAGGATATTGTGCCGCTGGTGGAGTATAAGGACGATCCCCACCTGCCGGAGTACTATCATTTCCTCCGTGAGCAGTTGGCTGCGGCCGCTGTGCTGGCGTTGCAGGATCTGAAGCCTGCGAAAATGGGTTGGGGCGTTGGCCAAGCGCCCAATGTGGCGTTTGTCCGTCGTTTCCGTATGAAAGATGGCAAGGTGCGTACCAATCCCGGCATCGGCAACCCGGAAATTCTGCATCCCATCGGCGATGTGGACGAGCGCGTCAATGTCCTGCGCTTTGACCGCGAGGGCGCGGAAACTTTGGTGCTGGCCAATATGGGCAATCACCCCGATGTAGTGGGCGGCAGCAAGGTATCCGGCGATTGGCCCGGTTGGTTCCGCCGCCGTTTGGAAAAGTCGCTGGACAATGTCAAGGCAATTTTCTTCAATGGTGCTCAGGGCGATGTAAACCATGTTAACGTTAACGCCAAGGATGGCGATTTTAACGATACCTTCCTTGATTTCGACGATGTTTTCCGCGGCTATGGCCATTCCCGCCACTTGGGCAATGTGGTGGCAGGCGCTGTGCTGCAGGTCTTCGATAAGGTCAATTACACCGATGTCAGCAGCATTTCCGTACTGGAAAAGACCGTCCGCGTTCCGACCAATATGCCCACACCCGAGGAAGCCAAGCAGGCGCATATCATCAATGACCTGCATGAAGCCGGCCGTGATGCGGAACTTCCCTATGAGGGTATGGAACTGACCACTATTGTGGCGGAAGCAGGCCGTATGGTGCGCTTTGAGCATGGTCCGGAGTTCATCCCCATGAACTTTGTGGGCATTGCTTTGGGACCGGTGGTCATGCTTGGCATCCCCGGTGAGCCGTTTACCGGCATTGGAAGAGCCTTGAAGGAGACGGAGGGCTGGGGCTTGGTGATCCCCACTTGCTGCACCAATGGCTATGAGGGCTATTTCCCCATGCAGGATGCCTATGACGAGGGCGGCTATGAGGCAAGAAGTTCCCGCTTTAAAGCCGGCGTTGCCGAATTGATCATCTCCGAGGGCAAAAAACTTTTGAACGAACTTCAATAATTTACAGGGGAGCGGACATTCGTCCGCTCCTTTTTCGCTCTTGCGCTTTTGGGCGAAAGGTGCTATTATGTGCGTATAAATTGTAAAGGAGTTATTCGCATGAAGAAGATCGCTATTATTTTGGCGCTGGCTCTTTGCCTTTCTCTGTTGGGTTGTGCCCCGAGCCAAGATCCGAATACCGACAGCAGTTCCAGCAGCAGTTCCAGCAGTTCTGACGGCGCTGCAAGCAATGCGTTGTATGACCATACCCTGAACCATCCTATGAAGGAATCCCTTTATGGGCAATGGAATATAGAAACTAATAATTCTTTGTTCGTGATGCCGGATAAAATCGTGTTTTATGAAGATGGCACTTGCTATGTTGAATTCCCGGATTACGCTTTGGAGCAGACCAAGACATTGCGCTGGGGCATTGTGCGTGACAGCGTTAATGCGGGCAAACTCTATGTGCGCATCGGCGTGGAGGATAATGTGTGGTACTTGTTCTCCTGTTCCAACAGTGATGAGGCTTCCATTGCAGAGTATAGCAACGATCCTGCTGAAATGTTGCCCATCGACGGACTTTCTGAAGACGGCTATATTGG
Organism: Faecousia sp.; assembly: GCA_045591725.1. GTDB lineage: Bacteria > Bacillota > Clostridia > Oscillospirales > Oscillospiraceae > Faecousia. The sequence goes on from JAZNTI010000028.1 coordinate 4,743, forward strand.
TATGTGGTTTGAAATGGTCAGAGCAGAAGAGTAATGATCCGGGCGTTCAAGGTGGATAAGGCGCTCACACGCCTGCCTGAATGTGAAGAAAGATCCTTTAAGCAGCAAGTAGAACGGAGAGCGAAAATGAATTTTAAGGTCGGCATTTTTGATATGGATGGCACACTCATCGATTCGCTGATGATTTGGGACGTGCTTTGGGAGCAGTTCGGGGTAGCCTATGCCGGTGATCCTGCTTTTCGTCCCTGTGACGTGGATCAGAAGGCGGTGCGTACGGTGACCTTGAAGGACGCCATGCAACTGATCCATGAAAACTATAATTTTGCTGAAAGCGGCGAAGCGCTTTTGAGCCATGCCAATGAGGTGATGCTGTATTTTTACACCAATGTGGTGCAGCTCAAGCCCGGGGTCCGCGCATTTTTAGAGCGTTGCCGCGAAAAAGGCGTGCAGATGTGTATCGCCTCTGCTACCGCGCCGGATCTGATCCGTACGGTGCTAGAGTATTTGCATATCGATTTCTATTTTTCGGCAATCTTCTCCTGCACCCAACTGGGCGTGGGTAAGGAAAAACCGGATATTTACCTAATGGCGCGGGACCATTTTGGCGTGGAGACAGGGGAGTGCTGCGTGTTTGAGGACTCTGTCCTTGCGCTGGAAACCGCTCACAATGCCGGTATGCAGACTGTAGGCATTTTTGACCGCTACGGTTTTGGTTATGACCGTATGCAAAAAATCGCAACGCATTATATTGCACAGGGTCATACTCTTGAGGAATTGATTTAAAAAGCCGACCCATGGGCGGCTTTTTTGCACTTGCGGATTGATTTATATTGTGTTATACTTGTTCCGTAATAAATAAATTGGAGGGTGATCAGTTTGAAACTCGATCTGGCACAATTAAAGTCCATTACCACCGGCGCTGTCAGCATCACGCAGGAGGAAGACGGCTTCCATCTGCGCCGCTTTACCCCCGAACAGCAGGAAATGTATCTAACCATTTCCCCGAATTTCCACATGAAGTCTTTTGCAACTTCCGGTGTGAAATTGCGTTTTCGCACCAACAGTAAGAACCTGTTTTTGAAGACCTTTACCACACCCGGCAGCGGCAGAGCGTTCTTTGCCTTTGACGTGTTCGTCAACGGTAAGATGATCGACTCCCTCTGTAATTATGTCCGTGAAGAACTGCCTCAGGATTATACCGATACTTCCATCGTGTATCCTCTGGGTGCTTTTGAAAAGAACTTCGATCTGGGCGAGGGCGACAAGGAAGTTTGGGTCTATTTCCCTTACTCCGTCAAGGCTGTTATGGAGGAGATCTCCGTGGACGACGGCGCTTATCTGGAGCCCGTAAAGTATAGCAAGACCATGATCCTTTACGGCGATTCCATCACCCATGGCTATGATGCCCTGCATCCTTCCAGCAGTGCCTTTACCCGCCTGGCAGAGCGCCTGGACTGTGAAGAGATCAACAAGGGCATCGGCGGCGACGTGTTTTGCCCCCAACTGCCTGCGCTGAAGGATCCTGTTGATCCTGAGTACATTCTGGTAGGTTACGGCACCAATGAGCATGGCCGCAGACCCGAGGATTTCCAGGCAAGATGCCGGGAGTTCTATGATAATATTGAAAAGAGCTATCCCAACGCCAAGGTCATCGCGCTGACCCCCATCTGGCGTAAGGATAAGGACGATAATCAGAAGTACGGTCCTTTCCTGGATCTGCATAAGACCATTCGTCAGATCCTTGCCGGCAGACCTAATGTTACTGTGGTGGAAGGCTATGATCTGGTGCCTCATGATGGCAAGTATTTTGGCGACCTGCGTCTGCATCCTACCGACGAGGGTTTCGATTACTACTACGAGGGTATGTGCAAGCAACTCTTCGGTGAATAAACTTAAAGAGCCACCCGCCGGGTGGCTCTTTTGCATAGAAAGAAAATACCGGTGTCGTTGACCAGACGACACCGGTTTTTTCAAAGAATTAAAATGAAAAGAGGAAAAATGAGAATGTTTTAACTGTTACACCCTTATTATATCCACGGTTTATTAAAATAATAAGCCAAATATTATTAAATAAATATTAAGTTGCTTAAAATTTCGCGGAAAATTTATTTTTCCTCATACCATTGCGGAAAATGCTCGAAACGGTAGTTTTTGCCTTTCAGGGGGAACTGCAGGCAGCAGGAGTAGAGCATAGGCGCGGTAAATTCATCTTTTCCGCCGTATTTGCGGTCGCCGCAGAGGGGATACCCCCGGCTGGCGAATTGCACACGGATCTGGTGGCTGCGCCCGGTGTGCAGCCGCACACGCACAAGGCTTGTTTCCCCGCCGCGCAGAAGCGTGTATTCCAAATGCGCCTGCTTGACGCCTTTGCGCTCCCGTTTCACTACGAAGACCTTGTTCTTGCTGCTGTCTTTGAATAGTAGGTCTGTCCAGTCACCGCGCTCAGGGGGCGTGCCGTGGACTGTAGCGACGTATTCTTTTTGGAACATTCCTGCCTGCACTGCCGCTGAAAGAGCCGCTGCAGCGGCCTTGGTGCGGGCGTAGACCATTACGCCGCCCACATTTTGATCCAACCGGTGTACCGGCAGGAAATCACCGCCCAGTTGCTCTCTGAGCAGTCCCGGCATGTCATGTTCCGCGTCTGCGCCTACGGGTTTGACGCACACGGCGATCTCCCGGTCTGAGTAGAGGATCTCCATTTTCGCCCATCCTTTCGCTGATTTACTGGGATTATATCATAAAACGCAAAAAATGCAAAAAAATAATTCGTTGCGGTTGCAACTTTTGAAAATTTCGTTATAATGAATTCATGAAACGAAAGGGGAAGCCTATGACACCCAAAGATTATCAACGCAAATCGCCCCTGGCGATCTTTTTAACGTATTTCGGCAACCACAAGCGTCTTTTTGCCATTGATATTTTCTGTGCGCTGTGTATTGCCGCCATCGACCTGCTGTTCCCGTTGGTGACCAGGAATGCGCTTTATGAAATGCTTCCCGGGAAAATGTACCAGGTCTTTTTCACGGTAATGCTCATCGTGCTGGTGTGCTATGTGCTGCGCTCCTTTCTCAATTACATTGTCGCGTATTACGGTCATACTTTCGGCATTCGGGTGGAGGCGGATATCCGCCGGGACCTGTTCCGCCACATGCAGAGCATGAGTTTTGATTTCTATGACCGCAACCGTACCGGCAAACTCATGAGCCGTCTGACCACAGATCTTTTTGAACTTACTGAACTGGCACACCATGGCCCGGAAGACCTGCTGACCTCGGTGCTTACCATTATCGGCGCGCTGATCGTCATGTTCGGCATCCGCTGGGAATTGGCGGTGGTGGTGGCTGCTATGATCCCGGTATTCTTGGCGGTGGTTATGGCCATGCGCCGCAGCATGGGCAGAGCCTCTGCCGCAGCCAAAGAGAAGACCGCCCATATCAACCAGGAGATCGAATCGAGCCTTTCAGGATTCCGTACCGCCAAGGCATTTGCCAACGAGCCTGCCGAGAGCGCCCGGTTTAATGCCGCCAATGAGCAGTTTAAAACTTCCAAGCGGGATTTCCATAAGGCCATGGGCCGTTTCCACAGCAGCGTGGAGTTCTTCCTGTGCAGCCTGAATGTGGTGATCATCGGCGTGGGCGGATATTTCGTCATGCGCGGCGATATGGATTACCGGGATCTGACGACCTTCGTGCTGTATATTGCATCTTTTGTCGGTCCTATGCGCAAACTCTCCGGTTTTTCCGAGATGTTCGCCAATGGTTTTGCCGGTCTTAACCGCTTCGTTTCCATCATGCGTACCGAGCCGACCCTGCAGGATGCGCCCGATGCGCCTGACCTCAAAGATGTCCGCGGTGAGATCAAGGTGGACCACGTGGCGTTCAATTATGACGCGGATGTGGAAGTGCTCCACAATGTGACGCTTGATGTGGCGGCAGGGGAGACCATAGCGGTTGTCGGTCCTTCCGGTGGCGGCAAGACCACGCTTTGCCAACTCATCCCCCGATTCTATGATGTTACCGATGGTGCCATCTATATCGACGGTCAGGACATTCGATCCGTCACCCAGCGCTCGCTCCATGAAAACATCGGCATCGTGCAGCAGGATGTGTTCCTTTTTGCCGATACGATTTTTGAAAACATTCGCTACGGCAGACCCGATGCCACTTTTGACGAGGTGGTGGAGGCTGCCAAACGGGCGGAGATTTATGAAGATATCCTGGCCATGCCCAACGGGTTCGATACTTATGTGGGTGAGCGCGGTACGCTGTTGTCCGGCGGACAGAAGCAGCGGGTGGCCATCGCCCGGATCTTCCTGAAGAATCCTCCCATCCTCATTTTGGATGAGGCAACTTCTGCTTTGGACTCTGTTACCGAGGCGAAGATCCAGCGTGCCTTTGATGCTCTGGCCAAGGGCAGAACAACACTCATCATCGCCCACCGGCTGTCTACCATTCGGGCGGCGCACCGGATCGTGTCCATTGCCGACGGTGTCATCACCGAATGCGGCACCCATGCCGAACTTTTGGAAAAAGGCGGCATTTATGCCGAACTGTACAGAACACAAAATGCTTTGGCGCTGGAAGCCATGAAGTAAAGAAAAACGCCCGATTTCAAATGAAATCGGGCGTATTTTTTACATTTTCTCCGGTGCTTCAAAGCCGAGAATGTAGATGCATTTTTCCAAAATATCCTTGGCAAGACCGATCAGCGCGATGTGGTTTGCCTTGCGCTGTTCGTTCTCTTCCTTCAAAATCGGCGTTTCGTGGTAGAACTTGTTGACACAGCCGGCAAGTTCATAGATGTAAGCGCAGATCATGTTGGGGCAGGAGGTACGCAGTGCGGCATCCAGCGTCGGATCCAGCCGGGTGATGGTCAGCATCAGATCTTTGGCATCATTGCTCTCCGGCAGACCGATGCTCAGGTGCTCCCATGCGCCGTAACGGGCGAGGATGGATTTGATGCGCACGATGGTGTAAAGGATATATGGGCCGGTGTTGCCCTCGAAAGCGGCGAAGCGCTCCAGATCGAAGTTGTAGTCCTTGGTGGGCTGGTTGGAAAGGTCGCCGTATTTCAGCGCGGCCAGTGCGATCTTTGCGGTGGTGGCCTCCACTTCGTCTTCGCTGACGATCTTGTTCTCCACAACCTTTGCCCGGACGAAATCGGTCATATCGTTCAGCAGTTGTTCCAGCCGCAGTACGCCGCCGTCACGGGTCTTGAAGGGCTTGCCGTCGGCGCCGTTCATGGTGCCGTGACCGATGTGCTCCAGTTCGGTCTCAGCGTCCGCAATGCCGCTTTTTTTGGCGGCGCGGAAGACCTGCTCGAAATGCAGATTCTGCCGCTTGTCGGTGACGTAGAGCATCTTGTCGGGTTTCCAGTCCCGGGTACGCTGCAGAATGGTAGCCAGATCGGTGGTGGCGTAGATGGCAGATCCGTCGGACTTGATGAGGATCATGGGCGGCACTTCCTTCTTGTCGCCCTCTTCTGCTACGGGGATGACCCAAGCGCCGTCGCTTTGCACCGCCAGACCTCTTTGCTTCAGGTCAGCGACCATGTCGGGAATGTAGGGGTCAGCGTCGCTTTCACCCAGCCACTTTTCGTAGTGCACATCCAGCGCATCGTAGATCCGGTGCAGATCTGTAAGGGAGATGCGCATAATGTGCTGCCAAATGGCGCGGTAGCCCCGGCGACCCTGCTGCAGTTCGTAGGTGGCAATGTGTGCCTTTTCCGCAAAAACGGGGTCAGACTTTTTGGAAGATGCAGTGGGGTAGAGTTCTTCCAGATCAGTCAGGGTAAAGGGCGCGGTCTCGGGGTATTCGCCCGCAAAGTCGGGGTCAAAGTAGGGAAGATCCGGTTGACGCTCCTGTAATTCTGCGATGATCAGACCCATCTGCAGACCCCAGTCACCAAGGTGAATATCGCCGATGGCTTCGTAGCCCAGAAATGCGTGCAGCCGTTTCAGAGTCTCACCGATGATGGCAGGGCGCAGGTGACCGATATGCAGGGGCTTTGCCACATTGGCTCCGCCGTAGTCCACCACAATGGTCTTGCCCTTGCCGGACTTGGTAACGCCGAAGTCCTCAGCGGTGCGCATCTGCTCCAGATACTCCGCAAGGAATTTGCCGGAAAGTTTCAGGTTGATGAAACCGGGCATGACGGCCTCCACCAGGTCGTAGTC
>JAZNTI010000029.1:0-26674 GCA_045591725.1 Faecousia sp.
TGGCTCACAGAACGACATGGCTACGATCCGACTTGACCCAACCGGAAACCCTCCTTGGCCTGGGGGTCAAAAAGGATGTCGATCTCTGGACACTCCAGCATCATCATCCGTAAGTACTTTTTCAGTTCCTCCGCAGCAAAATCCACCACAGGAGAACTGGTGGTTTTATAAATACGATACATTTTATTCCCCTCTCAAACGCTCCAGCAATTCCAGGCATTTCTCGGCAAAGCCTTCGCCGGTGCCCTTGACGAACTGATTGTTTCGGGGCTCGTAGCCGTCCTGATCGTAAGATTCAGCGGTGGGGAAATAACTGTTGTGGCCGTTGGTCTGATGACAGACAAAGGTCATGGGATACGGAGAACGCTCACGCATCATGACACCGATCTCGCAGAAAGGCTCGCCTGGGAAACCGATGAAGCCGATATCGCCCACGGTAATGGCGGAAGCCACCATGGAAACACGCTTCAGCTGCTGTGCCTCCAGGCGCTTGAGTTTAAATGCCTCGGCAACCAACTCCGTAGCCAGATAAGCAGGCTCGATCTCATCGTCGCGGCCTTCCTCGTGGAGTTTCAGGATGCGATTGACCTCGTCAATACGGGCGGGGTCAAACTTAGTGGTGGCCACATAGGTATTCTGACCGAAACGGACGGCATTGCCGCCAATGGGTTTGACATCGTCGTAGACTTCCAGCACATAATCCGCCAGACCTTCGCCGATGCGCTGGGCAACGATGGGCTTACCACCGGAAACAAAGGACTTAGGCTTTCTGCGGTCGCCGCCCACCAACTGGCCTTCTGCGCCGTTGATGAAGATGCTCTTAACACCGGGGCGGTTGGCTTCCAGTTTATTCCGGAAGAAACCGGGATAATCCGCAGAAATCTTGGTGCCGCCGATGCAGTCGGGATGGCACTGGAAGTTCACCAGAGCGATCTCCGGGCCTTCCTCACGGATAAAGCGGATCAGGCGGAAACTCTCGTCCGCCTTGCAGGCAGGGCCGACAATGTTGGGATCACAGTACTCAGGATTGGTCTTATAAGTGCCGTCCTTCATCAGGTAGCGCCGGCAATAGGTCAGACCACTGGTCATGCCTTCCGTACCCAGGATCTGCGTCACCGGTGTGCAATCCGCCATGGCCAAAACCGCGGCATCGCACAGGCGGCGCTGCAGCCATGCATCATACTCGGGGTCGCTGGGCTCGCGGTTGGTGGTAACCACCGGGCCGGTATGGGTATGGGTGTGGCTGAAAAACAGCGCCTCGGGGGGCAAGCCGACCTTATTGGCGATCTCCACAGACCAGGTATAAGCGGCAGGGCCGAAAACGCCCACCAGGTCGCAGACCAGCATGACCGCCTTATTCTCACCGTCATCAAAGGCGATGGCATTGACATACAGCGGATCGTACATGCCGTCGGCCACACGTGCGGAATAATAACCGCTCAGACGAATGCCCAGATGAGGCGTGATATCCAACCGGCAAAAGCCGACTTTGAGTTTCTTTTCCATCTTCAATCAAACTCCTTCAAGAAAAATGAGGGGGCTCTGTTCGAGCCCCCTCCAAAAAATGCATTAATAGCCGACCTTTTCCCAGCACTCGAAGGGAGCTGCCAGTTCTTCGGAGATATAGACCTGAGTCTTCTTGGTCTGCAGCATGGAACTGGGAACCAGAGGAGTGACCGGGCCGTGGGTGACCAGGCGGGAGGTCATTCTCTGCCAGGAAGAGAAGGTACCGTTGGTAGCCAGTGCATGGACCTCGATACGCTCCTTGGCGCGCATCACATCGATGGGGCCGATGGTAGCTGCCATGGGGGGCACATTGGCGATGTCGCCGGACTGACCGAAGGTGCCGTTCAGAGAGTTCTGCATAATGGTCATGGGATGCAGTTTGACCAGTTTTGCAGGCTGATTCAGCCACTCTTCAATGTCGCCACTGCCGACAAACTCAGGAATGGGATCAACAAAAGCAACGTGGCCGGTCCAGCCGGGAGAAGTGGAGATGATGTCCGCGCCGCCACCGGAAATATCATTGATGATCTTGGAGTAATCGTTGATGTTGGCGTTGGTGGGGTAATGGACATTGGCCATGGGCATACGCAGTTTGGGATCGATCTGCATGACAAAGTACTTGATCATGGAATGAACGAAGCCGGCCTCGTAAGTCTCGGGAGCAATGTTGCCCTGATCGTCAGCCCACTCGTCCTCGGCGAAGATGTGGACCTTGGAGCAGTCAACCTGGAAGTAGTTAATGAGTTGTGCCAGAGGGATGTAAGTATCGGGTTCGGGATTGCCCAGGATCATGGTGAAGGTACGGCCTTCCTCAGAAGCAGCCTTCAGACGGGAGAACAGGGTCGCAATCAGGACAGGATGAGGATTCATCATGACCTTGACCTGGAACTCAGGATGCCACCAGGGCTCTCTCTGCTCCAGTTCGACGCCGCTCATCTTACGGACGCGCTCGCAAACCTCACGGTCCTTGAAGGGCACGAAATCTGCAGGATTGAAACTAAACTTGGTTGCGGGATCGGTGATGATCTCTTTCATGGGAATTAATCTCCTTCCAAATTTTGCTGTGTATCAGGTCGGTCCGCTTCAACGCACACTTATACCTATACACCATCGGCATAGTATTAGTTTAATGCGTTAATTTCCTTTTGTCAATGCCTTTCTGGCTTTTGGTGCGGCTTTTTACCCTAAAATTGCGCAGTACTCGTATTGCAATTTTGGAAGCGGTTTGCTATAATATTTTTAATCAATTAATTTGGGAGGTCTTCTATGAAATTTCTCATGTTTTCCGATCTGCACTACAACCCCGGCTGGCTGCCCGGCGCATCCTGGGATACACTGAAAACATTCCAAAAACGCGCCGAAGAAGAAGGCTGCGACTTCATCATCCACGCAGGCGACTTCTGCCATAAAGCCAATCAGATCACCGATTTTCTGGAAGCATACAATAATTTCCACATCCCCAGTTACCACTGTCTGGGCAATCACGACATGGACACGACTCCTTACGAAGATACTTTGAAGTTATACAACATGCCCAACGGCTACTATTTCTTCGACTGCAAGGGTTACCGTATCATCGTGCTGGACACCAACTATTTCGTGGACAACGGCAAATACGTGCACTACGAAAACCGCAATCAGAAAGACTTCCCTGCCAGCCGGGACAATATGCCCCCCGAAGAGATCGAATGGCTGAAAAAGACCATCGCAGAATCCCCCTTCCCCTGCCTGATCATCAGCCACGCAAGTTTCGAGCGCGAGCATGTGCCCCCCACCACACCGGAACTGGCAGCGCAACTGGCCACCGAAGCCAACGCCTCCCCTCACGCGGATGAAATGCGCAAACTTTTCCGGGAGATCAACGAGAAAGACCCCCACAAGGTGCTGATGGTCATGAACGGTCACCATCACCACGACACCCTGCGGATCATTGACAACATCCTCTACTGGGATGTCAACGCCACCGCCTACGAATGGATTGGCGGACAAGGTCACGATTACTTCCCCGAAGAAGTTTTGCAGCAGCATAAACTGGCGCAATACTGCGTGTTCTACAACGAACCGCTGTACGCCATCGTGACCATCGAAGGTACCACCATCACCATCGAAGGCACCGAAACCACCCCCTACATGGGCGTGACCCGTGAAATGGTAGGAAGTTACATCCTCGACCGTTCCGGACGTCCCACAAGACCTAAAATCCAGTCGGCAAAACTGACTCTGCTGTAAAGGAGTACATAGATATGAAAACACGCGCAATCGACCGCATTGAACCTTTCCAGCGCGCCATCGTCAAGGCACATCTTGCCGCCGCAGGCGTGGATCTGGACGCACTGGACAACCGTCCCCTCATCGCCGTTGCCAACAGTTGGAACGAGGTCTGCCCCGGTCATGAGCCTCTGCGCCAAATGGCCGAAGAAGTGAAAAAAGGCATCCTGGAAGCAGGCGGCGAACCCATTGAATTCAACACCATCGCCATGTGCGACGGCATCGCCCAAGGTCACAGCGGCATGAAATACTGCCTGCCCCACCGGGAGATCATCGCCGACTCTCTGGAAGCCATGATCGTGGGCGAAGGCATCTTCGACGGCGTAGTATTCTTAGGCTCCTGCGACAAGATCGTGCCCGCCATGCTCAATGCGGCAGCCCGTATCAATCTGCCTGCCATTTTGGTCACCGCCGGCCCCTGCTACGCGGAGATCAAGCCCAACGAATCCAAGGAACTGCGCCAGAAATTCCTGCGCGGTGAGATTACTGAACGCGCCCTCATTGAAGGCACGCTGCGCTACTACACCGGACCCGGCATCTGCCCCTTCTACGGCACTGCCAACACCATGGGCTGCCTGTGCGAAGCGCTGGGCATGATGCTCCCCGGCGGCAGCCTGATCCCCTCCTCCACCAGCCTGCGCCGCTTCAGCGCCCGTGCATCCGGCAAGGCACTGATGGAACTGGTAGAAAAGGACATCCGTCCCCGGGATATCATGACCAAGGGCGCTCTGCGCAACGCCGCGGTGCTCCTGAGCGCCACCGGCGGCTCTCTGAACGCGCTGCTGCATCTGCCTGCGCTGGCCTTTGAACTGGGCCTGACCCTGAGTTGGGATGACATTGCCGAGATCACCGGCAAGACCCCCGTGCTGACCGCTATCGTGCCCAACGGCAACAAGACCGTTGTGGAACTGCATCAGGCAGGCGGCATCCCCGCTGTGCTGAAAGAATGCAAGAGCCTTCTGGACTGCGATGCCATGACCGTTACCTGCAAGACCATGGGCGAAAATCTCAGCGAAGTTGCTGACGGCGACCGCCAGACCATTTGCTCTTTCGACGAGCCCATTATGAAGGCCGACGGCATTCAGGTGCTTTACGGCAACCTGGCCCCCATGGGTGCCATCGTCAAGACCTCCGCCGTGCCCGAGGAAATGCGCAAATTCACCGGCCGCGCAAGAGTTTTTGACAGCGAGGAGGATTGCTACAAGGCTTTCCACGAAAAATCCATCGTTACCGGCGACGCCGTTGTTGTGCGCTACGAGGGCCCCAAGGGCGGCCCCGGCATGCGCGAACTGCACCGCGTAACCGAGATCCTCAAGGGCATCCCCGGCACCGCTGTGCTGACCGACGGACGTTTCTCCGGCGCCAGCGCAGGTCTGAGCATCGGCTACATGTGCCCCGAAGCCTTTGAAGGCGGTCCCATCGCATTCGTGCGCGACGGCGACAAGATCATCGTTGACCTGAAAGAAGGTATTCTGCGGCTGGATGTTTCCGACGAAGAACTGGCACACAGAAAGGCCCAGTGGACACCCACCGTCAACGAAACGCCTGAGGGCCTCCTGCCCCGCTACGCCAAGACCGTCAATTCCGCACGCGAAGGCGCTGCTTTCCCGCAAAAGTAATTTAAGCATAACAAAAGACCACCCCGGCGGGGTGGTCTTTTTCTTATTCTTCCGTTATTACCAGTAGTTCATTGGGCGTACAGTGCAACAGCAAACACATTGCCTCAATATTCTCATACTGAATAGACTTGGTTTCATTGTTGATCATTTTATTGAAATTCTGATAACTCATACCAAGTTGCTTATATAGCCAGTATTTGGTTTTACCTTGCTTTTCCAGCAACTCAAGAGCGTTGAGTCTAATCATAAGGTATCCCTCCATACGTCATGTATTAATGAGATGATAGCCTTATTTTCCCCTTTACATATAGACTATTGCATTATATAATGTAACAGTCTACAGGGGAGTGAGATATATGATCATTGATATTACCGGAACAATGCTGACGCCGGGAAACCTTGGAAAAGATTGTTTAGGAAACGGCACACATCAGGACATCGAATGCTGCTGCGACGAATGCGACTATTTACTCTGTTGTATTGATGAACGTTATCCTGCTTGTTGTGCAAATTGTAATAACACAGAATGTCCGCGCGCTCCAGGCTGCTTTGAAATAACATGACGTGCCCATGTGCACGGCCTAACGGCTGCGGCCGACGATCTATGGACTCTTCCCCGGGCTAAAAACGTGCCCCCGGCATGTTTTTTGCGCCGGCTGTGCCGCCGCCCTCTTCGAGTCCTATATCTAATACCATACCAAAAGAAAAAGCCATCCCGGTTGGGATGGCTTTTTTCTTTTGGTGGACACATACTAGTTAAATTCGAACTTAGGAGAGATTCAATTTCTTGTATATTTGAGACTTCCACCCAAAATAACTTTGTGAACATTCATCTTGTAATTCACAAAGACAAGATCTGCCCTCAGTCCGACACGGATCTCGCCGCGATCTGTAAAACCGGTAGCCCTGGCAGGATTATAGGATGCTACCTTAAAAACATCCACAACGGACGCACCGGTATGCTTCATAAAGTTCCGGCAGGCAACATCCAACGTCAACTTGGAGCCGGCAATCTCGCCCACATCGTCAAAGTTCAAATCTGTCACACCCTCATATCCGGGGGGGATTGGACCATTGTAGCAGGTGCGGTCAGAAATTAGAATAATTCGGTCATCTCCCTTGATCTTCCGTACGAGGCGAAGCATGTAAGGATCTACATGAATACCCCGGCTGTCGCAAATCAGTTCGGCATAGATATCATCGTTATAGTTGACAGCCTCATCCACGCAGACGCCCCGACATTCGGGGTATTTGACAATGGTGCCGGTGGCGTTGGTGTGGTGTGTTGCGATGGAAAGCCCATAAGGCATCAATTCTTCAATCTGCTCAGGCGTTGCCTCGCTATGGGCAACCGCAAAGCGGATATTGGAATTGTATTTGCGGACCGTTTTAACAAACTGCAGGATCTCCGGGCGCTCCGGCGCAATGCACCATACACGAGCCAGGTCTGCTCCGGCTTCCACAAAAGGAAGATATTCTTCCTCTACAGCCGGCTTTGCCCAAGGGTTATTTGCCCGGTTCGCACCGAATCCGGGATTCAAATAGGGACCTTCCATGTACACGCCGCCGATGTTCTCTCCCTCAGGAGTTGTCATCACACTGCGGATCTGCTTACTGGCAAACAACCGTTCCTCCACGGACATGCGCCCACGGAAGGCAGGCAGCAGCGTGGTCACACCGTGCTCCAGGTGAAAACGCGCACAAGTGACAGGGTCCTCCCAAACTTGACAATTTTCGCCGGTGTGACTGTGGATATCTATAAGTCCGGGAGCAACATACAGACCCTCAGCATCGATGATCTGGCAATCTTCCGGGATGGGTGTGGTGCGCATTTCACCGTAACTGGCAATCTTGCCGTCCTCGATGAATAAAACGGCTTCCGGAATCAAGTGGTCACGCATGACCAGTTCCGCATTGATAATCGCTATCATTTCTCTATCTCCTTACCAGGTACAGGACAATGTACCGTTTGCATTAGGGGTGATCTTTGTTCCAAAGGGAACGCACATATCTGCAAGATACTTCCCGATTTCCGGGTCGCTGCTGATATAGGGCAGACCTTGACGGGACTTATTTCCGTCCATGTACATCTCAATGGGCAGCAGGGTCAGCGTTGTCAGCTTTGTACCCTCTGTTTCCCAATAAGGAATCACTGAACGGAACATCCGCTTGTCTGTCATCAGACCCACGGTAAAGTCTTTGGAACGCTTTTTCAGCAGCTCGTGGACCGTGGCGGTAGAGGTTAAGCCGTTCTTTTCATAAAAATCCTCCGGTGCCAAAAGTACATTGTACAGCTGCAGAACAAAGTCGCCTAGTGAATAGAAAATGGGGCAATCCTTATATACCTCAATTGGACGCAGCAGATGAGGTCCATGTCCCAAAATTGCATGGGCACCGGCATCGATACATTCGTGGGCAAACTGCTGCAAAAACTCCGAAGGAGATTCCTTGGCACTGCCGCTCAGCTGGTGGGAGTGCACAGAGATCATAATGTAATCTGCCTGCAGCTGCGCCTCGTAAATTGCTTTTTTCACCCGTTGTAGATCCGCGGTATTCACTTTCGATACATGGCGTCTTTGGGTGCCGCAAACAAATTTCATGCCACCCAGCTCTGCCTCGTTTTCCGCAAGGGGTGGATGATAGCCTTCTGCCCGAGTAATCTCTTTTTCCGCATTGACGTTGGTGTCTTTCCCCAACTGCTTGATGTAGTCGATATCCTCCTGGGGCAATTCGATATAACTTTCGATCCGTAGGCCGTTGATGCCGGGTCTTCCCGGTACACGGGGGGATTGCGCACCTGCCATAGCGGAAGGATCAAAGGAGGTATTTACCGCAATTAGCGCCACACGACCATTTGGTGTTTCCAGATACTTGGGTGCCGCTGCCTGGTCGAGATTTCTGCCAAGGCCCGCATGGACAAGGTTGCTGGCATCCAATGCATCGATGGTTGCAAGCAGACCGCCGTAGGAAAAGTCTAGAGCGTGGTTGTTGTTGGCACTGGTCATATTAAAGCCAAAAGGCTTAATATTATCGAGAATTTCCGGATCTGTGCGGATGTAGGTGCCGCCGCTGAACTGGGAAGCACAAGTCTCTCCTTCGTGATTTAGGGTCGTTTCCAGATTGAAAAAACGGGCATCACCCTGCTTGATAAAGTCTGCCAATGCACCAAATCCTTCATACCCGGGGTAGATCGGCTTTTGGATGATCATATCACCCGCTGCAGTAAATTTCATGGTTTACCCTCCATCAATGTGTGAGCCGTCCGGATTGCCGCTTCCAAGCCAAGCGCCAAAGAATCCTTGCGTATCCATTCCTCACGGGTGTGGCTGCCACCGCCAAAGTAAACACCCATACAGAGTGCGGGAATGCCTAAAGACAGCGGAATGTTGCAATCGGTGGATGCGGATTTTGTAGTTACCGGCATGCCGATCACATCGGCAATCACCGGACGCAGCCTTTCTACCAATGCTGCGATCTTTTCGGGCGCTATATCGCCGCAGGGACGGTCACCCACCTTAGTGACCAGCACCTTGACCTCATGGGTATTGGCTCGGGCAAAAATATCTGCAAACTGCTTTTCCATGTACGCCAGACAGTCTTTGTCTTCCGACCGGTACTCGCAGAGCATTTTCGCACTTTGGGCAATAGTATTGACAGAGGTGCCGCCGCTGATGGTGCCCACATTGTAGGTAGTACGGAAGCTTTCTTTTTGGGGAATTGCGATCTGATAGATATCGGCAACGATTTGCGACAGGCATGCAATGGCGTTGGGCAGACCGAAGCGTTGAAAGGAATGCCCACCCTCCGTCTGCACCTCCACCTCATAACGGTGAGAGCCCACACAACGGTCGTTGATGAGATCCAAATTGCTGTCAAAAGAGATAAACAGAGCAATTCTGCCTTCATAATCCTTGAACAGCTGGCGTGTGCCCTTTAAATTGCCAAGTCCTTCCTCTCCGGAATTTGCAACAAAGAGAAAGCCGCCTTTGGGCTGGATATCGTGCTCCACGCAGTACTTTGCCAGCAATAACATCACCGCCAGACTGGCAGTGTCGTCACCTACGCCGGGACAGCAGATCTTTCCGCCGTCATCTACCAGCGACATCGGCTCCAAATCCGGGAATACGGTATCCGTATGTGCAACAAACACGGTTATATCATTGCTGCCTTCACAGTTAAGTGGAAAGATCACATTTTGTGCTTCATCAATATAAACACCCTTGGCACCGGCAACCTCCAGCCACCGCTTGCAATAAGCTGCGCGTGCTTCTTCTTTCCCGGAAGGTGCAGGGATCAAGCAAAGCTCCTTGAGTGTTTTCATCAAAAGCGTTTCGTTGGCTTTTGCATAGCTTTTAATATTTTCTACATTCATGTGCGGCTACCCCCTTTATCTTATCCTCATTTTACATTTTCCTTGCACAATCGTCAACAATATGTTATATTGCGGTTACACCAACTTTAAAAGTATGGTAACCTACAAAGGAGTGAAATTATGGAATTGCTACAGCTGCGCTATTTTCAAGAAAGTGCCACAAACGGTAGCTTTGCCAAAACCGCAGAGTCGCACAATGTGCCTGCCACATCGGTTTCTGCATCGGTAAAACGGCTGGAAAAGGAGCTGGGCTGTTCATTATTTGACCGGGCCTGCAACCGGATACAGCTCAACGAAAACGGCAAATTGTTCTTAAAAACCGTGGACGAAATACTTCGGAAACTGGAACATGCAGTGTATGCCCTCCAACGGGAAGTGGACGATGATCGGCAGATCCGGATGCTTGTACGCACAACTCGTGGTGAAATCACAAATGCGATCATTGCCTTCAAACAGAAATTTCCAAAGGCGATTTTCCGCACGGTGTTCGACTTTTCCGAGACCGATTACGACAGTTATGATATCGTGATCGATGAACAAAAGGACGACTACAGTGGCTATGACAGATTTCTTTTTATGCGTACCCGGATCCGCATCAAAGCAGCTGCAAAAAATCCTCTATGCGGAAAACCGCTCACGCTTCGACAGTTGGCATCTGCTTCCTTCATTTCCATTGGTGAGCAAAACAGTATGAATAAGATTCTAATCAATGCCTGCAGACAGGCTGGCTTTCATCCCAACATTGCTATTCAGTGCAACGATATAAAATGCTACGAAGAGTGTCTTGCGGCAGATGTCGGGATCGCATTGGGACGGGAGTATCCCAATGCAGTGCTATCTGATCGGATCCGATATTTGAATGTGACAGATTTTGATGAGGTGCAAACCATCTGTTGCTATTATAAAAGTGCTTCCGCCTATGGAATTGTCGGCGATTTTCTGCGGTTTTTGCAGGAACAGGGCATGACTTCTGTCTGAGGCGTTTTTATGACCGGACGATTAGACAAGTTAAAAGCCAGGAGAACCTATTGATTCTCCTGGCTTTGATTCTCCTGGCTTTGATTCTTAGGTTACAATGTCTTTGATATAAACAAAAAATCCGAACGCACTTCCCGTCGTGAAGTAGTTCGGATTTTTCATATATGGTGGACGATATAGGACTCGATTTGCATTTTGCCAGTTGTCAAAAATAAAGGTTCGCCTCCGTCATTTGAGTAAGGTATGATTGCCCCCGGCAATCAATGATGTATCAAATTCGCTGCGCGGAGCACCACCGTCGGCGGCGGCGCTCATCCGCGCCGCATTCAGATCGTTCGAGTCCTATATCTAATACCATACCAAAAGAAAAAAGCCATCCCGGTTGGGATGACTTTTTCTTTTGGTGGACGATATAGGACTCGAACCTATGACCTTCCGCACGTCAAGCGGATGCTCTAGCCAGCTGAGCTAATCGTCCAAGCGCATGACCGATTATAGCGCCTGCAATTGCGTTTGTCAAGCACTTTTTTCATTTTTCCTCAAATTATCCCACAACGCCGTCCAGCACCCGTTTGCAAGGATACTGCACAAGCGTTTTTCTGACGCCGTCCCCTATTATTCATGATTTATCAGGCACCTCCCCAAATTAACACAAAAATAGTAGGAAAAAGCCGCAAAAATGTCTTGACTTTTGGTTTTGCCGGTGCTAAAATGGACAAGCCGCATTGAAGGGGCTTTTCAAGTTGCGCCCAAAACGCACGCCTTAAAAGCGAGACTACACAATATAAAGTAGGTGAAAACATGAAAGCAATTATCGTTACCGGTGGTAAGCAATACACCGTCTCTGAGGGCGACATCATCTTCGTCGAGAAGTTGGGCGTCGAGGCAGAGGAAACCGTCAAGTTCGATACCGTTCTGGCTGTGCTGGACGGCGAGAATACCAAGGTCGGCACCCCCGTGGTGGAAGGCGCTGCAGTCGAGGCTAAGGTCGTCAAGAACGGCAAGGGCAAGAAACTGCACATCCTGCGCTACAAGGCTAAGAAGGGCGAAAAGAAGAAGATCGGTCATCGTCAGCCTTACACCAAGGTGGAGATCACCAAGATCGCTCTGTAATTGCCTATGACAAGATGCGAATTTACTATGGATGGCGACAGAATCACAGGATTCTCCGTCTCCGGTCACAGCGGCTATGCTGAAAATGGCGCCGACATCGTCTGCGCTGCAATAACCGCTATCGTTACCATGGCCGAAGCCACCATCAATGATGTGTGCGGCGCAAAGGCCAAGGTTCGGGTCAAAGAAGAGGATGCCCGCATCACTCTGACCCTGCCCGCCTCCTGCGACGAGGAAGAGACCGTTCACGCAGTGCTTGCCGGTATGATGGTCACTCTGTGCAGTATGCGGGAAGATTATCCAGATTATATCGAAGTTTTGGAGGTGTAACACCATGCTGAAAATTGGTATTCAGTTCTTCGCTCACCACAAGGGCGGCGGTTCCACCAAGAACGGCCGTGATTCCGA
This sequence comes from Faecousia sp., assembly GCA_045591725.1. Taxonomy (GTDB): domain Bacteria; phylum Bacillota; class Clostridia; order Oscillospirales; family Oscillospiraceae; genus Faecousia. The sequence continues at coordinate 12,265 of JAZNTI010000029.1, forward strand.
GTCCAAGCGTCTGGGCGTGAAGCGTGCTGACGGTCAGTTCGTTCTGGCTGGCAACATTCTGGTTCGCCAGAGAGGCACTCACATCCACCCCGGCACCAACGTTGGTATCGGCAAGGATGACACCCTGTTTGCTCTGGTTGACGGTACCGTCAAGTTCGAGCGCAAGGGCAAGGACCGCCGGCAGTGCTCCGTGTACGCCGAGCAGTAAGCGTATGAAAAGCGAAGGGCTGTTGCAAACTACCGCAACAGCCCTTCTTTTCTTCTGCATCGCAGTGCGATAAATCTTTACCGGGCGCGGTAATCGTTTATGACACTGCGATCCCCTTTCAAGGAGGTTTTACTATGGAAATGTTTGTTGATAAAGTGCGCATCACCGTCTGCGGCGGTCGCGGCGGCGACGGCGCTGTGGCTTTCCACAGAGAAAAATATGTGGCTTCCGGCGGTCCGGACGGCGGCGACGGCGGTCACGGCGGCAGCGTGATCCTGCGGGTCAACGACAACCTGTCCACATTGCTGGATTTCCGCTACAAGCGCAAATACGCCGCCCAGTCCGGCGTCAACGGCATGGGACGGAAAATGGCCGGCAAGCGTGGCGAGCCGCTGATCATTCAGGTGCCCCGGGGCACAGTGGTCCGGGATGCCCAATCCGGTCAGATCATTGTGGATATGTCCACCGGTGAGGATTTCATCATCGCCAAGGGCGGTCGCGGCGGCTGGGGCAACGCCCACTATGCCACGCCCACCCGTCAGGTGCCCCGTTTCGCCAAGGCAGGTCTTAAGGGCGAAGAGCGGGACATCATTCTGGAACTGAAACTGCTGGCTGATGTTGGCCTAGTGGGTTTCCCCAATGTGGGCAAGTCCACCCTGCTCTCCGTCACCTCCAACGCCCGTCCCAAGATCGCCAACTACCACTTCACCACGCTGTTCCCCAATCTGGGCGTTATTTACGTGGACGAAGGTGTGAGTTTCGTCATGGCGGACATCCCCGGCATCATTGAAGGTGCGGCAGAAGGTGCAGGTTTGGGTCACGATTTCCTGCGGCATATCGACCGCTGCCGCCTGCTGGTGCATGTGATCGACGTTTCCGGCAGCGAGGCCCGGGATCCCGTGGAAGATTTCGACGCCATCTGCGCGGAACTGGGCAACTACAGCGTGGATCTGAGCAACCGGCCCATGATCGTAGCCGCCAACAAGGTGGACATCATGGATCCGGAAAGCGACAATCTGGAGCGCCTGCGCGAGCATGTGGAAAAAGCCGGCTGCGAACTGTACGAGATCAGCGCCGGCACGACCCAGGGCACGAAAAATCTCATGCGCGTGGTGGCAGAAAAACTGCGCACACTGCCCCCGGTGACCATTTACGAGCCGGAATATGTGGAAGTGATCGAAGCACCCGCAGATCCCTCCGCGTTTGAGATCGAGCATTACGGTTCCACATGGCTGGTGACCGGACGGTATCTGGAGCGGCTCATTGAGAACATCAATTTTGATGACTATGAGTCCCGGAACTATTTCGACCAGCAACTGCGCAAATGCGGACTGTTTGTCCGTCTGGAAGAACTGGGCATTCAGGACGGCGACACGGTGGACATTTACGATTTCGAGTTTGAATATCAGAGATAAAGCAAAGGGCGTGTCGCAAAATGTTGCGGCACGCCCTAAAACTATATATTTATCTACATCCTGCGGATGTAGGGGCGGATATTATCCGCCCGCGGGCGATCAATGATCGCCCCTACAAATGGACACAGCGAAAACAATCAGCCGGTGATCGCCTGTACATAAAGAGCAACCCCCACCGTGGATAACCTGTTGCTCCTGGCAGAGTACTACTGTACCAGTTTGGACTTCCTGATGGATCGCACCGACCAGCAAAAAGCCTACCCTCCCAAACATATTTAAGTTTTTTAATAAAACATTTGCCATTTTCAACTATTGCATATATAATAAAGGGGTCACCGGATGGTGACCCCACATTTGTTTTTCGAGGTGTTTACCATGATCCGTAACCTCAACCAAATTACTTTCAAGGGTTTCGGCACCGTTTGCGCAGAAAAAGCATCCAGTGAACCGGCGGTCGCCAAGGCCGAGACCGTTACCACACTGGAACTGCATCAGGGCGATGCGCCCATTTTTCAGGCGGGCTGCGAGGTGCTGCTGTACTTCCACACAGGCATGACCGTACTGTCGGTATCCAAGGACTGCGAGGATTTCCAGCATTTCTATCTGGATAAGACCGTGCGCCTGCTGCCGGGTACTTACTTCTGCCTCTCCCCTTTCCGCACCGATTCGGGCTCGGCGAAATTCTCTGCCGAGATCCCCCCTGTGGACACCGGCAAAAAACACAAAGTGCAGGACTTCCAACTGCAGCACCGGCTGCGCGTCACGGATCTTTACACCTTCTTCTATCACGAAAAGGAAAAAGGATTCTTCTTCCCCGGCGAATCCCACCCCATGCTGGAACTGACCTATGTGGATCAAGGCACGCTGCACTCCGTGGCCGACGGACGGGACACCCTGCTGACCCAGGGCGATCTTACTATCTACGGACCGAATCAATGGCATATGCAGTACACCGACATGGACGTGGCGCCCCACTATGTTACCATCTCTTTCGACATTGACGGCTGTGATGTGCACAAACTCATCGACCGAAAGTTCCGCATCCCCCAAAAAGCCACCAGCCTGATGCAGCAACTGCTGAACGAACTGGAACCCAAGGACGATTACGCCACAGACACCATCATTTCCCTGCTGAATCTACTGCTGCTGAACCTGCTGCGGCAGGACGGCAACAGTGAAGGCAAATTGCAGACCGCCAAGGCCGTACACTCGGAAAACGAGATCATCCGCAAAGCACAGCAGTATGTCAGCACCCACATACGGGAAAAACTATCTGTGCCGCTGGTGGCGCGGATGGTGGATGTCAGCCCCAGTTATCTAACGGCGCTGTTCCACAAAAATCTGCAGATCGCCCCCGGCGAGTACATCCGCCGGATCAAACTGCAGGAAAGCAAGGTCATGATCCGGGAGGGCAAATGGAACTTCACGGAGATCGCCGCCACGCTGCAATACTCCACGGTGCACCATTTCTCCCGGCAATTTAAGGAGAAATTCGGCATCACCCCCACCGAATACGCCAAATCCGTACGCTGAAACGGAAAGGATGCAATTATGGAATTTAGACTTCTTGCCGTGGGCGATGTGGTCGGTAATCCGGGCATGGACCGGATCTGCCGCAGCCTGCGCTACCTGAAAAAGAAGACAAATGCAGATTTCGTGGTGGTCAACGGCGAAAATGCCGCCGTTACCGGCATGACACCGGCGCAGGCGGAAGACATCTTCACCGCCGGCGCGGATGTGATCACCATGGGCAACCACACCTACGGAAAAAGGGAACTCGTTCCCCTGCTGGAGGACAGCCCCTATATCCTGCGCCCTGCCAACTATGCGCCCCAAGCACCCGGCAAGGGGTACGGCATTTTTGAAACAAGCAAAGGTAACATTGCTATCATCGACCTGATCGGCAGAGTGAATATGGACTACGGTCCGGACAACCCGTTCCTCTGCGCGGAGAAGATCATCAAAGAAACCGCATGCAAGATGATCTTCGTAGAACTGCACGCGGAAGCCACCTCCGAAAAACTGGCCATGGGTTATATGCTGGACGGGCGCATCAGCGCCCTCTGGGGAACGCACACCCATGTGCCCACCGCTGACGCGCAGGTACTTCCAAAGGGTACAGGCTATGTGACCGATCTGGGCATGACGGGCCCCAAACACTCTGTGCTGGGTATCCGGCCGGAACTGTCCATCGCCAAATTCCGGGGCGATCTGCCGGAGCGCTACAAATGGGCAGAGGGCGCCACGAAACTCGAAGCGGTACTTTTCACCGTGGATACCGAAACCGGTCTTTGCAAAAAGGCAGAAAGGGTGGATCTGAATGATGAAAATACTCCATAGCGCCGACTGGCATCTGGATACCCCATTCGTCGGCCGCACACCGGAGCAAGTAAAATTCCTCCGGGACGAACTTTTGCAGATCCCGGACAAGGTCTGTGCCCTGTGCAAGAGCGAATGCTGCGACCTGATGCTGCTGGCAGGCGACCTCTTTGACGGCGCCTACACGCAGGAAAGTTTCCGCGCTGTCTACAGCGCACTGGCGGAAGTGGGCGTTCCGGTGTTTATCACCCCGGGCAACCACGATTTCTGCCAACCCGGCAGCCCGTACCTCAAGGAAAACTGGCCGGAAAATGTACACATCTTTACCCACCCCTTTATGGAGAGCATAAGCCTGCCGGAACTTGACTGCAAGGTCTACGGCGCAGGCTACAAATCCATGGACTGTCCGGCATTGCTGAAAGGATTCACCGCCGAGGGCGAGGAAAAATACCAAATCGGTATTCTCCACAGCGATCCGCTGCAACTGTCCTCCCCCTATGCACCGCTGACCAAACAGCAGGTGCGGCAATCGGGACTTCAGTACCTGGCGCTGGGCCATATCCACATGAACGGTGAATTCCGGGAAGGCAGCACACTGTGCGCGTGGCCCGGCTGCCCCATGGGTCGCGGCTATGACGAAAGCGGCACCAAGGGCGTGTACATCGTGACGCTGGAAGACAGCGCAAATGTGGAATTCGTTCCCATAAACGCACCTAAGTTCTACGACCTTTCCGTGGACGCCGGCGATGATGCCACCGCCGCCGTGGAGAGCATCCTGCCCCCAACCGCCACCAAAGACATCTACCGGGTGAGCATTACCGGATACAGCGCAACACCGGACCTCAAAGCCATTGCAAAGGCACTGCCCCATGTGCCCAATCTGGAACTGCGGGATCGCACGATCCCCGAAGTGGATCTTTGGAGCAATATCGGCGAAGACACGCTGGAGGGACACTACTTCCGGCTGCTGCATGACGGACTGGACACCGACAGTGAAAAACTGAAACAGCACTTAAAACTGGCGGCAAAAATCTCCCGCCAGATCCTGGACGGACAGGAGGTGGTCCTGCCGTGAAAATTTACTCAATGACCGCCACCTTCGGCAAACTGAATCGCCAGACCCTGACTCTGAAGCCGGGTCTGAACATTATCGAAGCGCCCAATGAATGGGGCAAGAGCACCTGGCGCGCCTTCCTCATCAACATGCTCTACGGTCTGGAGACGAGAGAGCGCACTACCGCCACCAGCCTCGCGGACAAGGAGCATTACGCCCCCTGGTCCGGCGCACCCATGTCCGGCCGCATTGATCTGAACTGGAACGGCAGAGACATCACTATTGAGCGCAATTCCCGGGGCAGAACGCCCTTTGGCGAGTTTTTGGCTTATGAGACTGCGTCGGGTTTGGATGTGCCGGAACTCAACGGCGCCAACTGCGGCATGATGCTGCTGGGCGTGGAACGCAGCGTATTCGTAAGAGCAGGCTTTTTGACGCTGAATGATCTGCCTGTGACCCAGGACGATGCCCTGCGCCGGCGGCTGAACAATCTGGTGACCACCGGCGACGAAAGCGGTGCCGGTGATAAACTGGAACAAAAACTCAAAGACTTGAAAAACAAATGCCGTTCCAAAACCCGCACCGGTCTGCTGCCCCAGGCAGAAGCCCAGCGAAGCGAATTGGAAGACCAACTAAACGAACTGCTGGACTTGACCGCCGAATCCGAGAATCTGAAGTTGCGGCAAGCCGGTTTGGAATCGCAGATCGCTGCGCTGGAAAACCACGACGCCGCACTGCGCTACGCCAGTGCCAAGGAAGACGCACAGAAAGTGGCGTTGGCACAGCAAAACTGTGACGGAGCGCAGAAGGTTTATGACGGTCTGCAGAAAAACTGCGACGGTCTTCCCTCCCGGGAGCAAATTCACGACGCGCTGGCTGAAGGTCAAGCGCTGCAGCAAGAGCTGCTGCTGCTGCAAAAAGAAAGCAGTGCGCTTCCTCCCCTGCCCCAAAAACCTGCGGTAAGCAGCCAATTTGAAAACTTAGCACCCCAGCAGGCAGTAAGCATGGCGCAAAAGGATTTCGCCGCTGTGCAAGTGCTGGAGAAACAGCGGAAAAAGCATAACACCGCCGTGACCGCCATTGGGATTTCGCTGCTTGTCGCCGGATTTGTATTTTTAGGTCTGGCGCTGGCAGATCTTCTTGCAAACGCTGCCCTACTGAGCATAATCGTGGGCGCATGCATGATCGTCGGAGGCATTGTCACCGGTGTGATCAGCATCCTGCGCACCAAAAAATGGCGCGCTGAGATCGAAGCGCTGTACGCCCTCCACCCCGGCGTGACTCCTGCCCTTTGGGTACCGGAAGCAGAGCGTTATGCTGCCACCATGGAAACCTATGAACAAGAATTAGCAAAAGTCAAGAATATGCGCGGTGATCTGGACAACCGGCAGGAAATGCTCAACGGCAAAATCGCAGAATACGCCCAGGGTGAAGAACTGACGGATAGCATAGACCGTTATCAGCAAATGAACGCAGCCTGGGAGGCACTGTCGAATGCACACAGAGATCTGGAAAACGCCAAAACGCATCTGCAGACGCTGCGCTCCATGGCGCGGACCGCTGAAGCACCCAAGGCGCTGGATCAACTGACTTACAGCGAGCAAGAGACCGCAGATCGGCTGCAAAACGCCCGATTTGAACTGCGGCAACTGCAACTGAAACTGGGGCAGTACCAAGGTCGCTGCGAAGCGCTGGGTCAGGAGGCCGCCATCCGTGATCAACTGAGATCCGTCAACCGCCGCATCGAAAAACTGGAAGATTACTACAACGCTTTGGATCTGGCGCAGCAGGCGCTCTCCCGTGCGACCGCTGAACTGCAGCGGCGCTTTGCCCCCCGGATCGCCAAACGCGCTCAGGAACTGTTCCAAAAGTTGACCCACGGTCGCTATAACCGGCTGGTCCTTAGCGAAGATCTCACCGTAAAGGCCAGCGCCACCGACGAAACCGCCATGCAGAACGCTCTTTGGTGCAGCGACGGTACTGCCGATCAACTGTATCTGGCGCTGCGGCTGGCAGTTTCCGAAGAATTGACACCCAATGCACCGCTTATTTTAGACGATGCGCTGGTGCGTTTTGACGACGACCGACTGAAAGCGGCGCTGAATATTCTGTGCGAAAGCGCAGAAAATAAGCAGGTGATCCTGTTTACCTGCCAAAAGCGGGAAAATGCTTTGCTGGAGGAATGCAAATGAGTGGTTGCAAAAACTGCTGTGGAAACTGCGGCGGTTGCGGCGATATGGTGCTTTCCGAAATTGAGATTGAACTGCTGCATACCCTGGGACAACTGGCATTTCTTCCCTTGGGTCAAAATGCAAACGGTGAGCCCCTATATCTGGAGGAGCAAGCACATTCCGCGGAAGAATACACCAACGCGCTGCTCTGCCTGGAAAAACGGGCGCTGGTCTCTCTGGATTACAATGCAGAACTGAAAAATCAGGATTACAGCCGGTACGGCCGCGTCCACGGAAGTTTTGCCCTGACAGAAAGAGGGCAGAATATCGTAGAACTTTTGGACATTCAAGGCATTACAGAATAACAAAAGAGGACTTCCCCACGGGAAGTCCTCTTTGCTTTTACTTTTGCAATTCATCGCTGGAAACCGCCACCGTATGCGCAATGGGCGACCACTGCGGCTTGATAAACACCGCCATCACCGCCGCAATAACAAAGGTCAGCATGAACAGCGGATAAGTGAAGATGGATACCACCTTTTCTTTTTTTGTGGCAATAATGCGGTCCCACTCCGCCAAAACGATCAGCAAACCGTTAAACATTAAAAGTGTATACGTATTAAACGCAATGCTGAGCACCGTGAGGATCAGACCGCTGACGCCGCCGTTAACCGTTCCAATAAACACGGACATCAGCATAGCCAGCACACCGGCTGCACAGCCCCAGAAAGTTAAGGTAAATATCTCAAAACAATACCAGGAATGTCTCTTAAATTTGAAAATATTCTTCAGTAACCGACCGGTGTACTTAAAAGACACTTCCATGCCGCCTTGCAGCCAGCGTACGCGCTGACGCAGAGAATCTCTAAAACCGGCAGGCTGCTCATCAAAGAAAAGTGCCTCATGGCAATAACCCACCTGAATACCATTGGTGGCACACCATGCGCAGAACTCGGTATCCTCGGAAAGCGTGAAAAATTTCCATCCGCCGACCTTTTCCAGCACCTCACGGGTAAAGCCGAAGCCAGTGCCGTTAACGATGCTGCTTGCGCCCACAAGCGTTCTGGCACGGTTCATCAGCGCCGATTCACGCAGGAACCAATGACCATAACCGGAAGTGATCCAGTTGGTGCCGAAATTCTTGGAGCCGCGGCAGCCACAGAACACACGATAACCGTCAGAAAGGGTTTGATTGATGTTGCGCATAAACTTCCGGTCCAAAAGATTATCCGCATCGAAAACCATAAAGGCATCATAACGCTCAAGACCACCATTTTGGGCAATATTGCCGATAAGGTAATCCAGGGCATAACCCTTGCCGATCTGCTCTTTATTAAAGCGCTCGAAAACGGTAGCGCCGCACGCCCGGGAAACGCGGGCAGTTCCATCGGTGCAGTTATCCGCCACCACATAGATATCAACAAGTTCCGCAGGATAATCCTGATCTTTGATGCTCTTAATCAGGTGGGGCAGCACCGCCTCCTCATTTCGGGCGGCGATCATAACAGCGTACTTATGCAGTTTTTCTTCTTTATGCGCTTTCGGCTTAACGATAAAAGGAACAAACAGATAAATGATCTGATGCGCAAAGCAAAGAGAAACGATCGTAGTAAAGATTATACTGACGATCTGCAAAACATCTATCCAATGCATACTCCAGTCCCCTTTCCCGGCAGTCAGTAACCGTATTATACAATATTTATCAGGTTTCGTCCAGTAACAATAATTACCCCTCTGCCACAACGATCTCAGACAGTTGCAAGCCAGGGTTGCGACGGCAGATAAAGTCGATTGCCCAGTAGCTGGAGAAGACCAGCAGATTGCGACCGCGGTAATCTTCCAGAAGTTCCGCATCGCTGCCCAGATTCAGATCTGTCAGATCGCCGGGGTAACTGTCGATCAAGCGGATCTCTTCATAAGGCAGCATGTCCATGCGCAGATCCACACCGTACTCATTTTTCATGCGGTACTGGAAAACATCAAACTGCAGCGTACCAACAACGCCTACGATGACCTCTTCCATACCGGAATTGGGCACTTTGAAGATCTGAATGGCACCTTCCTGGGCGATCTGCTCCGTACCTTTGACGAACTGCTTGCGCTTCATGGAATCCTTGGCGCTGACCCGGCAGAAATGCTCCGGGGCAAAAGTGGGGATACCGGCATAGGAGAACTTCTTGCCGGGTACGGTGATGGTATCGCCGATAGAGAAAATACCCGGGTCAAAGACACCGATGACGTCGCCGGCGTAAGCCTCTTCCACAATTTCGCGCTCCGCAGCCATCAGTTGCTGGGGCTGAGAAAGACGCATCTTACGGCCGCCCTGCACATGGTAATATTCCGCATCACGCTGGAATTTGCCGGAGCAAATGCGCATGAAGGCCAAGCGATCCCGGTGGGCCTTATTCATATTGGCCTGGATTTTGAACACAAAAGCAGAAAAATCCGGACTGAACGCATCCACAAGGCCACTGTCCGCCGTTCTGCTCAGCGGAGGCGGCGTCAACTGCAAAAACGCCTCCAAAAACGGCTCGATGCCAAAATTGGTCAGCGCAGAGCCGAAGAACACAGGGCTCAGTTCGCCGCAGCGCACGGCTTCCATATCCATTTCACGACCGGCAGACAGAAGTTCCACATCGTCAATAAGTTGACGGTGCTTTGCTTCACTGTCCAAAAGTTCGGCCACCTGCGGATCATAAAGGTCTACCTCCTGCTTGTCCGCCTTGGCTTTGCCATTAATGCCGGAGAAGAAAATGAGTTCGGCCTTCTGACGGTCATAAACACCCTTGAAATCCTTGCCGGAGCCAATGGGCCAGTTCATAGCGTAAGTTTCAATACCCAATTCACGCTCCACCTCGTCCAAAAGATCGAAAGGATCTTTGGTTTCCCGGTCCATCTTATTGATAAAAGTAAAAATGGGAATATGACGCATGGCGCAGACCTTAAAGAGTTTCCGGGTCTGCGGCTCAACACCCTTGGCGCCGTCGATGACCATGACTGCAGAATCCGCCGCCATCAAAGTGCGGTAGGTATCCTCAGAGAAGTCCTGGTGACCGGGCGTATCCAGAATATTAATGCAAAAGCCGTCATACTGGAACTGCATCACGGAAGAGGTAACGGAAATACCACGCTGCTTTTCGATCTCCATCCAGTCGGAAGTGGCGGCACGGGAATTCTTCTTCCCCTTAACAACGCCGGCCTGGGCAATGGCGCCGCCGTAGAGCAGGAATTTTTCAGTTAATGTGGTTTTACCGGCGTCGGGGTGGGAAATAATTGCGAAAGTCCGGCGGCGGCTGATTTCTTCAATTAAGGTTGACATAATATTCCTCCATTTCTTTGATCAAAGCGCAAAGCGGAATACTATGTTGGACTCAGACAAGCCATAAACGCCTCCAAGAACAAATAATTCTTTATAACTAAATTATCATACCATATTCTGCTGCATTTTACAAGTAGATAAACCTTGTGGCGCTAAGCGAAAAAACCGTTGCAACCGCAACGAAAATCGTGTACAATAATACCATCAAAACGAAAGGCGGCGAAGTTATGAAACCAAAAGTCTATTTCTGCTCCACCATCAGCCCTGAAAAAGTGCTGGAACTTTTTAAACTGCTGAACGCGGATCTGCCCGGCAATGTTGCCATCAAGGTCCACTCCGGTGAAGTGGGCAATCAGAATTTTCTGCGCGCGGAATTTTGGAAAGACATCGTAGAGTTTGTAGGCGGCACGATCGTAGAGTGCAACACCGCCTATGAAGGCTCCCGCGACACCGCCGAGCGCCACATGAAAACCTTCAAAAAACATGGCTGGAGCGACCTGTTCCCCATCGACCTTTTGGACGCCGCCGGTCCGGATCTGGAATTGGCGATCCCAAACGGCAAGCGCATTCAGAAAAACTTCGTGGGCAAGGACATCGCAAACTACGATTCAACATTGATCCTTTCCCACTTCAAAGGTCACCCTATGGGCGGCTTTGGCGGCGCCATCAAGCAACTTTCCATCGGTTTTGCCTCCTCTTATGGAAAGAAATACATCCACGGCGTTGGCAATGTTGATAATTTCTGGCACGCTGAGCATGACGCATTTTTAGAGTCCATGGCTGATGCCGCAACCAGCGTTGTGGATTTCTTCAAAGGCAAATGTGCCTACATCAATGTGATGAAAAACATGAGCGTGGACTGCGACTGCTGCGCGGTTGCGGAAGATCCCTGCATCGCCAACATCGGCATTTTGGCAAGTCTTGACCCCGTGGCAATCGATCAGGCCTGCGTGGATCTGGTATACGGGTGCGATGACCCCAACAAGGGCCACCTGATCGAGCGCATCGAAAGCCGCAACGGCATCCACACCATCGAGGCCGCCACTGCACTGGGGCTCGGTTCCAGAGAATACAAACTCATTACCGTCGAATAAAAGCAAAAGAGCCGCCCTTGGGCGGCTCTTTTTATTGCTTATTTTGCGGCCTTTTCCAGTGCCAAAGTGTGCGTGGGAGCATCGCAGACCTCAGAAGGTCCAAAGTACTGAATAGCGCCGGGATACACAAAGCAGGTATCCTCTGCCCACTTGGCGCGATTGGCTGCGAAGAACTTAAAGGGCGCGCCGTCCAGTTCCACCAGTGCCTTGCGGATAACAGGCTTGTCCGCACCGTGGCGGCGCTCCATGTTCATCATCTTGGTAATGGGCATACCGCCGGCGACCCACTCCTCTGCAGGAGCCTGCAGGTTGGAGACCTTGGAAAGGTAACCGGTGTAACCGTACTGGATCAGCATGAAAGCATTGTAGCCCAAAGAGTAGCAGTAGTCCGCATCAAAGTTGGAGGGGAAAGCGCAGCGGCCTTCGTAACCCAGGAAATGATGGTGGGTGGAGAACTTGCCCTTGTAGGTGCCGGCGGCTTTGCGGGCATTCAGATTGTCGCGCACCAGCGCAGACAGCAGTTTCTCAGACTCGATGAGGGAAACCTGCACATTGCCATGGGGGTCACGCTCCAGGAAGAGCTGCTGCTGGATATTCTGGGGCAGAATGGCGAAGACCGCCATGGCGTCCTTGCTCAGTCCCTGCTCCACGAAAGCGTACTTCTCCTGCCAGGAAGGCAGGGCATTGAACTTCTCGGCACGCTCACCGGCCAGCAGTTCGTTGATCTCAGCAATCAGGGCGGAGAATTCGGGAACGAACTCCACGATGCCTTCAGGAACGATAACAACGCCGAAGTTCATGCCTCTGGCAGCGCGGGATGCAACGCTGTCGGCAATGTAATCGGCGATCTGCGCCAAAGACTGCTTCTTGGCGGCGACTTCCTCGCCGATCAGGCAGATATTGGGCTGGGTCTGCAAAGCGCACTCCAGAGCCACATGGGAAGCGCTGCGGCCCATGACCTTGACAAAATGCCAGTACTTCTTGGCGGAGTTGGCATCACGCTCGATATTTCCGATAATCTCGGAATAGGTCTTGGTAGCGGTGTCGAAGCCGAAAGAGCATTCGATATCCTCGTTCTTCAGGTCGCCGTCAATGGTCTTGGGGCAGCCAATGACCTGCACGCCGGTATTATGAGCGGCAAAGTACTCAGCCAGCACAGCGGCGTTGGTATTGGAATCGTCACCGCCGATGATGACCACTGCGGTGATGCCATGCTTCTTGCAGACTTCAGCCACAACAGCGAACTGCTCCTCGGTCTCCAATTTGGTACGGCCAGAGCCAATGATGTCAAACCCGCCGGTATTGCGGAACTGATTAATATAGGCATCGTCAAAGATGATATAGTTGTCCTCCAGCAGACCGCTGGGACCGCCCTTGAAACCGTAAAGCACATTCTCGGGGTTGGTAGCCTTCAGCGCATCGTAAAGACCACAGACCACATTGTGGCCGCCGGGAGCCTGACCGCCGGACAGAATAACGCCCACCACCTGCTTCTTGGTCTGAGAGGTGTTTTCACCGATCTGGAAGGTGATCTCATTCTTGCCGTAAGTGTTGGGGAACAGTGCGGCGATCTTTTCCTGATCGGCTACGCTCTGGGTCACATCGCCAACTTTTACGCAGATCCGGGAAATGCCGCCACGGAGCATGCCGGGCAGTTTGGGCTGGTACAGGTATCTTGCCTGCTGCAGGGGAGAAAGTTTCATAGCAAAAAACGCTCCTTAAATTTGTTTATTTTAGTCACTTTACTGATTATACTCTATTTTTTGCCAAAGGTAAATAGGCATTTACGATATTTTTTATGTTCGCATCTTGCTGTATTTTAGGCAGATTTCAGGCTGGATTTTATTTGAAATAAATCAGTAAAAACCTATTGAAAACAGCGGCAGATATGCTATAATGTAAAAGGACAAATGTGGGCCTGACCCCACCGAATAAATATTTCTGCGCCGCGTGCGCAGTCAAAGAAAGGAACTATACATTATGGCTCTTGTTACTACTACCGAGATGTTCAAGAAGGCTTATGACGGCGGCTACGCCATCGGCGCTTTCAACGTCAACAACATGGAGATCGTTCAGGCAATCACCGAGGCTTGCAAAGAAGAAAACTCTCCCGTCATCCTGCAGGTCTCCAAGGGCGCCCGTGCTTACGCCAACCACACCTATCTGGTGAAATTGGTTGAGGCCGCTGCTATCGAATGCCCCGAAATCCCCATTGCTCTGCATCTGGATCACGGCGACAGTTTTGAAACCTGCAAGTCCTGCATCGACGGCGGCTTCACCTCTGTCATGATCGACGCATCCAGCAAGTCCTTCGAGGAAAACATTGAGATCACCCGCAAGGTCGTTGAGTACGCCCATGACCACGGTGTCGTTGTTGAGGCCGAACTGGGCTCCCTGGCCGGCATCGAAGACGAGGTCAATGTCTCCGCTGAGGCTGCCTCCTACACCCGTCCCGAAGAAGTCGAGGAATTCGTGACCCGCACCGGCTGCGACAGCCTGGCCATCGCCATCGGCACCAGCCACGGCGCTTACAAGTTCACCCCCGAGCAGTGCACCGTCAACGAGCAGGGCATCCTGGTGCCCCCCGCACTGCGCTTCGACGTTCTGGAAGAAGCCACCCGCCGCCTGCCCGGTTTCCCCATCGTTCTGCATGGCTCCTCCTCTGTTCCCCAGAACTACGTCGCCATGGTCAACGCCAACGGCGGTAAGATGCCCAATGCCATCGGTGTTCCCGAGTCCCAGCTGCGCAAGGCTGCTGAGCTGTCCGTCTGCAAGATCAACATCGACTCCGACCTGCGTCTGGCTATGACCGGTACCATCCGTGATCACT
>JAZNTI010000030.1:0-43686 GCA_045591725.1 Faecousia sp.
GTCCGCAATATTGGCAAGATGTTCGCGCTCACGGATCTCTACAAGTTTGCTGCGCAGCATACGCAGGCAGGTCTCCTTATTCTGGAACTGGCTGCGCTCGGTCTGGCAGGACACAACGATACCGGTAGCCTTGTGGATCAGTCGCACTGCAGAAGAAGTCTTGTTAATATGCTGTCCGCCGGCGCCGGAGGAGCGGAAGACCTGCATCTCATAGTCTTCAGCCTTGATCTCAAAGTCTTCGGAATCATCCTCGATCTCGGGAATGACTTCGATGGCAGAGAAAGAGGTCTGACGGCGGGCATTGGCATCAAAAGGAGAAACGCGCACCAAGCGGTGAACGCCATTCTCGCCCTTCAGGAAACCATAGGCATTCTCGCCCTCGATCATGATGGACGCGGACTTGAGCCCCGCTTCGTCACCCTCCTGATAATCCAGGATCTTATAGGTAAAGCCGCTGCGCTCTGCCCAGCGGGTGTACATTCTGTAAAGCATCTGACACCAGTCCTGGGCCTCCGTGCCGCCTGCGCCGGCCTGGAAACTCATGAGGGCATTATTCTTGTCATATTTACCGGTGAGCAGCGTTTCTAGGCGGCACGATTCCATATTGCGGGTCAATTCAACAAAACCGTCTTTCAGTTCCGGAAGCATGGAATCATCGTCTTCCTCGGCTGCCATCTCACAAATGGTCACCAGATCTTCCCAGGATGAGACCATTTTACGGTAGCGCTCGATCTTATTTTCCGCCTGCTTGGTCTTGACGACAATCTTCTGACTCTTGTCAGGATCGTCCCAAAAGCCGGGGGCTTCCTGCATGGCGTGCAGGCGTTCCAGTTCGTTCTTCAGCCCTTCAAGATTCAGCGATTCTGCCAAACCGTCCAGCGCAGGCTTGATCTCACCGAGTTTTTGTTTGTAACTGTCAAATTCAATATTCATGGATCGGTTCTCCAGTTCATAAATTGCACATTTGGGTACATTATAGCCGAAAGAGTGCTTTCTGTAAAGTAATTTCAGCAAAAATATTGTAAAAAGATATCCGGGCAATCTGCCCGGATCATTAACGCTGAGAGTCCTGATACTCTTCATTTTCAAAGATCAGATCATCCACATCCCGCGGACTATTACGCTCGTCTTCCTGCATCACATACACCTCCGATCACTTCCTGACAGTATATGCAGCAAGTAATGAAAAATCTCCCGAATCGGTTGACACTACACTATTTTTTCGCTACAATGACACAGTAAATATGCGCCTGTAGCTCAGCTGGATAGAGCATCCGCCTCCTAAGCGGAAGGTCGCGCGTTCAAATCGCGCCAGGCGTGCCATTTTTCAGTGCTCCATGGGAGCACTTTTTTATTCCCAAATATTCACGAAATGTTTATACATTCGTATGCTTTTTCTAATAATATAGTAAAAGAAGAAGTATACACGAAACGGAGAGCGTTTATGGAAAAGTTAAGTGTCAAAAAGCCGTTTACAATATTGGTGGCGGTGATCCTTGTGATCGTGCTTGGTGTCGTATCCGTCACAAGCATGACGGCGGATCTGCTGCCGGATATGAGCCTGCCCTACCTCATCGTGGTGACCCCCTATCCCGGTGCAAGCCCGGAACGGGTGGAAACTGATGTTGTAAAGCCCCTGGAAAGCGCTTTGGGCACGGTAACTGGCGTGCAAAATGTCTTCTCCACATCAGCGGAAAACTACGCAATGGTGCAACTGGAATTCCAGGAAGGAACCAATATGGACACCACGCTGATCAAGGTCAACAGCGCCATCCAGGAAGTCAGTGTCAACTTCCCCGATATGTGCGGCACGCCCTCGGTCATTGAACTGAGTATGGATATGATGGCCACCATGTATATCTCGGTCAGCCGCGACGGAAATGACATCTACCAACTGTCTGAATTTGTTAGCAACACCGTTCAGCCCTATATCGAGCGACAAGGCGGCGTCGCCAGCGTTTCCGGCATCGGTCTTGTGCATCAGAGCATCCATGTGGAACTGGATAAGAACAAGATCGACACACTGAACGACAAGATTCTCCAATCCGTTAGCGAACAACTGGCAAAAGCCGCCGAAGAACTTGAAAAAGCCGAAAGCGAACTGCAAAAAGGCAAAGAAGAACTGGAAAAAGCACAGGCAAGTTTTGGCGCGACCCTCTCTGAAACGCTCTTTAGTCAATTTGAAGAAACCATTAACACCACCGCTGCCGATCTTAAGGTCAAGGTGGACGATATTCTAAAAACCGTCAAGGCTATCCGCAAAGAAATCACAGACGGTACCACCGGTCAGGCACTGGACAAAACCATCGAAGAACTGGAAAATATCTCAGCGCTTCTGGAAAATGAAGATCTGAAAGCAGAAGATTTGCTGGTGATCAGCGGCAGTCTGAAAGTGATTCTGGAACAGTTAAGAGAACTGGTAACCGTCCTGAACGGTGCACTGGAGAATGTTGACCCCGACGAGATCCAGGATCCCGATGTGCAGGCAATGCGCCAGATGCTTTTGGAACTGGAGAACAGTCTGAGTGATATCTCCGGCCTGCTGGATTCCGTACCCGAAATTTTGGCAGGACTTGAAGAAGCCGTTGGAACACTGACCCAGGCGCAGTTGGATGCCGCCGTGGCTTTTGCCACCGCAAGCGTACAACTGACCAACGCACAGGCCCAACTGGACGCCGGCAAAGCACAGTACGAAGCCGCCAAAGAATCCGCACTGAAATCGGCTAACCTCGGTCAACTGCTGGATGCCGCTACCCTCGCACAACTGATCTACGCACAGAATTTCTCCATGCCGGCAGGCTATATTGATGACGAAAATGACAACAGTTGGCTGCTGCGCGTTGGTGATGAATTCGGCAGCGTTGAAGAACTTTCTGAGGCACTGCTTGTGAGCATGGACGCCATCGGTCAGGTACGGCTGAAAGATGTCTCAAATATCACCGTCATTGATAACGCCGGCGACAGTTACGCACGGCTGAACAACAGCGACGCTGTCATACTGTGCATCTTCAAGAACAGCGTTACCGGTACAAACGAAACTGCGAACAACTGCATTGCAGCATTCAAGGAACTGGAAGAAAAATACGATGGCACACACATCGTGACCCTGATGAATCAGGGCAGTTATATCAACATCATCCTCAACTCCATGGTTACCAGCATGGTTTCCGGCGCGGCACTTGCGATCATCATCCTTGCGCTGTTCCTCAAAGATGTGAAGCCGACCATCGTGGTGGCCATCAGCATTCCCCTGTCTGTAATGTTTACACTGGTGCTGATGTACTTCACGGGCATCAGTCTGAATATGATGACCCTGGCCGGTCTTGCACTTGGCATCGGTATGCTGGTGGATAATTCCATCGTCGTTATAGAAAACATTTACAGACTCCGCGGACGCGGTATCAGCGCGCCCCGTGCCGCTGTTCAGGGCACGAAACAAGTGGCAGGCGCCATCACTTCTTCCACTTTGACGACCGTTTGCGTCTTCCTGCCGCTGGTGTTCACCTCCGGCATGATCAACGAACTGATGCTGCCGCTGGGTCTTTGCATCGGCTACTGCCTGGGCGCATCACTGCTGGTTGCGCTGACAGTCGTTCCTGCCGCAGCCTCTACCCTGCTGGTCAAATCGCAGCCGAAGACCCACAAATGGTTTGAAAAAGTTCAAAATGCCTACGCAAAAGTTCTCGGCTGGTGCATTGATCACAAGGCTCTGCCGCTGAGCGCATCCATTGCCCTGCTGGGCTTCAGCATCTGGATGATCCTCAATATGGGCATTGTCATGATTCCGCCCATGACCGGCAACCAGATCCAGGTGCAGGTGCAGACACCGGCCGGCATCACAAGGGAAGAATCCTATGAACTGGCAGACGATGTCATCAGTCAGATCCTCAGCGTTGAAGGCATCGAAAGTGTGGGCGTTATGGACAGCAGTTCCAGCCTCTCCATGATGAGCGGTATGGCTATGGGCGGCGGATCTTACGGCAGTTATAATTACTATATCGCTCTGCCGGAAAACACGCCCTCCTCCACGATCAGAAATCTATCCAAACAAATTGAAAATGTTACTATGACATCACCGTGTGAGATCTCCGTTTCTTCCGGCAGTATGGATGAAATGGTTTCCCTGCTGGGCAGCGGTCTTTCCATCAACATCTACGGCGACGATCTTGAAATTCTGAAAGAAATCAGCGGCGAAGTCGTTCAGGTGGTACAGCAGGTTCCGGGATACGAAAATATCACCACAAGTTTCACCGGCGGCGATGAGACCATTCATCTGAAAATCGACCGCGACGAGGCTATGAAGCACGGTCTTACCGTGGCGCAGATCTATATGGAGATCAGCAAACGGCTGAGTACCTCTTCCACCTCCACTACCATCAATGTTAACGGCGTTTACCTGGATGTGACTGTTGAAAACAATACGAATCCCCTGACTGTGGAAAATCTGCTGGAAATCGAATTTGAGACCAGCAAGATGAACACAGACGGCACATCGGTAAAGGAGATCCACAAACTTTCCGAGTTTGCAACTATCGAAAAGACCACCTCTGTCAGTTCCATCGACCGGGAAAACATGACCCGCTATGTCAGCGTCAGCGCAACTATTGCTGAAGGTAAAAACGCCACTCTGCTTGCCCGTGAACTGAGTGTTCTGCTGAACAACTACACCTCCAACGCAAATCTGCCCCATGGCTACACTGTCAGCCTGCAGGGTGAAAGTTCCACGGTCAACGAAATGGTTCAGACCATGGGGTTGATGATTTTACTGGGTTGTATCTTCATCTACCTGATCATGGTTGCACAGTTCCAGAGCCTGCTGTCACCTTTCATCGTTCTGTTTACCGTACCGCTGGCATTTACTGGCGGTATGCTTGGTCTGCTCATCAGCGGACAGCAACTGAGTCTGCTGTCACTGATGGGATTCGCTCTGCTGATGGGTACCATCGTCAACAATGGCATCGTCTTCGTTGACTACACCAACCAACTGCGCCTGGGCGGTATGGACCGCAAGTCCGCACTCATCGCAACCGGTAAAACCCGTATGCGCCCGATCCTCATGACCGCGCTGACAACCATCCTTGCCATGATCATGATGATCTTCAGCGATAACATGGCCGGGCAAATGGGCAGCGGTATGGCAATCGTTGTCGTGGGCGGTCTGATCTACGGCACGCTGATGACGCTGATCATCGTGCCTGTGATGTATGACATTTTCTTCAAAAAGCAGCCGAAGGAAGTGGACATCGGCAGCGAAAATCTCGATGATATTCCTGACGATGCAGCAGAATTTATCGCTGAAGCACTTAAAAAACAAGAGGCGGAAGAAGCCGAAAAGGCCGCCCTTGCCGCAGAAGAAACCAACACAAACGAAACAGAAGAATCCTGATAAAAAGAGCCATCCAAGCGGATGGCTCTTTCATTTTACTTTTTATCCTTCTTGCGAAGAAGATAGTCGTCCAGTTTTTCCTTTACACTATCGGGGATCTTGCGCCCCACAGGGCAAAACACAGCATTTGCCATGCGGCTGGTAAAAGCGGTAATAAAGTCAATATCGCGCACCATCTGCTCGCCACTCATGACATCAATGGTATCAAACCGATTATGGATCGTGGCGGTGCTGGGCGGCGCAAGCCGGGCAAAGGAAAGCGCCGGAACGCCGCTGTCGGCAAAGGGCGTAGAATCGCTGGAATATACATCCTGTCTTGCGGCTACGCTGAATCCAACCTCCTTGGACATATACTCAATATAACTGACCAACGCATCTTCTGCACTGACGCAGGCGATAAATTTACCCATGATACAGCCAATCATATCGAGGTTAATATTCAGTACAATACTCTTAAGTTCCTCCTCATGGGTCTTGCAATAGGCTTTGGATCCCAACAGGCCACGCTCTTCACTGCCGCACCAAATAAACCGCAGACCATAACGGTGAGGATTATGGACAAAATGCTCCAGCACACCCAAAATGCCTGCGCTGCCGGACATATTGTCGTAAACGCCAAGAGAAAGCGCAGTGGAATCATAATGGGCCGTCAGCACGATGTACTCCGGAATTTCACCGGGAAGGTCTACGATCACATTCCAGGAATTGCCCACAGACTCCGTCTGCTCCAGTTCGATGCGTACGGTCTTAACGCCGCTTCTCACCAACTCAACTGCATCGGCTGCGTGGATATTCACGCCGGGGATCTTATTGCCTTTGCTGACATAGCCGCGCAGTTCCGCATCGTCAATATCCCGGTTTTCATTATTGGCATCACCGCTATACTTAATAAAGCCAACTGCGCCGTTATCCAGCAGATCCTGGTAGATCCTCGACAGCGGCTGATCGGTCATGACGATCTTGCCCTTGCAGCCGGGCAAACTCAGCGCATCGCAGTTTGGCATATAGTAAAGCGGTGCTTCCACACTGCCGCTGCCGGCACACTGGAAGCCCTTGCAGGGAACGGCTTTCCCATCAGCATAAAACACTGCACGGGTAACTTCTGCCAGTTCCACCTCAAAGGGCTCTACACTCGCCTGGGCGCCCAGTTCGGCGCAGACTGACGCAATATAGTTGGCGGCACGAAGTTCAGCCTCCGAGCCGCTGGTGCGGACATAAGCGGTGTCCGCAAGGATCTTCATGATCTTTTCAGGTTTCATAATATTACCTCTTATCCCATCTTGAAAATGATACCAACCAGAGCAGAAAAAGCAATAAAGACAATGGGGTGCAATTTTCTGGTCGGTTTGACCACATTGGACAGCACCCAGATCACCGCAGCAAGAGCAATGCCCAGCCAATTGATGCTAAAAGACGCTGCGCTTTCAGCATTCACAAA
The DNA here is from genome assembly GCA_045591725.1 of Faecousia sp. Taxonomy (GTDB): domain Bacteria; phylum Bacillota; class Clostridia; order Oscillospirales; family Oscillospiraceae; genus Faecousia. The sequence goes on from JAZNTI010000030.1 coordinate 6,825, forward strand.
GAAATTACTATAGACCACGCCGAGACCGGCAGCCGCGATCATGCCAGTGGAAGCAGGACGCAGACCGTAAAACAGGTCCGTGACAACTTTGCTTTTACGGAAAGCATTCAGCACGGAAGCAACGATCAAAATAATGATCACAGAGGGTGTGATCAGTCCTAAGGTTGCAGTAACAGCGCCTAAAATACCGCCGGGTACTCCATATTCACCGGACCCGGTCAAAAAGCCCACATAAGTTGCCATATTAACACCGATGGGGCCGGGTGTGGATTCACCGACTGCCACCATATTAGCCAGTTCCTCGTGGGTAAACCAGCCGGTCTTATCAGATATCTCATACAGGAACGGAATGGTCGCCATGCCGCCGCCGACAGCGAACAAACCGGTCTTAAAAAACTCATAGAAAAGTTGAAGGAAGAGCATCATTTTTTGATCCTCCCTTCAAAGAATTTGATCGCAAGTCCGGCAAAGCCTGCAAGCAGAACAAAAACAAAAGGACTCACGCCGGTGAAGTAACTGCCAAGAGTCACCACAAGGAAGATCAGCAATGTGGGCAGATCAATGACCGCCTTTTTAAACAGTTTTACCACCGCGTTAGCAATCAGGACGCAAACACAGACACGAATGCCGCCAAAAGCATTTTTTACGATCTCCAAATGAGAGAACATCTCGATCACGCCGGCAAGCAGCGTGATAATGACCACCGAAGGAAACACCACCGCAAGGGTCGCTACGATACCGCCCCAGATACCCTTAAGTTTCTGACCGATAAAGGTCGCAGTATTCACCGCGATGACACCTGGGGTACACTGACCGATGGCAAAATAATCGGCAAGTTCCTCCTCCGTCGCCCAACCCTTATTTTCAACGATCTCACGCTGCAAAATGGGCAGCATTGCATAACCGCCGCCAAATGTCATGACGCCAACCTTGGCAAATGTCAAAAACAAATCCAAATAGATGTTCACAGGATCCCCCCCTTCACTTTTTAGGTATTATACTCGAATTATCCCGCAAATGCAACATTGCGCTTTGACGAACAAGGATTTTCATGCTATACTACCCAAAAGGAGTGAGCATTATGGCAAAAGCGATCCTGTTTGACCTGGACGGAACAATCACCGACTCCGGTGAAGGTATCTTAAACTGCGCGGAATATGCGCTGGCACATTTCGGACTACCCATTCCCGACCGGCAGACCATGCGTGTTTTCGTCGGTCCTCCCCTGCGCGATACTTTCTACAAATTCGGTGTTCCGGAAGATCGGCTGGACGAAGCGGTCAAGGTCTACCGCAGCCGTTATATCCCTGTTGGCATTTACGAAAATAAACCATACGAGGGCATTGGCGATGTGCTGACAAAACTGAAAGAAAACGGCCACAAGCTTTACATCGCAACTTCAAAACCGGAATGGATGGCCCATGAAGTTTTGGGCCGGTTTGAACTGAAACAATACTTTGATCTCATCGCAGGCGCTACTATGGACGGCGTCCGGGACAAAAAAGAAGATGTGATCGCGTATCTGCTGGCGCAGACCGGTGACCAAAAAAATGCCCTTATGGTAGGCGACACCGAATTCGATGTGGAAGGCGCTGCGGCACACGGCATCGGCACGGTGGGTGTCAGTTGGGGCTACGGCAATGTCGAGGACATGGTAAACGCAGGTGCAGTAGCCATCGCACACGATATGAAGGAACTGTTTGAACTGCTCAACAAATAAACAAAGGGCGTGCCATCTGGCACGCCCTAATTTCATGCAGGGAAAGTATTCATAAAATGAATGAAAAGCGGAACAAGCAGCGACACCACGCTCACCAGCCAGGGTGTCAGCGTTCTGCGGGAAAGAAACAGCATCAATAGACACAACGCCGTTAGTGCCAAAGGTCCGAGAACGGCCAGTTCCCGAGCCACCTGAACAGTAAATTCTCCGGTTGCCGCCAATTGGATTCCCACCACCGCCGGAAGATTCGCCAGATTCGACAGCGCGATCACTACCGCGGCAATGCCAACAGGGATCGCCAGCACCACGCGCTTCATACGCAAAAAATTAACCCAGATAAACCGGAACGCGCCCTTGAGATCGCGCCAGAAAATGCGCAGTTTTTTGCGCATGGGTGCGGTTATATCAACCAGTTCATCCCATTTATCCATTAATGTATCAATAAAGCGCATAGCCAACCTCCAAAACATGGTGAAACTATCATAGCACATCTATGCAACTGTTGCAAGATGCCGATATTCGAAAAAATGTGCGCATTACTCGCTATAAAGTCCAAATTATAGGACAGTAAACATGGTATCCTCTTTTCAGAAACCAAAAACAAGGAGGAAACCATTATGAAAAAGACCAAAAATGCTCAGAAGAAAGTAATCCCCTTCCGCAGTGCATACGCACCCAAATACCCCAATGCAGCAGACCGCAGATATTACCTGCAAAAGATCGGCGATTATCTGCTGTCCGCAGTCACCGGTTTTGGCCTTGGTGCGGCCATGATCTTTATTTTTGTTGTTCTTTAACCAGCGCGGCGTTCTCCCGGTACAGCGCTGCAAGACCCTTGACAAGCAGATCCTTATCATAGACCATCTGCCGCTTGCAAAGAGGAGTAATAAACTTGCCGATGCCGCCGGTGGCAACGATCGTAGTGCTGCAGCCTAGTTCCTCTTCCATGCGGTCAATCATGCCATCAAGCATGGAGGCGCTGCCCATCATAATGCCGCTGCGCATACAGTCAATGGTGTTGCGGCCGATGGCGCGCTTGGGCTGATCCAACTGCAGACCGGGCAGCAGCGCTGTCCGGTCTGTCAGCGCGTCCATAGAAATCTTCACGCCCGGGCAAATACAACCGCCGATGAGTGCGCCGGTGCGGTCCAGCACCACCATTGTGGTAGCAGTGCCCATATCCACTACGATCATGGGCGGCTTATGCTCCCGCAGCGCTGCCACACAGCCAACAACAAGATCCGCACCGGTCTGCTGGGGATTCTCGATCTTGATATTAAGACCTGTCTTCAAACCGGGTCCAACCACTAAGGCAGGCTTACCGGTAAGTTTTTTGATGGCGGTGTTCATGGAATTGAGCACCTGAGGAACAACGGATGCAATGATCGCGCCTTCAATATCCTCGGGTTTGGTTCGATAGACCTCCAAAAGCATCATCAGGTCGATGCAATATTCGTCAGAGGTTTTGGTGGCATCGGTACGCAGGCGCCCTTCAAAAACGATCTGCTCGCCGCAAACGCCGCCGATGACGATATTAGAGTTGCCGATGTCGATAGTCAGGATCATTTCATTGCCTCCAGATCTTTCTGACGCAAAATGCGGCAGGATTTGATTTCACCGTTGTCGACCTCCATAAGACCGACGCTGCCGGAATAACTTCTGCAGGAACCGGGGTTGAAGACCCAAAGTCCGTCCGGTTCATGGCTGCAATAGGCTTCGTGGGTATGTCCGTAAAGAGCCGCGGCTGCACCGTTGGCTCTGGCGGCGGCCATGAGTCCCTCCAGACCGTATTTCACGCCCTCATTATGTCCATGTGTCATGTAGATCATCACGCCGCATACCTTATAGCAGAGCATCTCGCGACGGATCCGATAACTCATGCGGTCGCAGTTGCCGCCGACAATATGAAACGCGATCCGGTCAAATTCCAGTTCCAGGTCATCCACCTGGTCACAACCGTCGCCCAGAAAGATCACGGCATTGGGGCGGATCACATCAATGGCCTCATGCATAAACGGCCAATATGAATGCGAATCGGACATCACAAGAATCTTCAAATTACCGCACTCCTTCCCTTTTTAAGGTATTATACCACATTCGTATTGGAATTTCTACATCTTCAGCGGATTTTTTCACCGGCACAAAGGAAACCCCATCCGCATATAATGGAAAAGGTATCCGTTTTGGAGGTGATCGAATGTCGCAAAATAATATACCAAACGGCGTGGATATGGAAGCGATTCGCCGTTTTGCACAAAGCGATGCCGGGCAGAAACTCTTCGCCGCACTGCAGCAAAATCATGATCCGCAGATCCGTCAGGCGATGCGCGAAGCCTCAGGTGGCGATTATACCGCGGCGCAGAAGACCGTTTCGCAACTGATAAATAATGAACAGATACGGAAACTAATGGAGCAATTCGGGAGCGGTCACAATGGATGATTTTCAGGACAAACTGAACTCCATATTATCAGATCCGCAGATGATGTCGCAGATCATGAATATGGCGCAGTCATTCGGTCAGACACAGGAACAGCCGGTGCAGGAACAGCCGGCGTTCACCATGCCGGATCTGCCTGGAGGATTGGATCTTGGGATGATGCAAAAGATCGCTTCATTCGCCGGAAAAATGGGTATTGACCGGGATCAGCAGAACCTTTTACACGCACTGCGTCCATACCTTAGCAGCCAGCGCATTGCCAAGTTGGAAAAAGCCATGCGCTCGGCCAAGATCGCAGCAGCAGTGACCGGAGTGCTCGGCAGTAACATTTTCTAAGGCGGTGAACGGATGTATAATCGTTATATTCCCCAGTCTGACGGCTCGTATCGCCGCAACAGAATGCAGGAGCAAGCCCAACAGGTAAAACCGGCACCGCAGCCGGCCGCTGAGCAATTTGTACCGCCTCCTCCGGCTCCGTCAAATAAGATGGGCGCCGGTGATTTTCTCCGGCGGCTGCTGCCCAAAAATCTGGACACGGAGGATCTGCTGATCATCGTGCTACTGCTGCTGATGACCGGTGACGGCAAGGAAGAGAAGAATACCGCTTTAATTACCTTGGCACTATACTTCTTTTTGTAATAAATATTATCTTTATTTTCCCTCCTTTTTCTGTTATCATGACAAAAAAGGAGGGATTTCATGCGAAGACGAATAATTGCTCTACTAGTACTGCTTTGTGCAGTTCTCTGTGGTTGTCAACTAAATTTCTCTGAGAGAGAATATGGATTTGCACGGGAAGTAAGTCAGGAAGAACAGGAATTAAGGCTACAATTCGTCCATACAGCCGAAAACTGGCTTGGCTGTAACGAGGCTGACGAGACCTTCAAGCCAATTATTGATATATACAACGAACACAGCCCACTGGCGCAAGGCTATATCGTTCAATACACCGACCAGTGGTGCGCAACATTTATAAGCACTGTCTCCATCCAATGTAAGTTTACGGATATCATTCCCACGGAATGTGGATGTGAGCGTCAGATCGATCTATTTAAATCTCTAAATTGCTGGCAGGAAGATGACGCCTATGTTCCCCTGCCAGGCGATATTATTTACTATTCAACCAACACTTCACAATCCGGTGACTGCACGGATTGGGCAAACCACGTGGGTATCGTAGTCGGCACGAATGGCGAGAGCATCAAAGTTATTGAGGGCAACTATAATCAGGCTGTACGATATCGCTATATCACGGTAAACGAACAAATAATCCGCGGCTATGCGCTACCAGCATACGATTCAAGAACATAAAAAGTGCTGCCATACGGCAGCACTTTTATATTATTTTGCAACAAAGCCGACTTTTTTATAGACTTTACGCAGGGTCTTTTCAGCCACATAAGAGGCTTTCTGCGCGCCTTCACGGTAGACACTCTCCAGATATGCCTTATCCTTCATGAGCCGGGCAGATTCTTCACGAATGGGGCGCAGATGCTCCACCACCGCCTCGCCAACCATGGGCTTGAACTTGCCGTAGCCGCAGCCGGCGAACTCCGATTCGATCTCATCAAAGGTCTTACCGGTAACTGCGGAATAAATGGTCATGAGGTTTGCCACGCCGGGCTTATTTTCCTTATCATAACGGACACAATTTTCCGTGTCGGAGTCAGTAATAGCACGCTTGAACTGCTTCATGATCACCTCAGGCGGATCCATCAGCAGCACACGGCCGGTATCTTCATTTTCAGACTTGGACATCTTGGCAAGGGGGTTGGTCAGACTCATGACCCGGGCGCCAACCTTGGGAATGAAAGGCTCGGGGATCTTGAAAACATCGCCATAGATGCTGTTGAACCGCCGGGCGATCACATGGGTCAGTTCCACATGCTGCTTCTGATCCTCGCCCACCGGGACAAGATCCGGCTGGTAAAGCAGGATATCGCCGGCCATAAGGCTGGGATAAGTAAAAAGACCGGCGTTGATATTGTCGGCATTCTTGGCAGATTTGTCCTTGAACTGGGTCATGCGGCTCAATTCGCCGAACATGCTGTAGCAGTCCAGCACCCAACCGAGTTCCGCGTGCTGGTGCACATGGCTCTGAATAAAAAGCGTATTCTTCTGCGGGTCAAGACCGCAGGCAATATACTGCGCCAGTTGCTCCAGCGTGCGGCGGCGCAGGTCAGCAGGATTCTGCCGCACGGTAATGGCATGAAGATCTGCCATAAAATAGAAGCAATCATACTCCTCAGCGCGCTCCGCCCAATTCTTCACCGCACCCAAATAAGAACCAAGGGTCAGGTCGCCGGAAGGTTTGATGCCGGAAAGCATCCTCTTCTTCTGAATCACATTTTCTTCCATGATTTCACCTCAAAACGGGCAAATGCCCAATCTTCTTCAATGAAGGTATCTTAACACAAAGCGCAGAAAAACGCAATCACAAATTGACTTTATTGCAGGGAAATGCTATATTGTTTAAAGAAATTCGAGAATCGAGGTAAAATCTATGGATCATGCAATTCTTGCGCAGTTGCTCTTCCCCAATGTCACCGATACCCCCGAAATGCTGGAAGCACGTTTCCCCGAAAGAAACGCTCCCGAAGGCGCGGTGATCACCCGTATGGCACCCTCCCCCACGGGATTTGTACATTTGGGCAATCTGGTGCAGGGTCTGACCTCTGAGCGGATGGCACATCAGAGCGGCGGCGTTCTTTTTCTGCGCGTAGAGGACACCGACGCCAAGCGCGAAGTGCCCGGCGCTGTGGAAGTGCTTATCGATACGCTGAAGCATTACGGCATTAATTTTGACGAAGGCGCTACCCACGACGGCGACAACGGCAATTACGGCCCTTACCGCCAGCGGCAAAGAGCTGGCATCTACCACGTTTACGCCAAGAAACTGGTCAGCGAAGGCATGGCATACCCCTGCTTCTGCACGGAAGAGGAACTGGCCGCCATGCGCGCTACCCAGGAGGCCAACAAGGAAAATACCGGTTACTACGGTAAATATGCCTTGTGGCGCGACCGTTCGCTGGATGATGTGAAGGCGCAACTGGACGCAGGAAACCCCTGGGTACTGCGTTTCCGCAGCGAAGGCTCCATCGAAAACCAGTTTAAATTCGATGATCTGGTCAAAGGAAAACTGACCATCACCGAAAATGATGTGGATCATGTTTTGCTGAAATCCGACGGCATCCCCACCTACCACTTTGCCCACGCGGTGGACGATCACCTGATGCGCACCACCCATGTGGTCCGCGGCGACGAATGGCTGCCCACCCTTCCTTTCCACATCCAACTGTTTAAGGCGCTGGGCTTCAAACTCCCTAAGTATGTCCACATCGGACCGCTGATGAAGATGGACGGCACCTCCAAGCGCAAACTCTCCAAGCGCAAAGATCCCGAACTGGCGCTGACATTCTATAAGGCCGAAGGTTTCCCGGTCAAGGCCGTGTACGAATACATCATGACCATTCTCAACTCCAATTTTGAAGATTGGCGCAGAGCAAATCCCGACGCATCCACCGACGAATTCAAGTTCAGTCCCAAGAAACTGAACCCCGCAGGCAGTCTCTTTGACTACGCCAAACTCGTGGACGTTTCCAAGAATGTCATCTCTAAAATGGATGCAAATGAAGTCTACGCCCTGCTGACAGAATGGGCAAAGGAATTCGACCCCGACTTCGGCGAAAAACTCTCTGCCGATCCGGAATTTGCCACAGCGATCCTGGCCATCGGCCGCGGCGGCAAGAAACCCCGCAAGGATCTGGCTGTGTGGAAAGATGCCAAGGATTATATGGGCTTCTTCTACGACGATTACCTGGAACTGCCCAAATTTGACGACCGCTTTGAAAACGGCGTGATCAAAACCGTTCTTGAAAAGTTTATGGCAAGTTATGACACCGCTGACGACTCTGCCGCATGGTTTGATAAAGTCAAGGCCATCACCGAGGAAATCGGCTTTACCACCGACATGAAAGCCTACAAGGCTGACCCCGATGCCTTCCCCGGCACGGTAGCGGATGTATCCACCTTTATCCGTCAGGCAGTCACGGGCAAAGTGAACTCCCCCGACCTCTTCACCGTGATGCAGATCCTTGGCAAGGAGCGCTGTTTCGAGCGTATCGAGGCAGTTCTGGAAACGCTGTAAATAAACATAAAATAATGCGGTGCCGCTTGCGGCACCGCATCCTTTTTTAATTACATGGTGATCATGCAGTAACGCAGGATGAACAGCAGAGCGATGACGGTCACGGGAATGTCGCTCTTCTTGAACTTACCGGTGATCAGAGTGATAATGACATAGCCGATACAGCCAATGCCAATACCGTTAGAAATGGAGTAAGTCAGCGGCATCATGATCAGCGCCAGGAAGGCAGGAACAGAGCTGCGGACATCGCTCATGTCGATCTTAGCGAAGTTCTTCAGCATCAGAACACCAACCCAGATCAGGGCGGGTGCAGTGGCGCAGGAAGGAACCAAAGAGGCCAGAGGAGACAGGAACAGGCACAGCGCGAAGCAGGCAGCCACGACCACGGAGGTCAGACCGGTACGGCCACCGGCGCCAACACCGGCAGCGGACTCCACGAAGGTGGTGCAGGTGGAGGTGCCGAAAACAGCACCGGCTGCAGTACCGACGGAGTCACAGACCATGCACTTGTCAACATCGATGGGGTCGCCCTTATCGTCCAGCAGATCCGCCTGAGAGGCAGTGCCGTACAGGGTGCCGATGGTATCGAACATATCCACAAGGCAGAAGGTGATGATCAGCATAATGGCAGAGAACACACCACCAATAGCTTCGCCAGTAAAGGCATCCTTCCAAGACTGGGGCTGGAACACGCCGGAAATACCCACCTCGGCAAAGTCCTTGAAGGACTGACCGATCTGGTCAAAATTGAAGGAAGGAACGGTCCAGGTAATGAGATAATATGCAACAGAGATGGCTGCAATGGTAATCAACACAGAGCCCTTAACCTTACGCTTTTCAAGGGTGGCGATCAGCAGCAGACCCAGCAGCGCCAGCAGAGCAGGCAGAGAATCCTGCACGAAGGTGCCGTTGGCAATGGAGCCGTGGAAATCGTTAAACTGCACCAGCGTGTACTGGTTAGCCTGAATGATGCCCACATTCTGGAAACCGATGAAGGCGATGAACATACCGATACCGGCAGGAATTGCCTTCTTCAGGCACTCGGGAAGCGCTCTTGCAACCTTGCTGCGAAGTCCTGTAACGGAGAACAGCAGGAAGACAATGCCGGAGACCAGAATGATGACCAGGCCGGACTGATAGCCGTCGATGGCATCACTGCCGGAGATCACGGCAGGCAGGACAAAGGACACGAAGAAGAACGAGTTCAGACCCATGCCGCAAGCCTGTGCAAAAGGCATTTTAGCATAAAGTCCCATCAACAGAGTGCCGACAACCGCTACCAAAATGGAGGCGATATAAACAGCATTCCACACCTGAGACAGGCCGGGGACATCAAAGCTGAAGCCGATAACCTGATTCGGATTCACGACGATGATGTAGGCCATTGCGAAGAAGGTCGTCAAGCCAGCGATGATCTCTGTCTTGACATTGGAGCCACGCTCGGAGATTTTGAAAAACTTATCCATTAACGATCTCTACTCCTATCTGTATATTTTTCGTTTTTTATTCAAAAACAATATTATTATATTGCGATACGAATAAAAAATCAACCCATTTTCCTCATTAAATTCACTTTTTATTCATATTTCGTCAAAAAACCCTGCGGCAGCATTGCCGCAGGGTAAAATTCAATTTCTGCGTTGGGTAAGACTTTTTGCAAGAGCGCAAAGGTACTCGGTATCATCGAAAACTTTCAGGCTGTCGATAGCATACTGGGTGTAGGTATCGATCAACTCCTCACACCGCTCAAGTCCATACAAGCGGACAAAAGTGTTCTTACTCTCATCTGTGCCGACGCCTTTACCCATTTCCTGCTGGGTTCCGATGACATCGAGCATATCGTCTCGGATCTGAAATGCCAACCCAAGTCCGGCAGCAAACTGACAGGCAGCATCAAACTGTTCCTCACTACCCTCACCTGCCAGCACGCCCAGCGCGCAGGCGGCGCTGATGAGTTTTCCGGTCTTGCGCACCTGAATATCCAAGACCTCCTGCTCTGTTAGCAGGCGCTCTTCACTCATGATATCCAGCGCCTGGCCACCAACCATGCCCATAGAACCGGCACAGCCGGAGAGCACTGTTACCGCCGTAAGGATTCTCTCAAGAGGAAGTTCCGCATTAGCAACCACGCCAAACGCATCCGTCAGCAGCGCATCGCCTGCCAAAACTGCCATGGCTTCGCCATAGACCTTATGGTTGGTGGGGCGGCCGCGACGCAGATCATCATCATCCATGCAAGGCAGGTCATCATGGATCAGACTGTAAGTATGGATCATCTCAACCGCACCGGCAAAAGGTGCTGCTATGCGCCAGTCCTTCCCGCACATCCGGCAAAATTCAAAGGCAAGAATGCTGCGAAGATGTTTTCCTCCGGAAAGCAGGCTATAACCCATGGCATCAAACAATTTGGTTTGCGGCTCCTCAGCGCCAACCGCCAGATAAGCCTTAAGGCACTGATCCATGCAGTCACGATACTCAGCAATGCGCTGTTCAAATTCCTTATTCATCGAATGCCTCCAACACCGGCTGACCGTCAGCGCCAACACGGACTTTACTGATCTGCATCTGCGCCTCATCCAGCAATTTGGAGCAGTCTGATACCAATTTCGTACCCTCCGTAAAGAGTTTCAGGCTCTCCTCCAAAGGGGCTTCGCCCTGCTCCAGTGTGCGCACGATCTGCTCCAGACGCGCCATGGACTGTTCAAAAGTCATTTCACTCATGGTCATTCTCCTTTACTTCAGTTACGGTAGCGGATACGCTGCCGTCCGAAAGTGTAATCTGCAGGCACTCCCCTGTCTCGGTCTGCGTTATGCTGCGCAGCACTTTTCCATCTTCACCGGAAACGATGGAATAGCCCCGGGTAAGCACCTTCATGGGGCTGAGGGCATCCAGTTTCGCTGTGACGGAAATGAATCGACGATTTTGTTTCTCCACAAGCGCCGTCTGACCGGCATTGAGCCTGCCGGAAAGGATCGCCAATTGTTGGCGCTTGCGCTTGATCTGATCTCCAGGATCACGGAGCACCGCACTTGAACCAAGAACATTCAGATACTGTCTGGCGGAATTTACCTTCCTGGTCATGGCGGCGTCCATGGAATTCAGGCTGGCATCCAGCAACTGCCGCAAAGATTCCTGATCCGGCACCGCCAGTTCCGCGCCGTTACTGGGCGTGGCGGCACGAAGATCCGCTACAAAGTCGCAGATGGTCACATCCGGCTCATGCCCCACAGCGCTGATCACAGGAATTTTGGACTCGTGCACCGCGTAGGCCACCTGCTCATCGTTAAACGCCCAAAGGTCTTCAATAGAGCCGCCGCCGCGACCGACGATAAGCACATCGGCAAGTTCATGAGCATTGGCGTAGCGGATAGCGCCGGCGATCTGAGGCGGCGCTTCCACGCCCTGCACTGCCACCGGCAGCAGCAAAACCTGCGCCAAGGGATAGCGCTTGCGCAAAATGCGCAGCATATCATGCACGGCGGCGCCGGCACTGCTGGTTACAAGTGCAATACGGCGGGGATATTTAGGAATGGGTTTCTTATGGGCAGGGTCAAAAAGACCCAATTTCTGCAGTTTCGCTTTGAGTTGCTCAAAGGCGGCGTACAGATCTCCTAGGCCGTCCAGCACCATGCCGGTGCAGTACAGTTGATAAGCACCGTCACGGGGATAAACGCTGATGCGACCCATGACGATGACCTGCATGCCGTTTTCGGGTCGGAAACGCAAACGCATGGCATTGCCCTTGAACATGACACATTTCAGCGCGCCGCCCTCATCCTTCACCGTGAAATAATGGTGACCGGAGGGGTAAAGTTTATAATTACTGATCTCGCCCTTCACCGCAACGGAAGAAAGAAGCGGATCACTGTCCATGCGGCTGCGGATATACTCATTGATCTGGGATACGGATAAGACTTGTTCCTGCATATCAGACCTCCGTAAGCCGGCGGGTCAGCACAGCCACACCCATGGCATTATCCGTAGAAAAGGCCGGCTGCGCGAACACGGCATTGAACGAAGCCATCTCCTGACGGAGCATGGAATTGGAAGCCACGCCACCGGAAAACACCACTTCAAGACCGGGAAATTCCTTTAGCGCGTTCTCCGTTGCTTTGGCAACAGCGTAACACACGCACCGCAGCGCGTAGGCGGCTGTCTCTGTTCGGTCAGAGGTTATGTCAAAGTACTGCTGCACCTTATTTTGAACTCCGGACAGGGAGAATTCTGTACTGTTAACTTTTACACGGAACAAAGACTTATCGGCAGCGTCGGTACTGATGGCATCCACATGCTTGCCCGCAGGAAAAGGCAGATCCAGCATCACACCGGTGCGGTCGATAAGTTGACCGGCTGAAATATCCGTTGTACCGCCGATGCGGGTGCAGCGTACATTCCTGCCCTCCGGCTCCACCAACAGAAGTTCCGTCGTGCCGCCGGAAAGGTGCCACGCAAGATGGGGCTTGTCCATCAGATCCAGACGCCGGGCGCTCCACAGGGCGGCAGCCACATGGCCCTGCTGGTGAGAGACCTCCACAAGGGGCACAGACAAACTGTCAGAGAGCATTTTGGCATGGGAATACCCAACCATGAAACAAGGCATATAACTGCCCTCCACGGCTCTGGGACGGGTGGAAACGCCAACAGCGGTAATCTCCCCGCGGTCAACGGAAAACAGCCTGCCCGATAACTCAGGCAGGCTTTTTATATGCGCAAATACCGCGTCAGACTGACGCAGACCCAACTGCCCCGGGGCAACCGGCAACAGACGGGAACAATTCTCACCGCTTAAGCCATCAAAAACGGCGACAGAGGTGGTATAATTGCTGGTATCAAAACCAATGACACACATTACTTTTCCTCAGTGTTCAAACTTCTGGCAAAACTGCCGAGAATACCGTTAACGAATGCGCCGGTATCATCGCCATCGTACTTCTTGGCAAGGCGCACGGCCTCGGAAATGGCAACGCCGGTGGGAACATCGTCCACGAACAGCGTTTCAAAAATCGCCAGTTGCATGATGGACCGGGCCAGTCTCGAAATACGCATCAGGTCCCAGCCAACGGAGAACTGAGCGATATATCCGTTTAACTGGTCCATACGATTGGCAACGCCCATGACAACAGAGTCGATGTAGCGCACCTGGGCAGCGCTGGGGCGCTGAGAATAGATCTCATTATCCTCAGCAAGTTTGCTGTAGTACTCTTTTTCCAGCCGGATGGCAACCTCGTCCTGAGGCTCTTCACCGGTGAAGGAGCGGGAGTAAATCAGATGTACCGCCAGTTCTCTGGCGTCTGCTCTTGTCATTTTTTCTCCTTACTGGCGGATGATGCCGCAGACATGAACATTGACGGACTTGACCTTCACGCCGGTCATGGATTCCAGATGGCTGGTGATGGACTCCTGCACAGCATTTGCAATGCTCAGCACATTCTGATCATAGCCAACCAGCACTTCGCAGGTAACAGAGATCTCATTGTCCTCAGAAATCTCGATCTTCATGCCTTTGCCCCATCCCTTTGCACCGAGCATATCGGCAATATCAGCACCGGGCTTCATATTCAGCGTCACAACACCGTCTACCTCCTTAACAGAAAGCGCGACGATGCTGGCAATGACATCGTCAGAGATCTGAATGGAGCCACTGTCCAAACTCTGTGTGATATACTGCTTGTTATCAGCCATGGTTATATCCTCCTAAATCATCTCACGCCTATTATGGCATGATACTTTTTTGTTAGTATACCAAGAAAATCGTATCAAGTCAATCAAAATCAAAAAAAGAAAAGGCAGTCACCCGACTGCCTTTTATGTTACATTACTTCCACCACACGGATCTGCTCCAGAGTAAAGCCCGTCTGCGTCATGACAATGTCCGCAATTACGGCAATATCCGATTGCTGCATGCCACCTTCAGGAGTCGCCACTGCAACGGAGATACCGCCTTCAGACATGTACGCCACGCAGTCGGCATAGCCTTTGGCAATGATCAAACTCTCGATCTGCGCCTCGCAAAGCGCCGTCTGAACGATCTGATCCAATTGCGCACCGGTCTGCTCAGAGTAACTGCCGTCACCGTAAGCCATAGCCTCCTGCAGAAGGGTCAGCGCACTGTCACGGGCCTCCTGCCGGGATAACCGTACAGCAGCAAAATAGTCGGCAATCGTGCCGCTTCCCTGCTCGCCAGCGCTCATATCCAGAATCAGACCGTCTTCAGAAAGCACCTTCTCTGCATCCAGCGTATCCGTCAGATCGCTGACGTTCTGAGAATTGGTGTAGAGCCAATTGGTATAGATCCCAGCACACACCACTAACAGAATCAGTGATGCCAGCAAATTTTTCTTCCAAGTCTTCATTTTAATTCCTCCCGTCACTTCATATCAAGAACGCTGATCTTATCAGCGCCCAACCCCGTTGCATTACGCACCGCTTCAACGATCGCCAAACGCACCTCCGGCTTTTCTGCCCCCTGGCAAACCACCACCGCGCCAAGATAAACCGGCGACTGTATCTGCTGAACAAGTCCGGTTTGGTTTCTTTCGCTGTCCGTTACGATCACCGTTTCCAGCCGCACGGAATCGTCTGCCTGCCGGTCCTCATCCATTTGATAAATCACCTTTTCCCCGCTGGCCACAGAAAGCAATACACGCACCTGACCGGCGCCGCGGATGGTACTGAGAATATCCTGCAACTGTTGGGCAAGGTCTTCCTCTTCCTCAACAGCAGATGGCTGTACCGGCGGCGGTGCCTCATCACCCTTTGAGATGGGGATGACCATCAAAATGATCCCCACAACTAAAACGATAGCGGCATAGCGGTACTTTTTTATAAATTCTGTAAACTTTTGCATAATGCTCAGCCGATCCATTTCTGATCCTCCGTATCGATGCCCAGGTCACTGCAAATGATCTGCTGCAACTGCTGCTTTGCGTATGGAGAGATGCTGCCGCGCACCGTCACAGCGCATGGCATTGGAAGGTCGGAGTCATCCACGCTCACCTCCACCGTCAACTCCGCACCGAGATTTTTGGCTTTGTCCAAGATATATGCCTCCGTTTCTGAAATTATGATTTCCTGAAGTTCCTGACGGGTCTGCGTCTGGGCACTGCCGATGATCTGCTGGGCGTCATATTTCAAAGCATTCAAGTTGCCGCCAAATTGGGGCAGGAAAATATCTTTCAATGGCAAGATCAAAGTGACCAACATAAATACACCGGTTAACAGTTTCATAAGTTTTGCCGCTATGCCGGTCACCGGAAGGCTACGCACGATGCCGCATAGCAGCGCGGACGCAGTGATCCGCAGCAGAAATGTGCCTATATTGTCCATCAACCAAAACCTCGCATAAAGCAAACTGTACTGATCAGCAGCATGAAGCAAACAGAACCCGTCATAGCCAGCAGAAGCCCCATTGAAGCCGAGAAAGCACCAATCAGGTCCGTAATGCGCTTTGCTCCAAAAACCTCGCAGATCGCCGCTGTGGCTTTCAAAAGCAAGTACTGTACCGCGATCTGCAAAAACGGAGCGATCCACAGTGCAATGAGTGCCAGCAAGCCATAGATCCCCGCCGCATTTTTCATGACCCCTGCACCCACCAGCACCGCCTCTGACGCCTCAGAAAGAATGCCGCCGACCACCGGTATCATACCGCTAATGGTTAATTTTGTGGCTTTCAATGCAGCAGCATCCGTCGCGCCGCTGACCACGCCGGTAACGGTTACATATCCCGTAAAAATATAGAGTATGATCTTCAGCGCCCAGGAGCAAAAACTTTTCGTAAAATCCCGAAGACGCTTAAGCATTTCCTCGCCGGTAGCAGCGTACACAACCGCAATAGTCAAAAACAGGAACACCACGGGAATCAGAAGCGCCGCGATCAGCCGTCCCAACACCGCATCAAATGCCGCTGTTCCTGCGTAAAGCGCCGCGGAGGTCACAGGTCCACCCTGCGATGCCAGTACAGCAGTCATCACCGGCAGAAGAAGTTTACCGTATTCGCTTAGTTCCTTCACTGTATTTCCGGCGAGGGTGATCATACTTTTGGTATTCCCTATCAGCAGCATTGAAACGGCAATTGCTGAGACAAACGCAAATACCTGCTGGCCGGATTTCACGACCCCTTCCGTAATGGAAACCAGCATCACAACGGCGATCAAGGATACGCAGACACCGCAGGCGCTTATAAACTTCGGCTGAAGATCGGAAACAGCATTACCGAAGATCTCCAGTACGCCTTCCCAAAAGGTTTCCTTATGTACCGGCATCAGATCCTGCGCGCTGTCGGGCACTTCCGGTGCAGTGTAATCCTGCGCGGCCACCGGTATCGCCATACAAAGCACCATGGCAAGCAAAATAAGTAGTTTTCTCATATTCCACCTATCATCTTCTGCACAAATTCCAGCAATTGCTCCATCAGCGGCAAGGACAGCCAGAGCACCGCAGCCGCCGCAAGAATATGGATGCCCTTGCCGAGGGCGGCATTGCCTGAATCGTTGCAGATCAGCGAGGCGATCTCCGCGATCAAAGTAATGCCTGCCGCCTTCATTAGAATTCCCATCATATCCGCATCCAGATTGCCGACACTCTGTAACTTCCGGGCGAAAGTGAGCACCGGCTCCAGATACATGGCAGCGGCAAAAAGCACAAGGCATGCCGCCGCCATAGACAGCAGCATGGAAAGATCCTTATTCTGCTTGCTGATCACCACCGTCAGAATTACTGCCAGCAACGTAAGTGCCGCAGCCTGCAAAAACTGTTCCATCAGAAGTCAAACAGATTCTTGACCAATTCAAAAAGGTCAGAAATCTTTTGCGCCAGCATCATCAGTACTACCACAAGCCCGGCAAGCGTCGTCATAGTGGCCTGCTCCTCCCGCCCGGAACGGGAAAGCACTTGATTCAAAATTGACACGATTATACCAACCGCCGCGATCTTAAAGATCAGTTCAATCTCCATAGTTACAGTAAAAGTATCGCCAGAGCAGCCCCGGCGCAAAGTCCCAAGATCTGATAATTTCGTACATGCTGCGTTTTTTCCTGCTCCAAAACCTTCAGTTCGCCGCTGCAGGAAAATTTTGCAGATTCCAAACCGGTCAACTGACCGTCCAGGTCAAAAACCCCCATAGATGCGCCCAATTGAGTAAGTACCGCCGCTGTACGCTTTGGGATTTTCGGATATTTCTGCAGGACGCTGTCCATACAACCGGTTGCATCAATATTGCTGTTACACTCCAAAAGTGCTGCCAGATCCGTAAAGAGCAGGCGTAGTGCGCCTTTCGCCTGCTGCGCCGCTTGAATGATGAGATCAGGAAGCGGTGTTAAACGGAAACGAAGTTCATTCTCCATATATTCAAGCATTGCGTTTAACTGGCGCAATGTATAGATCTCACGCAGATATTCCTGCGCCATTTTAAAGCCGAAAGCGCCGCACCCGACGATCACCAAAACTGCACCGATCCATCTCAGTTGCATAAAGCCATCCTTTCCATGCAGCAGGACTTGTCCGGCTGCATCACAAGTACGGTTTCAAAAATACCACGATCCAAAATTTCTCTGTAAAGGGGTCTGCTGCGCAGATCCCTGATATTCAGCGCGTGGGCAGTAGCAACAAAATTCACACCACAATTAAAGCCTTGCTGCAATGCCTGTCCATCCGCTTTGTCCGTAATCTCATCCAAGGCGATCCACCGGGCCCCAAGGGTGCGCAGCGCCATCATGATCCCTTGAGGTTTGGGGCAAAAAGTCAGCACATCTGTATTGGGACCGGTATCAAAACTACATTGAGTCGGGAAAATTTCGCCACGCTCGTCCACCACCGCAATGCTACCCTCACAACGGTTGGAGATATTGCGTATCAGATCACGCAGCATAGTGGTTTTTCCGCTGCCCGGCGGGCCGATGATCAGAATGTTGCCGCTTGCTATTGTAGGCTGCGGGGCAATCCCCACGAAATCCCGGGCAACGCGAATGCAAAGAGCATTCACCTCCCGGATGCCGGTTACCGCGCCATCATGAACGATGCAATGACCGCAAAGGCCGATACGGTGACCGCCCGGTGCTGTAACATATCCCTGGGCGGCTGTGGCGGCAGACCAGGGAGAATAGCGACTGGCGGTATTGACAACAAATTTAAGGTCTTCCTCCGTTGCAACAGCATTTATTGTCATGCGCCCGGATGAGGTATCCAACACGATCTCTCTTCCCAGGCGCAGATGCAACTGCTGCAGCGCATCGCGCCCCAGCGTGTCCACCTCGCGCCGGAACCGCAGGGGTAGGATCGTCAAAAACTTGTCCCATGCACATCTCATTTGAATCACTCCTGAAAAAGACTATGCACCCACAGACAAGAACATGTCTGTGGGTGCATTGAATTCAAATATTATCTTTTGATTATGGCGCGGCCAATATTAACAGACGCAGGACTAAAAGCAATATTCAGGATCAGTTCCGGTACAAAATTCACCAAAACCAGACCGGAAAGGATGTAACCGACCATATCCTGGCCGTTTGCCCATGCCGCCAACACATCGTTAAAGAAGGTCAGCATGCAGGCAATAAAGATGCCGGTATTCACAACGGGGCATACAATTGCAGCCAAAAGCATACCAAGGTAATCATTCTTGCTGCCCACAAGTTTATAGACCCAGCCGGCGGCAGCGCCGCATGCAATGCCCTTGCCCATAACCACCAGGAAGCACAGAATCGGATTTGCCTGGAAAACCATAGCACCGCCGGGGTCTGCACCGGTTACGCAGTTGATGAACACGATGACACCAAATGCGCCACCCAAAAATGCGCCTGCTCGCACACCGCAAAATGCCGCACCCAAAACAATGGGAATCAGCACCAGCGACAGCGAAAACATGCCGGCAATTTTCGGCAGCATGCCGCTTACCATTTGCAGGACTACCACGATTGCCATCAGAAGGGCAATAGTGACCATGCGTTTGATTTGTGACTTATTCAATTAAATTCCTCCTCGCTGTCCCTCCGCCTCCGCGGATGGGATGCAAAATTATATCAGTACTGCTCCTCGGTTTCTTCCTCGTCAACGTCTGCAAGATCATCAAATCCCAATTGGGCGCTCTGACCGTTTTTCTGTGCTGCCCATTGCTCTTTGGTGATCAGAATGGTGCGGGGTTTACTGCCTTGGAACGGACCGACGATACCTTTTTCTTCCATCTCGTCAACGATACGCGCTGCCCGGGCGTAACCCAGTTTCAGCCGCCGCTGGAGCATGGAAACGGATGCCTGACCGGTTTCCAGAATGACATCCACAGCCGCAGGCAGCATTTCATCGCCGTCCAGTTCTTCCGCATTAGGCTCGGGATTCGATGCGGTAGCCGGAGCGCTCTTGCCCGTCTGCGCTGCTTTCTTTTCGATCTCTTCCAGCACCTGCTGGTCATAGACCGTATTATAATGCTCTTTCACATAGTTGGTGACGCTCTCCACCTCGGGATCGCTGACAAAGCAACCCTGAACACGCAAGGGTTTGCCGTTACCGATAGGCGCATAGAGCATATCGCCCTTGCCCACCAGTTTTTCAGCGCCCTGGGTATCGAGAATGATGCGCGATTCCATGGCAGACGCCACAGCAAAAGCGATTCTGGAGGGAATATTGGCTTTCATCAAACCGGTGATCACATCCGCCGAGGGACGCTGGGTAGCGATGATCAGGTGGATGCCCGCCGCACGGCCCATTTGCGCAATGCGGCAAATGGACTCTTCCACTTCCTTGGCAGCGACCAGCATAAGGTCCGCAAGTTCATCGATAATGACCACGACCTGCGGCAACTTCGTGCCCTCGCCCTCACTCTCGACGATGCTGTTGTAGGCTTCCAGATCGCGGACGCCGGCATCGGACATCGCCTTATAACGGCGCATCATCTCCGTCACCGCCCACTGCAGACTGCCCGCCGCTTTCTTGGGATCGGTAACCACGGGGATCAGCAGGTGCGGAATGCCGTTATAAATGCCCAGTTCCACCATCTTGGGGTCGACCATGATGAGTTTAACATCATCGGGACTGGCCTTATACAGAAGGCTGATAATGATAGAGTTCATGCACACAGACTTACCGGAACCGGTAGTACCGGCAATGAGCATATGAGGAAGCCGGGCGATATTGCCCACGATACAAGTGCCGCCGATATCCTTGCCCACAGCGAAAGAGGACTTGGACTTGGCTCTGGCAAACTCATTGGAATCAATGACCTCACGCAAAGAAACGGTGGTGACCGCACGGTTGGGCACTTCGATACCCACAACCGAGATCTTGCCGGGAACAGCAGCAATGCGGACGCCGGAAGCGCCAAGGCTCAGAGCGATATCGTCAGCACAACCGGTGAGTTTGCTCAGGCGCACACCCTTATCCAGTTCCACCTCATAGCGGGTGACACTGGGACCACGGGTGACATTGATAATATGCGCCTCGATCTTGAAACTTGCCAGCGTTTCATTGAGCCGGCGGGTATTCTCACGCATTTCGGTAGTTGCATCCTGAGAGCCATGAGCGGAATTTTTCAGCAGATCGATAGGCGGGTAGCAATACTCCACCTTGGGCGCTGCCTCCGCAGATGCGATCTCAGCAGCGACCTGCGCAGCAGATTCCTCGGCATCCTTGGCGGTGACCTTCTCGATCTTCGGCTCGGCAGCAGGTTCCTGCTTCTCAAACTGCAGCATTTCCGTCTGAACAGGACCGACATCTATGGTATTTGCAGGCGCGGGTGCAGGATTTGCGCCCGGCGCGATGGGCAGAATCTCCACATCCGCATTTTCAGAAACCGCATTTTCAGCGGCTGCAACCGGCTTTTCAATGTCGCCATCAATCTGGCTCATCATATCCGCAGCACGGCGGTTGATGGATTTCTTAGGCCTGGCCTTCTCTTCAGCGGCAAGTTTCTCCGCCTCAGCCAGTTCCTGAGCCTCCAGTTCCTCCTGCTCCTGACGCATGCGGCGCTTATTCTCCAGGTGCTCGATGCGCTTATTGGCAAGATGGTTGACCACAACGGCAGCAGGCTCGTCCTGCACTTCGTCCTCGTCCTCCCACTGGGCTCTGGGACGATTTTGAATGGCTCGAATGATGCTGGGAATGGTGATATTGAAGGATGCCAGCAGCGTGATCAGGCCGGCGACGATGAAGATGATGTACGAAAGGATCTTGCCGAGCAGCATCTGCAGAACAAGCGCCAAGCCGCCGCAAAGCAGGCCTGCTGTTGTGCCCTCCATACCGCCCTGATACAGATAGACTACCACAGAAAAGCCCGTTGGCATGGTGCTGGTATCCAGCGACAACTGGTGGATACAGCCGCAAAGCAAAATGAACGCGATCAGACAAATGCTGCGCATCGCCACGGGGTGCTTGCCGCTAAACGCCTGAATAACAAATAAGTACAGCAGCGCAGGAATGGATACATAGAACGCCAACTTGCCCATAAGTCCCTGAATAAAAGGCATAAAAGCATTCTTCACGAGAAGTCCGTCAGGCTGCAGGAAGATCACCAAAAATACGACAAAAAGCGCTATGCAGGTCAGCGCGATCACCAGCCGGGCAGGCACGATCACATGTTCTTTTTCATTCTTTTGCGATTTAGCAGTCTTCTGTGCAGACTTTTTGGACTTGGCTGCGGCAGCCTTCTGCGCATGGGACTTGGTATTTTTCTTTGCCATACACAACACTCCTTTATGTGGTCAGGTAAACGATAAACAGGAAAAGCGCGGCACCCCAACAATAATAGCCGAAACCGGAGTAACCCACTCTGACAGCAAGGTAACGCATAAACATAACTGCAATATGTCCGCCCCCAAATGCGGCAGCAGCGGCCAAAATGTACTGCAAAAACATGGAAAACCGAAATACGCCGGCACCGATCACTTCATAAACATCAAAACCTGCGGTTACAACCAATGTTACGATAGCGATCAGCAACGCAAATTCCAGCGCATTTTTCTTCTCAACGCCACGGGCACCACCGAAAGATACGATGCCGCCAATCCGGCTGATGCCCGGCAGCACTGCCAGCGCGCCGCCAAGACCCATCAATAAACTGTCAAGGCCGGACATGTTCCTAGAATCCTTATTGCCGGAGGGCAGATGCTGCGGAATATACAAAATGATACCATTGGCAAGCAGCATCAGCGACACCACCCAAAGAGGCGCAGCCAGTTGCATCGACGGGAAATAAGCAAGAAACGAAGCCAGCGTGACGAGCAGCACAAGGCGCAGAACCCGCCCGTCGTAAACGCTGCGCATGTCCAGCGGTCGCTTACGGCCTCTTGCACTGCGGGAGGCAGCGCGGCTGCGGCTTAATCGCTGCAGGCTCAGCCTGCAATTGTAGATCAGCGCGGCAATAACGCCCAAATGGCTCATCAGGCGAAACATCAAATGTACCTGATCTGTTCCGGTAAGCACCAAAAACAGCCGCTGGTGTGCATAGGACGAGATAGGCAGGATCTCGGTCAATCCGGAAAGAAAACCGTAAAATATGCTATGCAGCCAATTCCAATCCAAGCCTATCCCCCCTTTTACACATATTTATCTAATAATAGCACATTTCTTTTGGGATTTCCACCGCTTTTAGAAAAAAATATCGGTCCGGACTTACTTTTTTCTATTGCGGTCGATCATTTTGTGCAAGGCCGACAGTGCGTCGTTAAGACCACCCAACTTATCAATGATACCGGATGCCACCGCCTGCTTGCCATAGAGAATAGTGCCAACATCGGTGGCCATCTCCCCTGTCGCCATCATATAGTGCTCAAACTCTTCCTTGGAGATCTTGGAATTGGATGTTACAAATTCAGCGATTTGCTCCTGAATGCGCTGGAAATATCGAAAAGTCTGCGGCGCACCAACCACAAGACCCGTCATTCGTACAGGATGCACCGTCATGCTGGCAGTAGGCGTGATAAAGGAACGCTTGGTGCACACTGCCAAGGGAATGCCAATGGAGTGTCCGCCGCCCAGTACCAAGGAAACGGTAGGCTTTTTCATGCCGGCGATCATTTCCGCAATGGCCAATCCTGCCTCAATATCACCACCCACCGTGTTCAGCAGCAACAAAAGGCCATCGATTTCGTCACTTTCCTCGATGCCGGCCAGCAGCGGCAGGACATGCTCATATTTGGTGGTCTTGCAGTTTTCCGGAAGCACCTGATGTCCTTCCACCTGACCGATGATCGTGAGGGTATAGATATTGCCCTTGTCCGATTTGGTCACATCTGCACCGAGATCTACGATCTGCTGCGTTTTTTCCTGTTTCTTTTCGTTTTCGTCCATGGAAAAACCTCCTTTTTCCTATAGGATGACCCAATACGCACCAAAAATATTCACAAAAAACACCTGCCGATTCGGCAGGTGTTCTTAATCTGAAATTACTTGGCAAGGCACTTATTGATGCACTCCTGCATCAGATCCATTTTCTTATGCATATCCTTCGCCAATGCGATCTGGCAGCGGGTACGCACAAGATTATGCTCAGGATAAAGAATTTTGAAGTAACGGCTGCCCTTGATATAATCATCAAGAAAACGCACAGCCAGTTCCACCGTCAGGCAGAAGCAACTCAGCGCAAGTGTATTGATCTCCGTTTCCGTGAGGGTGTCAGCGGTCATTTCCAGGAAACCCTCAGTAAAACTACGGAAAACATCCATGTTCACGCCGGCATTCATATAGTCCAAACTGTCCTCTTCCACAAAATTTGCGGCAAAGCGGATCGCGTCACCAAAATCATGACCAACCAGACCGGGCATGACCGTATCCAAATCCACCACCACCAACGCTTCATGGGTGCTGGGATCAAAGAGGACATTATTGATCTTGGTATCGTTATGGGTCACGCGCTGGGGCAGTTTGCCCTCATTATAAAGTCTGACGAGCGTACATGCTTCATCCCGGACAGAGCGCAGATATTCCAATTCCTCGCGCACATGCTGTACAAGTCCAACAGGATCTTCGGCAACGATCTGCTCCAAGGCGTCATAACGCTTATCTGTATTGTGGAAATTCACGATGGTCTCGTGCAGTCTTGTGCTGTCAAAATCTGCCAGTTGCATCTGAAATTCACCAAATGCACGACCGGCATTGCGCACCAGATCCATCTCCCTGGCGACGCTAAGCGTCATGGACGGGATATAATTGGTCATGCGCCAGAAATTATCTCCGTCGACGATATAGGTCTTGCGGTCAGCGGTATGGTGGAAATGCAGCGCCACCTTGCTGGTGCTCTTTTTGCGGATATGCTCCGTAACAAGGTCGATATTATCCATCATCTTGACGGGATCTTTAAACACATAAGTGTTAACATTCTGTACCAGGAAGGATTTGGGACTTCCGTCAGGCAAGCGCACCATAACGCGATAGGTCTTATTCACATTGCCCACCTGAATCAGTTCATAACCAATATAGGGGTCATTGATGCAGAAGCCTCTGCAAACTTCCTGCAGTTTACGATTGAGATCCATATATATTCCTCTCACACAAAGTGTTGGCTTTACAAGCAATAAGCGCAGACGGATTTCTGCGCCCCATTATTCTATCCCAATGGTTCATTTTTGTCAATAATGGTTGGAAAGTTCGGCATTCTCCACAAGTTTGACCGGTTTTTCCTTCGAATTGGTAAGAATTAAATTTAAAAATATACACTTTGAACAAATTGTACTCCTAAACAACAAACGGCTTGACAAGTTCGTTATAATTAAAAAGGTGATATTATGGCAAGCAAAACCAACGCTGTCAGAATCGTGCAGCAAGCAAAAATCACAGTACAGGAAGCATTCTACGAATATGACGAAAACGATCTCAAGGGCACCCACGCGGCAGATGCCATGGGACTTCCCTATGAGCAGGTTTTCAAGACACTGGTGACCCGGGGTGAGCGCAACGGCATCCATGTTTTCTGCATTCCCGTATGCTGTGAACTGGACCTGAAAAAGGCGGCGGCAGCCGCCGGAGAAAAAGCCATTGCCATGGTGCAGGTAAAAGAACTGCTGGCGCTGACAGGCTATATCCGTGGCGGCTGCAGCCCGGTGGGCATGAAGAAAAAATACCCCACCCACATTGATGAAACTTGCATCCTGTACGACAAAATCGCTGTTTCCGCCGGTGAGCGCGGTCACCAGATGATCCTTGACCCTATTGCGCTGGCAGATCTTATCGGCGCTTCGCTTGCTGACATTACAAAATAGAAAGGAAAATTCACTATGCATTACGAATATCAGACCAAGGGCACCTGCTCGCGTTCCATCCTTTTTGACATTGAAGACGGCAAGATCTGCAATGTTCAGTACATCGGCGGCTGCAACGGCAACCTCAAAGGCATCGGCAAACTGGTTGAAGGAATGGACGCCAAGGAAGTCATCGCCCGTTTGGAAGGCACCACCTGCGGCGGCAAGGCAACCTCCTGCCCCGATCAGTTGGCAAAGGCCATCAAAGAAGCACTGGGTGAATAACTGAAATTCAAAAGACGGACAACTATCGTTGTC
This sequence comes from Faecousia sp., assembly GCA_045591725.1. Lineage (GTDB taxonomy): Bacteria > Bacillota > Clostridia > Oscillospirales > Oscillospiraceae > Faecousia. The sequence goes on from JAZNTI010000030.1 coordinate 32,608, forward strand.
CGTCTTTTATTTTATTCCCCAACGGCGGCTAAAATACACTTAATCAGTGCATCACGGCCGTCGCCTTTTTCTGCAGAAAACGGAATCACCGGGCAATCATCCGGTAATTCCAGATCTGCGCGAATGGTCTTGAGATTGGGCTCCAATTCGCTTTTTTTGAGTTTGTCCATTTTATTGGCCACCACCACAAGAGGACACCCGGAATCCAGAAACCAGCGGGCCATGGTGATATCATTATTCGTAGGCGGATGGCGGTAATCCACGATCAGTACACCCAGATCGATCCGACCGGCAGCAAAGTAAGATTCCATAAGCGCGCCCCAGCGGTCTTTTTCCGCTTGGGAGACCTTGGCAAATCCATAACCGGGCAAGTCGACAAAATAGCATTTTCCATCCACGGTGAAATAATTGACATGAATGGTCTTTCCGGGCTTATCGCCCACGCGGGCAAAATTCTTTCGGTTCAGCAGGCGGTTGATCACGGAAGATTTACCAACATTGGACTTACCGGCAAAAGCGATCTCCGGCAAACGGTTTTTGGGGAAATCCCGTGTAGATGCTGCCGAAATGAGAAATTCAACTTTCTGTAAATTCATGGCAATACCTCACTGACGGATGCCGGGTTTTCTGCCGGCTGTGCGCAGATCTTCCGGAATTGCGTTGAGGAAATCTCCTGCAGATCCGGTGCTCTTGCGATTCAACGCACAATCCAGTACTGCTTCCACATGAGAAACGGCAACAAAATTCAGTGCCTTACGCACCAGCGGATCGATATCCTCCAAATCACGCACATTGTCCTGAGGAATGATCACCGTCTGCACTCCATGGCGCAGCGCAGCCATGGTTTTCTCCTTAAGACCACCGATAGCCAGCACTCTGCCGCGCAAAGAAATCTCGCCGGTCATGGCTACATCCCGGCGCACGGTAGTGCCGGTCAGGGCAGAGACCATAGCCGTACAAACCGCAATGCCTGCGGACGGACCATCCTTGGGAACCGCTCCCTCGGGGAAATGGACATGGATATCCATCGTCTTGTAAAAATCCTCTGAAACGCCCAGTTTCTGCGTATTGGCACGGATATAGGACAATGCAGCATGGGCAGACTCTTTCATAACATCACCCAAATTGCCGGTCAGTTCCAGTTTGCCGCTGCCGGGCATGACATTAACTTCCACCTCAAGCGTCTCACCGCCGCTGTGCGTCCAAGCAAGACCGGTAACAAGACCCACCTGATCGGCCGCAGCAATGCGGTCGGGCAGGAATTTCCGTGTTCCCAAATACTGCTCCAGATCTTTGCCGGTGACGCTGATGCGCTTAAGATCCGCATCGCGCACAAGGCGCATATCCGCTTTACGGCAAATTTCGGCGAGCCGCCGCTCCAGATTGCGCACACCGGATTCTCTTGTATAGCAGGAAATGATCTCACGCAGAGCATCATCAGTAATTGCAAGTTGGGACTTCTTCAAGCCGTGGGCGGAAAGTTGCTTGGGGATCAAATGACGCTTGGCGATCATGACCTTCTCCTCATCTGTATAAGAGCCGATCTCAATGACCTCCATGCGGTCCAGAAGCGGTCTCGGAACGGTGTCGAGGGTATTGGCGGTCATGATAAACATGATATTGCTTAAGTCAAAAGGAATTTCCAGATAGTGATCGCGGTAAGTCTTATTCTGCTCACCGTCCAGCACCTCCAGCAGCGCTGCGGCAGGATCGCCGCGATAGTCACTGCCCATCTTGTCCACTTCGTCCAAAAGAAGCAGCGCATTTGAAGAACCGGCGCGCTTTACAGCGGACATGATGCGTCCGGGCATCGCGCCGACATAGGTCTTTCTATGACCGCGGATATCCGCTTCGTCATGAATGCCACCCAAGGAAATGCGCGCCATCTTGCGGTTCAGGCACTTTGCAATGGAATATGCAATGGAGGTCTTGCCAACGCCGGGAGGACCCACAAGGCAAAGGATCTGCGGCGGCATGGAAGGTGCCATCTGCCGCACGGCAATGGTCTGCAAAATACGGTCTTTCACCTTCTCAAGGCCGTAATGGTCCTTCTGAAGGATCTTTTCGGCAGCAGAAACATTGACGCGCTCCTTGGTAAACTTGTCCCAGGGCAGGTCCAGCACCGTATCAAGATAATTGCGCAGCAGCGCCCCTTCCTGTGAGGCATAAGGCTGGCGTTTCAAGCGCTCCAACTCTTTAAGCAGTTTTTCCTGATCCTCCGACTGAACTTTCAGACCGCGGATCTTGCGCTCGAGATCATAGAACTCGGCATCGTCATCCTCACCCAGTTCATCACGGATGACCTTGATCTGCTCACGCAGATAATAGTCACGCTGCTGCTGGGTCATATTGGCTTTGGTACGCTCCTGGATATCCGCTTCCAGGTGAAGCATCTCCACTTCCTGCCGCAGCAAACGCACAGCGGTCTCCAAACGGCGCACAGGATTGAGCATGCCCAAAAGAGCGATCTTATCCCGATAGTCAATACCGGAATTCTGCGCGATGGAATCTGCAAGAAAACCACAATTATTGGTTGAGATCATCTGCAAATGGATGCTCTGTGCAGGCTGCTCCGTCAGTTCCATATAGGACGAATAGAGCATATTCGCTTCCCGGCGCAGTGCCCGTGCGCGCAGATTATCAGGTGCGGCAATTTCTTCAACGCTCATTACAGAAGCCATCATAAAAGGCTCGGTCTGGTGCATCACACGCACTCTGGCGCGGCAAATGCCGGTGACCAGCACGCGGACGGAATCCTTCTGGGCTTTGAGGATCTGCTTGACCTTTGCGACAGTTCCCACCGTATAAAGCCCATGCTCATCGGGATTGTCTTGGGTAATATCGCGCTGTGGGATCAGCATCAGGGTCTGATCCGTCTTCATCGCCTCATCCAGGGCGCGGACGGATTTGGGTCTGCCCACTTCAAAATGCACGGTCTGATCCGGAAAGATCGCCAGTCCGCGCAGGGCAATCACAGGCAATGTGCCTGCATAAATCTTCTCTTCCACAGGAATTCTCCTTTCTATGGAATGGCAAAAGAAGGGGGATACTTCCCCCCTCTTTTTGGTAAATTACTGTTTTGCGCCGGCGCGCTCCCGCGGCCTGTTTCGGTCACGGACGATCTTCGGCTCAGCGCCGTTAATGGTCTCCGGCGTGATGATGACCTTCTTAATAGTTAAATCAGAAGGAATTGCGTACATGATGCGGGTCATGACCCGCTCCATGATGGCACGAAGTCCGCGGGCACCGATCTGGCGGTCCAGCGCCTTTTTGGCGATCTCCTGCAGGGCTTCTTCCTTGATCTCCAGTTTTACATTGTCCATCTCCAGCAGTTTCTGATACTGCCGGGTCAAGGCATTCTTCGGCTCTACCAGGATGCGCACCAGGTCCTCTTGCGTAAGACTCTGCAGGCTGGTGATTACCGGCATACGGCCTACCAATTCGGGAATAATGCCGAATTTCAGCAGGTCATGGGGTTCGACCCGGCCCAAAAGTTTGCCAACATCGCGCTTTGCTTTGCTCTGCACCGGGGCATCAAAGCCGATGGCGCTGCGGTCAGTACGTGCTTCGATGATCTTATCAAGGCCATCAAAAGCGCCGCCGCAAATAAAGAGGATATTGGTCGTGTCGATTTGGATCATTTCCTGCTGGGGGTGCTTGCGTCCGCCCTGAGGAGGCACGCTTGCAACCGTTCCCTCCAGGATCTTCAGCAGTGCCTGCTGAACGCCCTCGCCGGAAACATCGCGGGTAATAGAAGTATTTTCGCTCTTTCGGGCGATCTTATCCACTTCGTCGATATAGATAATACCATGCTCGGCAAGATCCACATCGAAATCCGCAGCCTGCAGCAAACGCAGGAGTATATTCTCCACATCGTCGCCTACATAACCGGCTTCGGTCAAGGTGGTGGCATCGGCAATGGCAAAGGGCACATGAAGGATCTTTGCAAGAGTCTGCGCAAAGAGTGTCTTGCCGCTGCCTGTGGGGCCGATCAGCAAAATATTGCTCTTTTGCAGTTCCACATCGCTGTCCTGCGCCAAATAGATGCGCTTATAATGGTTATACACAGCCACAGCAAGGGCGATCTTCGCCTCTTCCTGGCCGATGATATAACCGTCCATGAAGGTCTTGATCTCCATGGGAGTGGGAAGCCGCTCCGGCTGGCGGAGTTTGCCGCGCCCATCGACTTCAATCTCGTCCTGCAGCAGATGGCTGCAAGCCTGCACGCATTCGCTGCAAATGAACACGCCGGGTCCGGCGATCAGCCGGGAAACCTGGGTCTCACGCTTTCCGCAGAAACTGCAGCGGATGCCCTGCTCTTCTCGTTTCGCCATTGATCCGCTACCGCCCTTTCACCAATTAGTGATTAGTCAGAACGCGGTCAATCAGACCAAATTCAAGAGCCTCTTCGGGTGACAGGAAATTGTCGCGCTCGCAGGCTGCGGCAACCTCTTCCACGGTTCTGCCGGTGTTGGCAGCCATGATTTCATTCAGTTTCTTCTTATTCTTCTGGAAGTGCTCCACATGGATGGCCATATCGGTGACCTGACCACGGGTGCCTGCAGAAGGCTGGTGGATCATAATATCGGCATTGGGCAGGGACATACGCTTGCCCTTCGTACCTGCGCTCAGCAAAAATGCGCCCATGGAAGCCGCCATGCCCACGCAAATGGTGGCAACATCGCATTTGATGTACTGCATGGTGTCATAAATCGCCATACCGGCTGTCACACTGCCGCCGGGGCTGTTGATATAAAACTGAATGTCCTTGTCGGGATCCTGCGCCTCCAAGTACAGAAGTTGCGCCACCACCAAAGATGCGGTAGCATCGTTAACTTCGTCGGACAGGAAAATGATCCGGTCGTTGAGCAAACGGGAAAAAATATCAAAACTCCGTTCACCGCGGCTGGTCTGTTCAATAACATAAGGGATAAAACTCATGGTCATGTCTCCTTTCATGGGTCTGAAACATTCTAACCATCAATCGAGGTGCTTATTCCTCGGTCTTTTCTTCGACCTTTTCTTCGGTCTTCTTCTTTCTGGGGGTGGTGGTAACAGCGCTGTCAACGATGACCTTCACGGCCTTACGGGTCTTCAGGCTCTCCTTGATCTCCTCAGCAGGAACCATTTCCTTAACCTTGGAAACTTCCAGAGAATACTGCTTTGCCAGAGCCTCGAATTCGGCATTCATATCGTCCTCAGTGACCTCGATGCCTTCGACTTCAGCGATCTTGTCCAGCATCACATTGATCTTTGCCTGCTTCTCAGCAGCGGGACGGAAGGCATTGCGCATGGTGTTGACATCGCCACCCATCATCTTGGCATAAGCCTCCATGGAGTAGCCGCTCATCTGCAACTGATAGCCGAAACGCTCCATCTGATTGTCCAGTTCCAGTTCGATCAGGCCGTTGGGCAGATCCACAGTGGTATTCTCAGCAGCCTTCTCAACGACGGTCTGCTCGTAAGCACGGTCGATCTCCTTCTGGGCTGCTTCCAGAGCCTTGGCCTTGATATCCTTCTTCAGGTCAGCCAAAGTATCGAACTCGGAAACGTCCTTGGCAAACTCATCATCCAGCGCAGGCAGAACGGTCTCGGTGACCTTGTTGCACTTGACATGGAAGACAACAGCCTTGCCGGCCAGTTCCTTGTGATAGTCCTCGGGGAAGGTAATGTCGATGTCCTTCTCCTCGCCGGCAGACATACCGACGACCTGCTCCTCAAAGCCGGGTACAAAGGAATTGCTGCCCAGTTTCAGATCGAAGTTTTCACCCTTGCCACCGTCGAAAGGCACGCCATTGTCGAAGCCTTCAAAGTCGATATTGGCAGTGTCGCCCATCTTTGCAGCGCGCTCCACAGTCTCAGTGGAAGCGACATTCTGAGCCATGCGGTCCAGTTCAGCCTTCACCTGATCGGCAGTGACAGAAGCCTTATCCTTCTTGATCTTCAGGCCCTTATACTCGCCCAGGGTGACCTCGGGGTAGACGTCGGTGGTAAGAGTCAGTGTGACAACACCATCATCGCTGATGTCCATATCGGTCAGGTTGGGGCGGCCCACAGCCTTGATGTTCTGATCAATAACAGCGGCCTTGTAGACCTCGGGGAAGATCTCGTCCAGACCGTCTTCATAGAAAACGTGAGCGCCGTACATCTTCTCAATCATCTTGCGGGGAGCCTTACCCTTACGGAAGCCGGGGATCATGATGTTCTTGCGTGCCTTCATGTAAGCCTTGTTGACACCGGACTCCATCAAATCCTTGTCGATCTCCACAACGATGGTGGTCTGATTGCCGTTTCTTTCAATGTTCTTAATGTTCATTGTTTACGTTCCTCCTGATTATGGCTGCATACTACAGCCATTATATATAGCCGAATTATTTTACCAAAGAATGTGTCAATTGTCCACTCTTTTTTGAAATTAATTTTATATTTTAATGATTTTTTTGATATTTTCACAAAAAAAGACTGCGCTGAGCGCAGTCTTTTTAGTCCATTACCTTAAACGGCTTGAAATCCAGCCGGTCAGCAGAGACCAAACGGTACTCTATGCCGTCCCAAACCCCGTCCAGCGCAAGACCATGGCTTGCGCCGTGAAGGTGGCCGTAGAAGCATTGACGGACACCATAGCGCTGCATCAAGTCAATAATCTCCGGACATTCATAGCCCTTATACTTGGGCGGGTAGTGCAGAAATACGATCTTGCGCTTCTCCCCCGCTGCCTTCAGCGACGCTTCCAGCCGCAGCAGTTCCCGGCGGAATACTTTCTCGTCATGCTCGCCGCTGCGCTGCTCCTCATAGAACCAGCCGCGGGTGCCGCAGATGGCGACATCACCGTACTCATAACAGTTGTTATTGAGGATCCACTGATCGGAAAAGCCGTTATCGCGGCAGAAATTATAGAACTTTGTTGCAGTATTCCACCAATAGTCATGATTGCCCTTCAAAATGATCTTTCTGCCGGGGATCTCATTGATCCAGGCAAAATCCTCTCTGGCCTGCTCAAGTTCCAGCGCCCAACTCAGATCACCCAAAAGCACCAGCGTATCCTCCGGGCGGATCACAGAAAGGCCGTTTTTCAGTTTTTCCATGTATCCGACCCACGCACCGCCAAAAATGTCCATAGGCTTTTCATTGCCCAGGCACAGGTGCAGGTCGCCAAGTGCATAAAGTGCCATCTTAACTCCTTAGATCACGCCTAAAATATCCTTGACCGCTTTTTGAGATTTACCCATGTAGGCGGCAACATTTTCCACATCTCGCAGCGGGCTTCTGTCACCCAGCAGCAACGCCACACGGCCGCCGCCAATTTTTGCCCGATAGTCCCAAAGTACGCCGTATGCCAGCGCCGTATAAGGTCCAAAAATATAGCCGGAGGTGCTGAACTGATTGGGGATCAGCGCCTTGAGCCGGTCGGAACTCACAACCGCTGCAAACATGCCGCTGCGCAGTTTGGAGAGCATCTCCGCAGGAGGCACAAAAATGCCGCCGGAGGCACAAACTTTGGCATAACGCGCTGCCTCATTCTGTCCGCAAACGGCGCAGATAAGGCGCTCCAGTTCCTGAGGAACGGAAATATCTGCCAAGGGTGCAGCGGTCTTGACAACGGCAGAATCGGTACGCATCTGACCCAAATGCAGAAGATCCCACACAGCGCCGTTATCATTACAGCCGCAGAGAATATACTCCACTGGAAGGCCCATGCTCCGGGCATACCACACAGCAATCGCCGCAGAAAAATCACCCGTTGCCACAGCGATATCAAAACGCTTCCCCTCTGCCAGTATGCCGCATTGCAGCAACTGGCTGTAAAGACCAAAGAGCACGGAAATACGGATGGCAATGCGCGTCCAACTGCTAATGCGCACATCGGGGGTCTGGCGCATTATGACAGACAAAAGCGCTTTTTCAAGATTCGTGTAGTCAAGACCCGGATTATTCCACATCTCGGCAACCACGGTCTTATTTTTCAGTTTCTGCAGTTTAATGGGATTACGGCCGGCAGAAACCTCCACATCCCAGGCGGTTACACGGCAGAAGAAAAACAGGTTTAAAAACTCCGCAACGCACTGACCGAAGGTCTTGTCCTTCAGTGCGGCGATCTCGTCAGCCGTCAACTGAGGCAGGCGATAAGGTAAATAAAGGCCTCCGTCAGGTGCCGTATCCTCCTGCAAAGCACGGGCAGCAGTATAGGTGTCCACGTGATTCCGGGTAGTTATGTAGAGCATTTATCGAGCACCTCCAAAGCATTCTCCCAAAAGATCTTCTTGAGCATTCCTTCGTTAACGCCGCGTTCCAGCAATTTGCGCGCCAGCGCAGGATAGGACTGCACACCATCAAAGCCGGCAGGCAGTTCGTCGCAGCCATCCAGGTCGCCGCCCAAAGCGATATGATCGCCATCGGGATCAAGTTCCAGAAAATGCAGGAAATGATCACAGACCGTATCAAGATCGCAATTGTCGCCCACAAAGGGCGCGCACATATTAAAGCCTGCCACGCCACCGCTTTCGCAAATAGCGCGGAACATATCGTCAGTCAGATTGCGGCTGTGGTCGCAGACCGCACGGCTGTTGGAATGGGTTGCGATGATGGGTTTTTCCGTGATCTTCATAATATCCCAAAATCCCTCATCGCTGATATGGCTGACATCCACGGTGATGCCCAAACGCTGGCACTCTTTTACATACTCCACGCCAAGTTCTGTCAGACCGCCGCCGGTTTTGTGAGAACCTGTAAGAGCATTCTTTTCATTCCAGCCCAAAGTGGAAATGCGAATGCCCACGGCGTACAGCGTTTCCAGTAATTCCGGAGCAAAGCCAAAACCTGCAGGTCCTTCAATAGTCAAAATCGCGGACATGATGCCTTTGTCATAATTCTTGCGGACATCGCCGGCAGAAAAGGCTTGCTTGATGCGATCCGCATTCAAGGCAAGTTGATGCATCATCACATCCAGTTCCGCCTGCAGCACCGTTTCCGGAGAAACATTATGCCAATCGCGCATATAGGGCGTTGTAAAGCATGCAAAGCACTGGGCGTAGCCCGGCAGCGTACCGGCGCGCTCCAGGTCAATATGCAGATCGTTATTAAGCAAACTGCCGGGCGTCATGAGATCCTTGCCCATAAGCGCAAGGGCGGTATCACAATGCAGGTCAAATACAGGAAAATTCATTCAAATGCCCCCTCCAAATGGGTAACGGTGGGTTTCGCGGAATTCACGCCATCGGGCGCATAGATCTCCACAACATCAAAACGCGGCTGCAACGCCGTGGGATGATCCGCAAGATACATAGACGCGGTGACGCGAATGCGGTCTTGCTTTACTCTGTTGACATACTCCCGGGCAGTGGCAAAATCCGCGCTTTTGCGCAGTTTTACCTCCACAAACACCAGGTATTTGCGGTTTTGCGCAATAAGGTCGATCTCGCCAAAACGGCTGCGGTAACCGGCTGCGACGATCTTATAACGCTTGCTGCGCAGATAATCCGCAGCCAGCGCCTCGCCCCAGGAACCGGTGAGTTTATTTGTCGCCATAAAACTTCCTTAAAAACGTCATTCTGTGGATCGGGCTGGCGCCATGGGCGCGCAGCGCCTCATAATGAGCCTTGGTACCGTAGCCTTTATGTACTTCAAAACCGTACTGAGGATATTCCTGCGCCATGGCATCCATGATATCGTCACGGGTCACCTTGGCAAGCACGGATGCAGCAGCGATATTGGCGCTGAGGCTGTCGCCTTTAACAACGGTCTTGACGGGAAGGCCGAAATCCTTCGCACGGTTGCCATCGATGAGGGCGATATCAGGCCTGAGTTGCAACTGCGCCAAGGCGCGCTCCATGGCAAGGTAGGTTGCCTGAAGGATGTTGATCTCGTCGATCTCCTTATGATCCGCAAGACCGATGCCATAAGCAAGCGCCTGCTCTTTGATAATGGGGAAAAGTTCCCGGCGGCGCTTATCCGTGAGTTTCTTACTATCGTTCAGCCCCTCGATCACGCAATGCTTCGGCAAAATCACCGCAGCCGCGCATACCGGTCCTGCCAGCGGTCCGCGGCCTGCTTCATCTACACCGCAAATCACCTCAAAACCCTCGTTAAAAAGGCCATCTTCGATCTGCCACATGGTTAGATCAGCCATTTTCTGTCTCCTCCGGCTCTTCCAATGTAAAGCGGCCCAATTTGCCGCTGCGGTATTCGTCCAAAAGTACCTTTGCCATGCGCTCGGTGTGGATCTCGCCCCGGGCAAGCAAGAAACCTCGGTTTTTGCCTGCCATTTCAAGCAGTTCATAGCCCTTGGTACCGGCAGGTGCTTCCACCTTATAGCGCTCCAGCAGCGCATCAGGGTAGAATTTATGCAGCAGTTCCATGAGGAAGCATGCCAATTCCTCGATATCGATAACGCCCTCTTTGACCGCGCCGGTATAGGCCAGCATCATACCCACATTGGGGTCTTCAAACTTCGGCCACAGGATACCGGGCGTATCCAAAAGAAGCAGTCCGTTATCCACGGTGACCCACTGTTTACCGCGGGTGACACCGGGGCGATTTTCGGCTTTTGCGCCTTTTCTGCCGCTGATCTGATTGATCAGGGTGGATTTTCCAACATTGGGAATACCCACGACCATAACACGCAACGGTCTATGCATTCCCCGGGCTGCGTCACGGGCCAATTTCTCCGCACAGGCGGTGCGCGCCGCAGGTACAAAGTCCGCAATTCCCCTACGGGTCTTGCAGTCCGTGGCGATCACAGCCATGCCTTTGCCGCGGAAATAGGCTGCCCAGCGTTTCGTCGCGACAGGATCCGCAAGATCCATGCGGTTTAAAACGATAATACGGGGTTTGTTGCCGCAAATGCTGTCAATGTCCGGGTTGCGGCTGGACATGGGGATACGGGCATCCACGATCTCGCAGACTGCATCCACCTGCTTTAGATCCGCTTCGATCTGACGACGGGTCTTGGTCATGTGTCCGGGATACCAGTGTATGTTCATTTTCTCAGAATTTGTCATTTGATTGCTCCCATTCTCTCATAGTCGGGACCACGATGAAGTCGGAGGCCAAGCGGTCTTAGGAAGACAATGTCATAAATCA
>JAZNTI010000031.1:0-25622 GCA_045591725.1 Faecousia sp.
TAAACAATCCATTAATTTAAATTGTCCAAGGTGTCTAGTTTGTCTCACATTATTCAATTTACAAGGTACAGTGTGCCCTCCGCAGAGCGGTGAGCCTGATCATTCTATCACGCCCTCCTACACTTGTCAACAACTTTTTTCGTTTTTTTGAAAAAATTTTTTACTTGCAAAAAGGCGGCAAAAGAGGAGGCTCTCGCCTCCCCTTTTTCATTTGGCTGATATATGATCGGGTTGCTTTAATACATGCCCAGAATCAGTACGCCCCCAACACCGATCGCCACAAAGGGTAAACCCCAAAGGCTCTGGCGTTGGTCTATCATCTTTTCCGCCACGGATTCCGGCACCACAACGGCTTCATACGTATATTTCCGCAAATTAAACCGTGTTGTTCCCATTCGCCTTGTTCTGTATGTAAGCAGGCAGCCATTCTCATCATAAGTAAATTCCATGTAAGGCTTCGTATCCTCATCCACCCAATAGGCAATCAAACGGCTCTGCTCATCGTACTTCCACCGGTATTCTCTTGTGCTATTAAGATTTTTATCGGTTATGTGTTCACGGATTATATTCCCATTATGATCCAATTCATAAATATATATCCCGTGCAATTCCTTGGCTTCTATGTCATCAAAATACCCATAATGGTTTATGGTTATTACCATTCCGGTATGATCATACAGAAACTCGTAATATATATTTATTCCATTCCCCTGTGAAAACCATAACACAGAAGTTAATCTACCCAAAGAATCACGGGTCTCACTATCCGGCGGCGTGATCGTAGGCCAAATATCCGACAACCGCGGTTCACCATTTTCATCCAAAGGATAGGTATAGGTATACGGCTCTTGCGCGCCCAGATGATACACAGATGTATACCCTAAAACATCTCCATCGGTGTCATATGTATAGGTATGCGAAAAAGATCTCTCATAATTTTGTTCGCTCGAAGCATCGATCAGGTATAAATCCGATTTCAAACGATATACGGTAACCATGGCTTCCTGCTCAGGCGCGCAGCCGGCGAAGATACCAACCATCAACGCGGCAGTAAATACCAATGCCAAAATTTTCTTCATAATAACACCTCCCAATTTAATACCCCCCTGAATTTCAGGGGAAACTCAGGGGGGTGGTGTTAAAAATCACTTTTCATCGTCGATCAGGCCATAGCCTCCGTCATTTCTGCGGTAGACCACGGCAAACGAGCCGTCATTATCCTGATCCCGGAAAGCAAAGAAATTATGCTCCAAAAGATTCATCTGCAGCACGGCTTCCTCACGGGTCATGGGCTTAAAGTAGAACTTCTTGATGCGCACGATGCTCAAATCGTCTTCCTTCTCCTCGGGGGTGAAGGAGGTCTCATCCACAGTGCGCTGGAAAGCATCCTGACGCAGGCGGCGGGCCAAACGGGTCTTATTCTTGCGGATCTGACCTTCGATGGTGCCGATTGCTGCATCGATGGAGGCAAACATATCAGAAGTGCTTTCTCTTGCCCGGAACCAGGTATTTGCACCGTGGACGGTCAATTCCACGTTGTTCCGGTTCTTCTCAACAGAAAAGACAATTAAGGCTTCCGCATCCTCCTCGAAGTAACGCGCCAGTTTCATGACCTTCTTCTCAGCGTAAGCATGGACATTGCCCGGCAGTTTGACTTTCTTCTCACTAAACTGAAATTTCATATGCGGCAGCTCCTTTCGTTTTCACCGGTGTTCCGGTGTATATATATTGTAACATACATGCGTTTTCTTTACAAGTATTTTTGTGTAAACGATGTATGAACTAAACGCAAAAACGGCCGCAAAGATGCAGCCGTTTATAGCATTATTCCTCATCCAGCAGGGCCATCATAACCAACTTGTAAACATCCTCCGCCTTTTCCTGCATGAGTTTGCTCAGACGCACGGCCTGCGGGCTGTCCGGTGCCATAAGTTCCAGCGTCATCAAAGTGCCCATTTCATCATTCATGCTCATAACAACGGAATAATCGCCACCATCCCGGGGCGCGACCTGGGTCTTGACGAAACGGGAGCGCTTGGTCTGGCGGTTAAAACGCGCAACAGCGGAATCCGCCAACTGCTTGACGGTAAAGGCGATGGAATCCTCCACCAGCGCCCCCGCTTCCCTGCCCTTATCGGTAATGACATACTTATCGCCGTCCTCCGCCAAATGGCCGGACGCCACCATCTCGGGCACAGCCGTGCACACATCAAAATAACTCAGGCAATCGTCCTGATAGCACAGTTCATAAAGTTGCTGAATGCTCAAAGGATACTCCACCCGGGCAGTAACAAACAGGATCAGCACCTTTACATCCATCATATCGTGAATAAAACCCAATCTTTGCATACGCTCACCTCTTGCTTTCATTATACGCAAAAACCAAGAAAAATCAAGCACCGCGCGGTGGCAAAACGCATATTGTGGGATGAAAGGGTGATTTTCCATGAAAGATATTCTTTTTTACGGCATAGACGGAAATGCCGCAGTGCATTTCGCCTGCGAAGAACTCAGGAGAAGCGGCTATCGCGTCACCGACCGACCCGGCGAAGATGTAACACACCTGCTCCTTCCGGCCCCCAGTTTCGGCGCGGACGGGCACATACGGGGCGGCGGCGACCTGAAAATGCTGCTAAGCGCACTGCCAAAAGATGTAACGGTCATCGGCGGAAATCTGCACGGTACGCCCCACGCCCTCGATCTGCTGCAAGACGAACAGTATCTGGCAGAAAATGCCGCCATCACCGCCGACTGCGCCGTGCGCATTGCCGGAAACAACTTGAGCATCCGCTTTGAAGGCTGCAAAATGCTGATCCTCGGCTGGGGGCGCATCGGCAAATGCCTGGCACAATTACTGCGGAACTTAGGCGCGGATGTTACCGTGGCAGCACGCAGAGAAACGCAGCGTGCCGCCCTCATCTCCTTAGGCTATCGGGCGGCAGATCCGGAAAGCCTCGGAGATGCACTGCAGCAGTTTCGCGTCATCTTCAACACCGCGCCGCATATGCTCTTGGACAAAGCCAAGACCGCCCTCTGCCGCAAGGACTGCGTGCTCATTGATCTGGCATCGGTTCCCGGCATGGAGGGTGAAAATGTCATCGTCGCCCGGGGACTTCCCGGACGGGATCTGCCGGAATCCTCCGGCGCGCTCATCGCTAAGACCGTCATCCGTCTTCTGAAACCGAAAGGAGGAGCACTATGACCATCGGTTTCGCTCTTTGCGGCTCTTTTTGCACCTTCAGCCGGGTCTTCCCGGTAATGGAGCAACTGGCAAAAGAGCATCGCGTAATACCAATTTTCTCCAATGTTTCCTACGCCACGGACACCCGCTTCGGCACGGCGCAGGAGCACATCCGCACCGCCGCCCAAATCTGCGGCGCTGACCCTCTGCACACATTGGCGCAGGTCGAGCCCATCGGTCCGAAAAAAATGCTGGACGCCCTGATCATCGCACCCTGCACCGGAAATACATTGGCAAAACTTGCCCACTCCGTCGCAGACACCTCCGTTACCATGGCGGCAAAAAGCCACCTGCGCAACGGCCGCCCGGTGCTGATCGCGGTTTCCACCAACGACGCCCTGGCAGGTGCGGCTGAGAATATCGGCAGGCTTTTAGGGCGCAAGCATTATTACTTTGTTCCATTCTCTCAGGACGATCCCCAGGGCAAACCCACCAGCATTGTGGCGGATTTTGAAAAGATCCCCCAGGCGCTTTCCTGCGCCCTTGAGGGAAAACAAATTCAGCCGCTGCTGCTCTGATCTGTCAGGACCGCACCCACCACTCCGTCCCGGCGCTGCAGATACGCCCCTTCCAGCAGATGCAAATACGCAAACGGCTCCGTGGGACTGATGGGCACAAAACGCTCGCCCAGCGGCCCATGGCTTGGCACTGCGCGAACTGACCAGGCCCCCTGAGGCAAACTGCGCACCGAAATACGCTTGTCCAGCCGGAACACGCCATTTTCCGGCACGGGGATACCCAGATTTTCGCACACTTCGCCGCAGCAGATCTGCAGCCGCAGCATTACTTCCCCGCTAAAGCGGCAGCGGCAGCGAAAATACCAGTATAGTCCCCGGCGCTCCACCTGCGCCTTTCCAATTTCCTCATCGCCCAGCATGATCGGATATGTCATAAAAAACGCCCCCTCTGCCATACCTTATGCAGCAGAGGGGGCAGTATTCACGCAAGAGGCGCATTTAGTCCAAAACTGACCGCGATGGCATCGTCCACCTGCGCCATGTGCGCTTCATCCAGGTGGCCCATATGCTCCCGAAGCCGACGCTTATCAATGGTGCGGATTTGCTCCAGCAAGATCACTGAGTCCTTGCTCAAGCCCACACTGCCGCCGGCTATGTTGATATGGGTCGGCAGGCGCGCTTTTCCTGTCTGACTGGTAATGGCGGCTGCGATCACCGTTGGAGAATGGCGGTTGCCGGTATCGTTCTGCACGATCAGCACCGGCCGTGTTCCGCCCTGCTCGCTGCCCACCACCGGGGAAAGATCTGCGTAAAATATATCTCCCCGTTTGACCGTGGTATCCATGTGCTTCACACTCCGAAGAAATCATTACCGTCGCTACCGGATAAAACCATATGTAACGAGGTTAACTCTATTGTCCCACGCACTATGGCAATTTATACGGAAGCGCTTTCGGAATATTCTATGCACATTTTCTATGGAAAGTTACACGAAACGAAAGTTTGTGACGGTCATCGACAGCACACGTCTGCCCTGCCAATAAACCTCCGCCTGCCGGGGGAGATCCTTTTCATCCAGCCAAATCTCCAAATGCAGCGCATCGTTTTCATAACTGTCATCAATGCTTATGCGCAGCGCATCCCCCTCCCCGGCGCAGGAGGTCAGATAACCGCTGCGCAATGTGCGCATCAATATCCACGGCGCACTCACCGGGGTCACCTGCCCGTCTGCCAGCAGCGGAAACGAAAGCGCCTGACCGTCAAAAGTCAGCGCGCCACCGCTGGACGCCAGCGAGCCGCTGATGCCGGCAATGGTTTCCGGCGATTTCACCGAGAATTTCAAATTGCCCTGCTTGTCACAAGCGCATTCCACTGTAAATGTATAGGTCTGCTTGCCGAAATCCGCGGTGATCTGCATTTCAAATTCCACAGCCGACGAGAGGATCTTCGAGCGCAGCGCCATGGCGCGGTCCATGGCGTTATCATCCGGTGCGCAGCCCGTAAGCAGCAGCAGCATAAGTACTGCGGCAACAATTCGTTTCAAAGCGATCACGCCCTTATTCACAAGTCGCAAAAAGCATTTCGCGCAGTATATCCTTATGCCGCCCGGATAGATTTATGCCACTGCCGCAACGGGTGAAATATACCATAAATCTACCGAAGGCAGAACGAATATGCGGTTACTTTTTGTGCATCATTTTAATTGACAAAGCCTATACCCCATGATATAATTTTAAAGATAAATTTAACCTGACCCACATGTGAAAGGAGATCACTATGGCTATGCAGACGGAAAATACCA
The DNA here is from genome assembly GCA_045591725.1 of Faecousia sp. Classification (GTDB taxonomy): domain Bacteria; phylum Bacillota; class Clostridia; order Oscillospirales; family Oscillospiraceae; genus Faecousia. The sequence continues at coordinate 5,501 of JAZNTI010000031.1, forward strand.
ACGCCTTCGCCAACGCTTTTGCGCCGAAGGTTCGTGCCAGTGTTTTGGAACGTCTTTCTTCCGTTGATCTGTGTGCTTTCAATTCTCCCGAATATGCTGTTTTTCCCGGCTTTTGTGATGTGCATGTGCACTTCCGTGAGCCGGGTTTTTCTTATAAAGAGACCATTCTGACCGGCTCTTTGGCAGCAGCTCGGGGCGGCTATACCGCTGTTTGCACCATGCCCAACCTGGACCCCGTACCCGACAGCAAAGCAAATCTGCGCAAACAACTGGACATCATCCGTCAGGACGGTCTCGTGCGCATCTATCCCTACGGCGCTATCACCGTGGGCGAAAAGGGTGAGCGCCTGGCAGACCTCAAGGATATGGCACCTCAGGTCATCGCCTTCTCCGACGACGGCAAAGGCGTGCAGTCGGCTGACCTTATGCGCAGCGCCATGCGCACCGCAAAGAGCCTGAACAAGATCATCGTCGCCCACTGCGAAGACAATTCCCTCTTAAACGGCGGCTATATCCACGACGGCGACTACGCCAAAAACTACAGCCACCGGGGCATCTGCTCCGAAAGCGAATGGGGTCCCATCGCCCGGGATCTGAAACTGGTGAAAGAAACCGGCTGTGCCTACCATGTCTGCCACATCTCCACCAAAGAGAGCGTTCAGTTGATCCGTCAGGCGAAAAAAGACGGTCTGAACGTCACCTGCGAGACCGCTCCCCACTACCTGCTGATGGACGACTCTTACCTGCAGGAAGACGGCAATTTCAAAATGAACCCGCCCCTGCGCAGCGCAGAAGACCGCGCTGCACTCATTGAGGGCATCCAGGACGGCACCATCGACATGATCGCCACCGACCACGCCCCCCACTCCGCTGAGGAAAAGAGCAAAGGTCTTAACGGCAGCGCCTTCGGCATCGTAGGTCTGGAGACCGCCTTCCCCCTGCTGTATACCTACCTTGTCAAAGAGAATGTCATCACCATGGAGCGGTTGCTGGAACTCATGGTCTACAATCCCCGCAAGCGTTTCAATATTCCCACAGGCTGCGACTTCTCCATCTGGGATCTGCGGCAAAACTCTTATATTGAGCCCAAGGAATTCCAGTCCCAGGGCAAAAACACCCCCTTCACCGGCTGGCGTGTTTACGGCAAATGCCTTGCCACCGTTTGCGACGGCAAACTGGTCTGGATGGAAAAAGTAAAGAAATAACCAAAGAATTTTGGAGGCAATATTATGGCGAAACGTACAGACATCAAGAAAATTATGATCATCGGCTCCGGCCCCATCGTCATCGGTCAGGCAGCCGAGTTTGACTACGCAGGTACGCAGGCATGCCTTGCGCTGAAAGAAGAAGGTTACAAGGTGGTGCTGGTCAACTCCAACCCCGCCACCATCATGACCGATACCACCATTGCCGACAAGGTCTATATGGAGCCGCTGACGCTGGAATATGTAGCAAAGATCATCCGCTACGAGCGTCCCGATGCCATTGTTCCCGGCATCGGCGGTCAGACCGGTTTGAATCTTGCCATGCAACTGGAGAAAAAGGGCATCCTGCGGGAGTGCCGCGTAGAGTTGCTGGGCACTTCCAGCGCCTCCATCGAGCGCGCTGAAGACCGTGAAATGTTCAAGGAACTCTGCCAGTCCATTGGCGAGCCTGTCATTCCCTCCGAGATCACCTATTCTCTGGAGCAGGCAAAGGAAGCCGCCAACCGCATCGGCTATCCCGTAGTCCTGCGCCCCGCCTTCACCCTGGGCGGTACCGGCGGCGGTTTTGCCTACAACGATGACGAACTCATGGAGATCGGCATCAACGCCTTCAACCTCTCCCCCGTACATCAGGTGCTGGTGGAAAAGAGCGTCAAGGGCTATAAGGAGATCGAATTTGAAGTCATGCGCGACGGCCAGGACAATGCCATCACCATCTGCGGCATGGAAAACATCGACCCCGTGGGCGTCCACACCGGCGACAGTCTTGTGGTGGCCCCCATTATGACGCTGAGCAAGGAAGACGAGGCTATGCTGAACGCCTCCGCCATCAAACTCATCAAGGAACTGAAGATCGAGGGCGGCTGCAATGTCCAGTTCGCGTTGAATCCCCACACTTCCGAGTATTACCTTATCGAAGTCAACCCCCGTGTTTCCCGTTCTTCCGCTTTGGCATCCAAGGCATCCGGCTACCCCATTGCCCGTGTCACCGCCAAAATCGCCGTGGGCATGACTTTGGACGAAATCAAGATCGCCAATACCAATGCCGCTTTCGAGCCGCGGCTTGACTACGTTATTGCAAAACTGCCCCGCTTCCCCTTCGATAAGTTCGCTTCCGCCACCAACACCCTGGGCACACAGATGAAGGCCACCGGCGAAGTTATGGGCATCGGCTCTACCCTGGAAGAAGCGCTCCTGAAGGGCGCCCGCTGCCTGGAGATCGGCTGCTGCCACTTCCACCTGCCCAAATTCGACGGCATGAGCGCCGGCCAACTGCTTGATTATATCAAAGAATTCCGCGACGATAACATTTTCGCCATCGCTGAACTTATGCGTCAGAACGTTTCTGTGGAGCAGATCCATGAGATCACGAAGATCACCCCCTACTTCCTGGAAGCCGTGGAGCGCATCGTGGCTATGGAACGCAAACTCGGCGCCACCAAGGGTGACCTGAACGTACTGAAAGAAGCAAAGACCATGGGCTTTGGCGACAAGTTCATCGCCAAACTCTGGGGCACTAAGGAGATCGACATCTATAATCTGCGCAAGGAAAACAGCATCTACCCCAGTTTCAAGATGGTGGACACCTGCCATACCGGCGCCTATATCCCCTATTTCTACTCCTCCTACACCGGTGAGAATGCCTCCCGACTGACGGAAAAGAAGAAGATCATCGTTCTGGGCGCAGGTCCCATCCGTATCGGTCAGGGCGTGGAATTTGACTATTCCACCGTCCACGCAGTGATGACCATCAAAAATGCCGGCTACGAAGCCATCATCATTAACAACAACCCCGAAACCGTTTCCACGGACTATACCACCGCGGACAAACTCTATTTTGAGCCGTTGACTCCGGAAGATGTGATGAACATCATCAATTTTGAAAAACCCGAAGGCGTCATCGCATCTTTGGGCGGTCAGACCGCCATCAACCTGGCCCAGCCTCTGACCGACCGGGGCGTAAAGATCATTGGCACCGACTGCGCCGCTATTGACCGCGCGGAAGACCGCAACGCCTTTGAAAACCTCTTAAATGACCTGGATATCCCCCGGGCCAAGGGTCGCGCGGTCACCAAGATCGAAGACGGCATCGCCGCCGCCGCGGAGATCGGCTACCCCGTGCTGGTGCGCCCCAGTTTCGTGCTGGGCGGCAGAGCCATGCAGATCGTGGCCAACGAAGAGCAGTTGCGCCACTACCTGCGCACCGCTGTTGAGATCGACGAGGACAAGCCCGTATTGGTCGACAAATATATCGAAGGCCGCGAAGTGGAGATCGATGCCATCTGCGACGGCCGGGATGTGTTCGTTCCCGGCATTATGGAACTGGTGGAGCGCACCGGTGTGCACTCCGGCGACTCCATCTCCGTCTACCCCTCCTTCTCCATCTCCAACAAGGTCAAGGGCATCATTCTGCAATACGCCAAGAAACTGGGTCTGGGCATCGGCATCGTGGGTCTTTTCAACATCCAGTTCATTGTGGACAAGGACGACAACGTCTTCATCATCGAAGTCAACCCCCGCTCTTCCCGCACTGTGCCTTTCCTTTCCAAGGCCACCGGCTACTCCCTTGCCGACATCGCCACGGAGGTCATTCTGGGCAAATCCCTGAAGGAGCAGGGCATTTTCGACATCTACCCCGAAGAAAAGAAGCGCCTCTATGTTAAAGCGCCGGTATTCTCCTTCAATAAGATCCGGGGTCTGGACGCCTACCTCTCCCCCGAGATGAAGTCCACCGGCGAAGCCATTGGCTACGATAACACCCTCAACCGCGCCCTGTATAAGGCGCTGCAGGCATCCGGTATGCACCTGCAGAACTACGGCACGGTGCTGGCAACCATTGCCGATAAGGACAAGGAAGAGGCGCTTCCCCTGATCCGCCGGTTCTACAATCTGGGCTTTAATATCGAAGCCACCGCCGGCACCGCCAAATTCCTGAAAGAAAACGGCATCCGCACCCACAAACTGGGCAAGATCAGCGAAGGCAGCGAGGAGATCCCCAACGCCCTGCGCCAGGGTCACATTGCCTATGTTATCAACACCCGGGACCCCGGTGCCAACCCTGCCGACGGCTTCCAGATCCGCCGCATTGCCACGGAGTACAATGTGACCATGTTCACAGCGCTGGACACCGTGAAGGTGCTGCTGGACGTGCTGGAAGAGACCACGCTGACCATCTCAACCATTGATGCCTAAGGTGACGAAATGAAACAAAGCATCTATACGATCCTTTCAAACAAAGCGCTGACGGACTGCGTTTACGAAATGGTGCTCTGCGGTGACACCTCTGACATCACCGCCGCCGGTCAATTCGTAAATATCAAACTGGACGGGCTGTTTCTGCGCCGCCCCATCTCTGTCTGCGATTATGACGAAAAGACGCTGACCATCGTTTACAAGGTGGTGGGCAAAGGCACAGAGCAGATGTCTGCCATGGATGCCGGCGAAAAATTAGATATTCTCACCGGCTTGGGCAATGGCTACGACCTGTCCCCCAGCGGTGAAAACCCCGTGTTGCTGGGCGGCGGCGTGGGTGTTCCCCCCATGTACAACCTGGCGAAGAAACTCCTTTCTCAGGGCAAAAAAGTTTCGGTTATCCTTGGTTTTAACACAAAATCCGAGATTTTCTACGAAGAAGAATTCAAAAAACTTGGCTGCGCTGTTACCGTCACCACTGTCGACGGCAGTTACGGCATTAAGGGGTTCGTCACCACCGCCCTGGAGAATATGGACTATTCCTACTTCTACACCTGCGGTCCGGAACCCATGCTGAAAGCCGTGTATAAAGCATCCGTCACCTCCGGCCAAATGAGTTTTGAAGAACGCATGGGCTGCGGTTTCGGCGCATGCATGGGATGCTCCTGCAAAACCCTCACCGGCTACAAGCGCATCTGCAAGGACGGACCGGTAATGCTGAAGGAGGAGATCTTATGGGATTGAATGTGAATCTTTGCGGAATTGAACTGGATAACCCCATCATTCCCGCCTCCGGCACTTTCGGCTACGGCTACGAGTTCGCTGAACTTTATGACATCAACATCCTCGGCACATTCTCTTTCAAAGGCACTACCAGGGATGCCCGCTTCGGCAACCCCACCCCCCGTATAGCAGAGTGTCCCAATGGCATGATCAACGCCGTGGGTCTGCAGAATCCCGGTGTGGAAAATGTCATTGCAGAAGAACTGCCCAAACTGAAAAAATGCTTCCATAAGCCGGTCATGGCCAATGTTTCCGGTTTTAGCGTGGAAGATTATGCCTACACCTGTGAAAAACTGGACGCGCAGGAACAGGTGGGCTGGCTGGAAGTCAACGTTTCCTGCCCCAATGTCCACGGCGGCGGCATGAGTTTCGGCACAGATCCCAAAGCCGTGGCCGAAGTGACCAAAGCAGTCAAAGCAGTGACCACCAAGCCAGTAATCATCAAACTTTCCCCCAATGTTACAGACATCGTATCTATCGCCAAGGCCTGCGAAGATGCCGGCGCTGACGGCATCAGCCTGATCAACACCCTTTTGGGTATGCGCATCGATCTGCGCACCAAAAAGCCGGTGATCGCCAACAAGATGGGTGGTTTTTCCGGCAGCGCCATCTTCCCGGTGGCGGTGCGGATGGTCTACCAGGTGGCGAATGCCGTCAGTATTCCCGTAGTGGGCATGGGCGGTGTCAGCAGTGCGGAAGATGTCATTGAAATGATGCTTGCCGGCGCAACTGCGGTGGAGATCGGCGCTGCCAACCTCATAAACCCCTACATCTGCCGGGACATTATCCGGGATCTGCCGGAAACCATGGCAAAATACAGAATCAACGACCTGAAAGAAATTATAGGAGGCGCAAAATAATGGGCAAAGACGTTATCGTCGCATGCGACTTTTCCTCTGCAGAGGCAACCTTCGCATTTCTGGACAAATTCACCGGCCGCAAGCCTTTCGTGAAGATCGGTATGGAACTTTACTATGCCGAGGGTCCTGCCATTGTCAAGGCCATCAAGGCCCGGGGACACAAGATCTTTTTGGATCTGAAACTTCATGACATTCCCAACACCGTCAAAAAAGCCATGGCGGTGCTGAGCAATTTGGACGTGGACATCACCAACCTCCACGCCGCCGGCACCAAGAACATGATGCGTGCAGCGCTGGAAGGTCTGACCCGTCCCGACGGCAGTCGTCCGCTGCTGATTGCTGTGACCCAACTGACCTCCACCGATCAGGAGAGCATGGAAAATGATCTTATGATCCACGCGCCTATCGACGAAGTGGTGATGCACTATGCCAAATGCGCTGAGCAGGCCGGTCTTGACGGCATCGTCTGCTCCCCCCTGGAGGCAGGCAAGGTCCACGACACATGCGGCAAGAACTTCCTCACCGTCACCCCCGGCGTCCGCTTTGCCGACGGCGATGTTGGCGACCAGAAGCGCGTCATGACCCCTGCTGCCGCCAAGGCCATCGGCTCTGACTACATCGTGGTAGGCAGACCCATCACCGCCGCCGCCGACCCCGTAGCCGCTTACGAGCGCTGCGTTTCAGAATTCTGCGATTAAGGAGATAGAATCATGGAGCAGTACAAAAGAGAGTTTATCGAATTTCTGCAGGGCGCAGGCGTGCTGAAATTCGGTGATTTCACTGCAAAATCCGGCCGCAAGATCCCCTATTTCATCAACGCCGGCATGATCAAAACCGGCGACCAGATCTCCCGCATGGGCGAATTTTACGCCAAGGCATATTTTGACAAACTGGGCAAAAAGCAGACCGTCCTCTACGGTCCTGCCTACAAAGGCATCCCCCTTTCCATCTCCGCCGCTGTTGCTCTGAGCAAGAACGGCTTGGATGTCCCCTTTTTCTTCAACCGCAAGGAAGTCAAGGATCACGGTGAAGGCGGCACCTTCGTGGGCTATGTCCCCCAGCCGGGCGAGCAGATCGTCATTATTGAGGATGTGATCACCGCCGGCACCGCCATTCGTGAAAGCATGGCCATTCTGCGCAATCTGGAGGGCGTAAAAGTCGCCGCCGCCTTCATCATGGTCGACCGCAAGGAGCGTGGTCAGAGTGAAAAGGGCGCCATGCAGGAGATCGAGGAGCAGTTCGGCTTCCCCGTCTACTCCGTTGTGGATGTGTATGACATCATCGAGTATCTGGAAGAAGACCCCGCCAACGAAGAAAATGTCACCCGAATCAAAAACTATCTGGCTGTGAACGGAGCGAAATAATATGAGAAGTCTGATCTCGATTCTTGATCTGTCCGTAGCGGAACTCGATGGCCTGCTTGCCACCGCCAAGGACATCATCGCGCACCCTGAAAAATACCGGGAATCCTGCCGCTATAAGAAACTGGCCACCCTCTTTTTTGAGCCCTCCACCAGAACGCGCTTAAGTTTCGAAGCCGCCATGCTGGAACTGGGCGGCAGCGTGCTGGGTTTTTCCGAAGCCGGCTCTTCCTCCGCGGCCAAGGGTGAAAGCGTTGCCGACACCGCCAAGATCATCAGTTGCTACGCGGACATCATGGCCATGCGCCACCCCAAAGAGGGCGCGCCCTATGTCGCCTCCTGCGCGGCTACCGTTCCCGTGATCAATGCCGGCGACGGCAGTCACCAGCATCCCACCCAAACTTTGGCAGATCTTCTGACCATCGACACCGAAATGGGTCGGCTGAATGACCTGACCATCGGTCTGTGCGGCGACCTGAAATACGGCCGCACGGTACATTCCCTCATTGAAGCCATGAGCCGCTACGAGGGCATCCGCTTTGTGCTCATCGCGCCGGAAGAACTGCGCCTGCCGGACTATGTCCGCGTCGGTGTGCTGGATAAGCACGGCATTCCCTACAAGGAAGTCACCTCTTTGGAAGATGCCATGGGCGAACTGGATATTCTGTACATGACCCGCATCCAGCGGGAGCGCTTTGACGATCCCCAGCAATATGACCGGCTGAAAGATTCCTACATCCTCACTGCCGAGATCATGAAACTGGCCAAAGAAAAGATGGCGGTGCTGCATCCCCTGCCCCGTGTCAACGAGATCAGCGTCAAGGTCGACGATGACCCCCGGGCCGCCTATTTCCGCCAGGCGCTCAACGGCAAGTACATGCGTATGGCGCTGATCCTGAAACTGCTTGCCGAAGCCAAACAAGACCCCACCAAAAAGCCTTTGGAAGTGGAAGATATGGTCTATGACCTTGTCTGCCGCAACCCCAAGTGCATCAGCCGGGTCGAGCAGGAACTGCGCCACGTGGCAAAGCCCACCGATGACGGTCTGCGCTGCATCTACTGTGAACAACTGGTATAACAAAAATGAGGAAATGCATTGCATTTCCTCATTTTTTCAGCAATTCTTCTTTTTCTTTCCGGCTCAGAGACTTGATGGCCAGTTCCCTCTTCAGTGCCGCAGACTTATCGCCACACACCTCGCTGTACACCAGTTCCAGCGGGCCCCGGCCGCGGGTGTATTTCGCACCCTTGCCGGTTTCATGCATCTTAAGCCGCGACAGCACATCCACCGCAATACCGGTGTACAAACTTCCGTCGCCGCAGCGCAGAATGTAAACGCTCCAACTTTTTTCCGTCATGCGCTGCGCCTCCGGAACTTTAATCTGCGCCCCAAAATGATGTCCAGCAGGAAGAATGTCACATTGCCCAGAACCAAAGCCACCACGGTCATCAAAGCGCCGAGTTCCTGAAACTCCTGCACGATCTGATTCATGCCCAGCAGATGCATCAGCACCCAATACATGACCAATACCGAAATATTAAAATAAAGCAATTTCCAAACATTTTTCAATCTCAAACCGTCAAATTTCGGCTTAAGTATGGGATAATAACCCAAAAATGCAAATACCGCCGCCGCTTCCTTATCCGGGCAGAGCAGCGCCCCCAACACCGCCACAGCCGCAAACCACGCCCAGCCGATACGGCTGCCGCAGCGCTTGTGAATGAACTGCAAAAGCAGCATACACAGCATGGGGCAAACAAAAGTGGTCACTCCAAGGAGCGTGCCCAGACACATAATAACGACGGCAAGTGCCGCCATAACGCCACCCAGGGCAATATCCGCTGCCGATGTCCGTCTTTCCATAAATCGCGCTCCTTTCCCAGTCATTACACCCATTATACGACTAAAACAGAATAATGGCAATCCAAATTATTGACACCGGGCGATTTCCGCGGTATAGTTTTCCCGAAAGGATGTGTACAATATGGAAATCGAAATCGGCATGAAAGCAGAAGTTTCCACCCTCGTAGAACGGGAAGACACCGCGCTGGAGGTAGGTTCCGGAAGTCTTTTGGTCTACGCCACCCCCTGCATGGCTGCGCTGATGGAAGGCGCTGCCTGTGAAGCCACCGAAACCGCCCTGCCTGACGGGCAGACCACCGTGGGCATCGAACTGAACTTGCAGCACACCGCCGCCACCCCCGTGGGCATGGAGGTGCGCGCCGAGGCGGAGGTTATCGCAGTCGAAGGCAAGATCATTTCTTTCAAGATCACATCTTATGACGAAGCCGGTGTGATCGGCACCGCCACCCACAAACGCGCCTTGATAAACACCCAGCGTTTTCTGGACAAAACTTACGCAAAACTGTAAACCAAAAGCGGCAGGTCGCAGGACCCGCCGCTTTTCTTTATCTGTAAAATGTATTGCCGCCAATAAATTCGCGGACCAGCGATGTAGGTGGGATCTCGTCATCCACATCTGCCTCGCACACATAATTCAGCACCCGCACGATGGCGCGCACATCATCATAACATTCATCCTCCGGCGGCACGGCAGTGAGCAATGGGAAAATGTGCTTTTTCAGCACCGCCAGTTCGTAAAGCGTCGAACTGTTAAAGATCATATCCGCATGCTCCTGATACGGGAAGATCCATTTCTTTTCACCCCGGCGCACGCTGTCCCACATACCGATGGTATGCTGCACCGACGCGCCTCTTGTCTCGAAATCCCGGACGATCCGCCGCAGCAGCCGCAGATAAGAAGTGGGAATGCGGTTGTGATCGTCCAAATTCAGCGGCAGCAAAGGACTGACATACAGCTTAAACACCTGCTGCGTATCGATCTGGGGCGGCAGCAGCACGGGATTCAGCGCGTGCAACCCCTCCACGATCATCACAGAATCATCCATCAACTGCACCTTATGACCCAGCCACTGGCGTTTGCCGATCTTAAATACGAAAGTGGGGATCTCCACTTCCTCGCCGGCCAGCAGCCGCTGTAAATGCTCCGCAAAAAGCGCCGTGTCGATGGTATTGATATGCTCCAGATCCAGTTTCCCGTCCGGGCCGGGCGCGATCTTATCGCGGTCGATATAATAATCATCCAAACTCAGCAGGATTGGCTTTTTACCGTGGACACGAAGTTGCGTTGCGAGGCGGTTGGCTGATGTGGTCTTTCCGGAAGAACTGGGACCTGCCAGCATCACTGCCTTGCAGTTTCTGCTGCACACCGCATCCGCCACCTGGGCATAGCGTTTTTCATGCAGCGCCTCGTTGACCCGGATCATCTGCCGGATCTTGCCGCTTTTCACCATCTCGTTAAGGTCGGAAACAGTTCTGCATTCCATCAGTTCGCCCCAGCGCTTGCCCTCGGTAAACACCGCGGAGAAATGGGGCATTTCCACATATTTCGCTACATGCTCCGGATCCGCATCATCCGGAAATACGATCACAAACCCGCCATCGGCAGGCAGAATATCCCACACACGCAAAAAGCCGGTGGACGGTGCCATCTCACCGTAGAAATAATCGGCAAAATCGCCCTGCGCGTAAATATCAAAGGTTTCATGATTGCGCCAACCCAGCAACCGCGCTTTATCCGCCTGACCGCGTGCGGTATAATAGTCGATGGCTTCCCTGGTAGAAATTCTCCGGCGAAGAAGCGGCAGATCCTGGGAAACGATCCCGCTCACCTGACTGCGCAGCCGCTGCGCGGAAAAGTCCGGCGCGTTCTGCACCGAGATGTAAAGACCTGCGCCCACCGTGTGATGCGCTTTGGCAACGCCGCCCGGCCACAACTGTTTAAACGCCATAAAGACCACATACTGCGCCGTGCGGACATAGACATCCTTACCGGTGGGGTCGCTGTAACGCAAAAGATGCACCTTGCCGCCGGAAGCAGCCATAGCGCGGCGAATGGAAGAGCGCTCTCTTTCCGCATCCTTCTGCCGCAGGGGAATATAGTTTAATGTAAAGATCTCACCGGCGATCTTCGCCGCAATGGGGTCAGTAGATACGCTCCCCGTAACCAGCCCCAACTGACGCACCAGATCCAAAAGAGACTGATCCGGCTGTGCCATGATCTTCAGTCCGTCAATGATCAGTTCCATAGTCGTTCTCCTTTCCGGGCAACCACATGAATATATGGGTCCCTCAGTGAAAATATGATACCATATTTTTGCAGAATTTTCAATAATTATAAAGCGCGGCGGTGCACCAATCAGTGCACCGCCGTATTTTTTACTTTTCTTTCTGACCGATCTCCATGATATCATAGGGCGTGGTCTGGTAAACGAAGTAATTCAGCCAGTTGCTGAACAGCAGGTTTGCATGTCCGCGCCAGCGAACCAGCGGCTCCTGCGAATCATCATCGCCCGGGAAATAATTCTTCGGCACATCGATGGGCAAACCCAGCGCTTTATCCCGAAGATACTCTTTCCGAAGGGTCTGTGCATCATACTCCGCGTGACCGGTAACGAAGATCTGCCTACCCTGGTCTGTCATCATGGCATAAACGCCGGCATCCTCAGAAGAAGCCAGGATCTTGATCTCCGGCACGCGCTCCACATCCGCCCGATCAATGGTGGTGTGGCGGGAATGGGGTACCCAGAATGTATCGTCAAATCCGCGCAGCAGTATAGCACGCTTATAGTCCGCATGATGCTTGTACACGCCGAAAAGTTTCTGCTTCAAGGGCTTCTTGCCCACGCCGTAATGGTAGTAAAGTCCGGCCTGCGCGCCCCAGCAAATGTGGAATGTGGAATGTACATGGGTCTTGCTCCATTCCATGATCCGGCACAATTCGGGCCAGTAATCCACCTGCTCAAACTCCATCTGTTCCACCGGCGCGCCGGTGATGACCATGCCGTCAAATTTGCGGTGCTTCAGTTCGTCAAAACTCTTGTAAAACGAGAGCATGTGCTCCTGGGAAACATTCTTGGATCTGTGGGTCGCTGTGTGCATCAGTTCCAGATTCACCTGCAGCGGCGTATTGCCCAGAAGACGGCTCAGTTGGGTCTCGGTCTCCACCTTGGTGGGCATCAGATTTAAAAGCACGATCTCCAGCGGACGAATATCCTGATGGCTCGCCCGGTTTTGGGTCATGACGAAGATGTTTTCCTGCTGCAGCGCCGCCGCCGCAGGCAGATCATTGGGGATACGGATCGGCATAACGCGCCCTCCTTACAACTTGCTTTGACGATATTTTACTCTACCTGTTGAAGTTTGTCAATTCTTGTACCCTGATAGTAGTAAGATAAAATCTCCGCGTAGGTGCTGCCGGCCAGCGCCATGGTCTCGGCGCCATACTGACTCATACCCACCCGGTGACCCCGACCGGTAACGGAAATAGTGATCCCACTGCTGTCAGCCTGAAGGGTAAAGGCCGTGGAATTGAGTTTTAAAAGTTTCCTCAACTGGGTACCCGTATAGGTCTTCCCTCCCAGCACCATGGTAGCAACGCCGCCGCCCCGGGTGCGCTCCACCGCACCCGGCCACTGCTGCGGCGTGCCAGTCAAACTGCGCCCCAAAAGCGCCTGAAATTCCTCGGGACTATAACGCACCGTCTGAGAATAAATCTCTGCCCACTCCTCACCGGGGCTGCGCACCGATTGCAGATACGGTACATCACTGCCCCATACCGCAACCGCGTCCTCCGTCATGCCGCCGGAGCAGGAAAAATAAGTGGCGTCAATAATCGCACCCCGGTATGTAAGCACCTGCCCAGCGGTGGCGCGCACTGCACTGCGCACTTTCTCGATATCCTCTGTGCTTCCTCCATCCATTTCATATTCCGTCGGAGTCATATACGCCTGACAGCATCCGGGGTCTGTGCAGACCGCGCCGCCATAATGCTTGGTGGCTTTCCGGGCGCAGTAAAGCGCGCAGGTACGGGCCGCCACAGCCTGCGCTTTCAGCGCCTCCTCGGAAAAATCCACCGGCATCTCCGCCAAAACCACACCGCACACATAATTTTCCAGTTCCATAATGCTCAAATTCGTATCCGTCAGCAGCACCGGCACTGTGGCAGTATAGATCTCCTGCAGAACATCGTCTTTCGGCACCTCCACAGGCTTTTGAGAAGCGTCTGCCGTAACGAACAAATTTCCAATTCGCATCACCAGCAGCGGCAGCAGCGCACCCATCAAGAACGCAGCCAAAATCTGCTGCCAAAATCTCTTCATTCTTTCACCCCCTGCCGGTATTTTAGCAAAGGGGCGGACAAGGTTTCTGCCGCAATCAGACGAAATGATTTCCAAATTTAACCGCATCCTTGACATCAAACAGCGTGGGAAGTATAATTTATGTCAGAAATAAGGGAAACGGAGAACCTCTATGAAAAACGCCCTGAAACGAATCCTGCCGATCCTGCTGACGCTGATCATCATCTGCAGCATCTGCTGGTATCTTTTCATATATGACACGGATTTTACCAAAGAGATCCTGCTGGGGCAGGCACGCTATTTCGACGGAATCGGCAAATTTGCCGTTTCTGAATGGTTCTATAATGCCGCCTACCAGCAATCTCAGTACAATTCCGATGTCGCCATAGAACTGGCAGATCAATTCAAAAAAGCCGGCAACTATTCCCGTGCGGAATACACCCTCTCCAAAGCCATCGCAGCCGCCGGCACAGTCGATCTCTATATTGCCCTGTGCAACACCTATGTGGAGCAGGACAAACTGCTGGATGCCGTGACCATGCTGGACAATGTCTCCGATCCTGCCATCCGCGAGCAACTGCAGACCCTGCGGCCCAGCGCACCCGTAGCCGATCCCCCGGCAGGTTTCTACAGCCAATACCAGACCATTCATATCGAAAGCAACAGCGGCACCCTTTATGTTTCCAACGACGGTGAGATCCCCTCTATCAAGGCAGATCTTTACCAGGACGGCATCACGCTGGTATCCGGCCAAAATAAGATCTATGCCGTTTCCGTTGCGGAAAACGGTCTTGTCAGCCCTCTTTCCACCTTTGGCTATACCGTGGGCGGCGTCATTGAAGAAGTGACCTTCACCGACCCCGTTCTGGATGCTCATATCCGTGACCTTTTGGGTTACAGTGCCGAGAAAACCATCCTTTCCAGCGATCTGTGGAAGATCACCGAACTTACCATGCCTGCCGGTGTCAAGAACTACGCCGATCTCCAGCGTTTCCCCTACCTGACTTCTCTGCAGATCGAAAACAGTGAAGTTTCCGGCATGCAGGCGCTTTCCTATCTGGCGAATTTGGAGAAACTCAGCATCACCAATGCCCATCTGACCTCCAACGATCTTTCCGTCATCGCCTCGCTGCCCAATCTGACCCATTTGACCCTGTCAAACTGCCGGCTGGCGGTGATCAACAACCTCTCCGGTGCCCATAATCTGCAGCATCTGGATCTGAGCAGCAATACCATCCGTGATGTTTCCGCGCTGTCGTTCATGGCGCAGCTGAGAAGCCTCAATTTATCCCATAACGCGCTGACCAATCTCAGTTATATCAGCGCTCTTTCCAATCTGCAGGTGCTGGATGTTTCCTACAATTCCATCGCATCCGTAGTGCCTCTTTCCAGTTGCACATCCCTGACAGAACTGAACATCTCCAACAACTCCGTCAGCGCGATGACCGGGCTGGAAACGCTCAATAATCTCCAAAAACTCAACGCATCGGCAAACCAATTGACTGATGTGGCACAATTGGCAGAGAATAAAGAACTCTCCGAACTCATTCTCTCCCGGAACACCCTGCTGGATATTGACGCGCTGGGAAGCCTCAACAAACTGTCCTATCTGGATGTGTCCTATAACGAGATCGCCGCCCTGCCCCAGTGGAAAAAAAGTTGCGCTTTGACCACCCTCGACGCATCCCATAACCAGTTGACCTCGGTGGATGTTTTGGGCGGTCTTGGCAGTCTCAATTTGGTCGTCTTGGATTACAACAACATCACCTCGGTGGATGCACTGGCCCAGTGCTACAACATCATCCGGGTGGATGTCATGGAAAACCCCATTACAAGCGTAGACAAACTGAAGGAACTGGAGATCCTCGTCAACTACACACCGAATATTTAAAGCAAAAATGCTCCGACCCATCCGGTCGGAGCATTTATTTTTTTATCAGATATCCGCATCCTCGGCGTACTTGACGGTGATCTTTTCCACATTCTCCAGCGCACGAAGGATCAACGCTTCCCGATCAAGGCTCTTTTCAGCGTTAATTAGTTGCCCCAGCGTCGGCTTCGTCTTGGGATGCTTGGGGGTAAAGACCGTACAGCAGTCCTCATAAGGCAAAATAGAAGTCTCCAGCGTGCCGATCTTACGGGCAACGGTGACGATTTCCTCCTTGTCAAATCCGATCAGCGGCATAAACACGGGAATGTCCACCACCGCACCGGTAACGCCCATGGCCTCCATGGTTTGGGACGCCACCTGACCCAGATTCTCGCCGGTGATCAGCGCGCCGCACCCGTCGCGCTTGGCAATGCGCATGCTGATCTCCATCATGAAACGTCTCATGATCAGTGTGAAGAACTCTTCGGGGCAGTTATCCCGGATCGCCTCCTGGATCTCTGTAAAAGATACGATATTCAGCGTCATTTTGCCGGTATAACGGGTCACCAGCCGGGCAAGTTCAATGACCTTGTCCTTAGCCAGTTGGGATGTGTAGGGATAAGAGAAAAAGTGCACGCACTCGATCTCCACGCCCCGCTTGCCGATCATATACGCCGCCACAGGAGAATCAATACCGCCACTGAGCAGGCACATGGCTCTGCCGCCCACGCCGGTGGGCAAACCGCCTGCGCCGGGCTCTGCCGGGCCGTGCACATAGGCCGCAAGGTCGCGCACTTCCACATACACCGTGTAGGCAGGATGATGCACATCCACCCGCGTGTCGGGATGGGCTTCTGCCAGCCGTCCGCCGATCTCCTGAGAAAGTTGAATGGAGTTCAGGGGGAAACGCTTGTCCGAGCGCTTGGACTCCACCTTAAAAGACTCCGCCATATCCAGATCGTCACCCAGATAATTCTCGATCGCGTCAAAAATCGCGTCCACATTTTTCTCACAGGGACGGCAGCGGCACAGACTCACCACGCCGAAAATGCAGCGGCAGGCTTCCCACGCGCCGTCCACATCACAACTATCGTCCATAGGCTCCACATACAGCGTCGACTGCATGAGATACACATCAAAAGTTCCGTAGGGCTTCATTCTGCGGCGCACATTCTGCCGCAGTTTGCTCTCAAACTGCCGCTTATTGGCGCCCTTGAGTACGATCTCGCCCAATTTCAGCAAAAAAATCTCTTTCACGTTTGTTCCTCACTTTTATTGATTACCCAGATCCACCTTGCGGTACTGGATGGCTTCCGCGATATGCTGCGCGCCGATCTCGGCGCTGCCGTCAAGGTCAGCGATGGTGCGCGCCACTTTCAGAATCCGGTCATAACTTCTGGCAGTCAGATTCATGGCGTCAAACGCCTGCTTCATCAGTTCTGCCGCTGCGTCATCGAGGGCGCAGTACTTGCGCAGTTCCTCCGCGCCCATGCGGGCATTGCACATGGTGCCGTCATTTCCAAAACGCGCATGCTGCACCTGACGGGCTGCATTGACCCGGCTGCGCACCGCAGAAGAAGGCTCTGCCTCCGCTCTTGTCCGCAGATCCTCAAAATGCACCGCCGGCACTTCCACGATTATGTCGATACGGTCCAACATGGGTCCGGAGATCCGGCTGCGGTAATTGATCACCGCCTGCTCAGAGCAAATGCACTTGCCACCGGGGTCGCCGTACCAGCCGCATTTACAGGGGTTCATGGCGCAAACCAACATAAATTCTGCCGGATAGGTCACCGCACCGGCAACTCTGGAAATGGTCACTTGCGCATCCTCCAAAGGCTGGCGCATAAGATCCAAAGTATCCTTCCGGAATTCCGGCAACTCGTCCAAAAACAGCACGCCCTTGTGGGCCATGGAGATCTCGCCCGGACGGGGATTCGCGCCACCGCCGGCAAGGCCTGCATTGGAGATACTGTGGTGAGGGCTGCGAAACGGGCGGCGGGTCACCAGCGGCTCTTTCGCCGTCAGCATACCCATAACGGAGTAGATCTGGCTGACTTCCAGCGATTCTTCACGGGTCATATCCGGAAGAATCGACGGCAGACGCTTAGAAAGCATGCTTTTACCCGAGCCGGGAGGGCCGATCAGCAGCACATTGTGACTGCCGGCGGCTGCGATTTCCAGCGCGCGCTTGACATTTTCCTGCCCCAAAACATCCTTGAAATCCGCAGTATTGCGCTCTTCCGGTTTTGGTTCCCACAGCGGCTCTGGCTGCAACACCACTTCGCCGTTAAGGCCGTCGATGAGTTGCTTCACATTCTTAATGCCGTAAATGGCCGGGCCTTGGGCCAGCGTGGCCTCCGGGGCATTCTCCGCAGGAACGAACAGCGCCTGCACGCCCTCGCGCTTGGCAGCCAGCGCCATGGGCAGCACGCCGGACACCGGGCGCAATTGACCGTCGAGGCTCACCTCGCCGATAAATGCGCTGGTTGACCTGGGCTTACGCGCACTGCCGGCAGCACAGAGGATGCTCAGCAAAATCGGCAGATCGTAATGGGTACCGGCCTTTTTCAGGTTTGCCGGTGCCAGATTCACGGTAATGCGGCTGGCAGGAAAAGTCGCGCCGCTGTTCTTTGCCGCAGCGCGGACGCGCTCACGCGCCTCCTTCACCGCCACATCGGGCAGACCCACAATGTCAAATCCGGGCAAGCCGTTGGAGATATAGCATTCCGCCGTCACCGAGCAGCCCCGGATGCCGGTAATTCCCAAAGTACGGATACTGCAGATCATGCTTTTCGCCCCTTTTTCCCATTTTAAAACATTGTAACGCAAATACTCAAAAAACACAAGCCTTTTCACAGCAGCAGGCATGCAGAACTATTTATTGACACCAATAATTCCCTCATGTTGTATTAATTGTAAGACAGATCCAACTTAAAAAGTTGCAAGGAGGTAACACCATGTCAAAGCGCAAACTGATCCGTTAAACTGCGATATTTCCCAATTCCATCTTCCGGAGCAGGGATTTTTATGCACTTTTTTCCTCGAAAGGATGCGCTTTGTGACTTTACAAACGGTGCCAAAGGTGCTATGATATATGCGGTAAATTTTGAAAACTTTTAGGAGGTATTTCATCTTGGCAAGAAAATTCAAGACCATGGACGGCAATACCGCTGCCGCCCACGTCAGCTACGCCTTTACTGAGGTTGCTGGCATCTACCCCATTACCCCTTCTTCCCCCATGGCTGACAATGTGGACCAGTGGTCCGCTGCCGGCGGCAAGAACATCTTTGGCGACACCGTTAAGGTCGTTGAGATGCAGTCCGAAGCCGGTGCTGCCGGTACCGTTCACGGCTCCCTGGCCGCCGGTGCGCTGACCACCACTTACACTGCTTCTCAGGGTCTGCTGCTGATGATCCCCAATATGTACAAGATCGCCGGTGAGCTGCTCCCCTCTGTGTTCCACGTTTCCGCCCGTACCGTCGCGACCCAGGCGCTGAACATCTTCGGTGACCACTCCGACGTCTACGCCTGCCGTCAGACCGGCTTTGCTATGCTGGCTGAAACCAACGTGCAGGAAGTCATGGACCTGGGCGCTGTTGCCCACCTGGCAGCCATTGAAGGCCGCGTGCCCTTCATCAACTTCTTCGACGGTTTCCGTACCTCCCACGAGATCCAGAAGATCGCTATCTGGGACTACGAGGACCTGAAGGAAATGACCAACATGGAGGCTGTTGACGAGTTCCGCAAGCACTCCCTGAACCCCGAGCGCCCCGCAATGCGCGGCTCTCACGAGAATGACGACATCTTCTTCCAGCACCGTGAAGCCTGCAACAAGTACTACACCGCCCTGCCCGCAGTGGTGGAGAAGTACATGCAGAAAGTCAACGAAAAACTCGGCACCGACTACCAACTGTTCAACTACTACGGTGCACCCGATGCTGACCGCGTCATCGTGGCCATGGGCTCTTTCAATGACGTTGCTGAAGAAGTCATCGACTACCTGAACGCTCACGGCGAGAAGGTCGGCCTTATCAAGGTCCGCCTGTTCCGTCCCTGGAGCGCCAAGCATCTGCTGGCCGCTATCCCCGCCACCGTCAAGAAGATCGCTGTTCTGGACCGCACCAAGGAGCCCGGCTCCCAGGGCGAGCCCCTGTATCAGGATGTGGTCATGACTCTGGCCAAGGCCGGCAAGGGCGATATCACCGTCGTCGGCGGCCGTTACGGTCTGGGTTCCAAGGATACCCACCCCGCTTCCGTTTTCGCCGTTTACGAAGAACTGGCTAAGGACGAGCCCAAGAACGAGTTCACTCTGGGCATCGTGGACGATGTCACCTTCCTGAGCCTGCCCGAAGTCGCTTCCCCCAACACCGCTGCAGAAGGCACCATCGAGTGCAAGTTCTGGGGTCTGGGCGGCGACGGCACCGTCGGTGCAAACAAGAACTCCATCAAGATCATCGGCGACCACACCGGCAAGTACGTGCAGGCTTACTTCCAGTACGACTCCAAGAAGACCGGCGGCGTCACCGTTTCCCACCTGCGTTTCGGCGACAAGCCCATCAAGTCCCCCTACTACATCAACAAGGCTGACTTCGTGGCTTGCCACAATCCCTCTTACATCACCAAGGGCTTCAAGATCGTTCAGGACGTTAAGCCCGGCGGCGTGTTCCTGATCAACTGCCAGTGGAC
>JAZNTI010000032.1:0-37753 GCA_045591725.1 Faecousia sp.
ATATCCATAGCCGAATTTTTCCATTACGATCACTCTGAAACTCTTAGACAACTTTTCATAAAGAATCTTAAAATCATACACAGGAGCAACAGTCCCTGAACCTGACATAAGTACAATTGGGGGTTTATTCCTATCCCCCGCGCTGTACACATGAATGTTGTGTCCGTCTACAGTTACGTGTACACCTTTACATTTCAAAGAAGCTAGTGCATTTTTATATTTTGACATCGGAAACACACCTCTTTTCAACAAATATAATTATACGGCAATAAATGAGAAAAATCAATAATGCCACGATTACCCACAAATGCTACGATAACTTTATAACCAAAAAGCCGTCAGCAGGTGAATACACCCTCGTTGACGGCTTTATATTGCTAATTGTATCCAAATTAGTGCCTATAAATCAAAAAAGAACCATATTAGGACACATTTCTGTATCCTAATAACGGTTCTAATTTGGCAGGGGCACAAGGACTTGAACCCTGAGCCTACGGTTTTGGAGACCGCCGCTCTACCAATTGAGCTATACCCCTATATAGAAAAGGCAATGCCTTGTTATTTGATGGTGGGCCCTCAGGGATTCGAACCCGGGACTATCCGGTTATGAGCCGGAGGCTCTAACCAACTGAGCTAAGGGCCCATTAGTCACAGGTGCCTAGGCACCATCACAAGCCGTATTGTATCATCTGAAATTGCTTCTGTCAAGCACTTTTATTAAAGGAAAAGCACCGCGTTCAAAAGCGCGGCGCTTTACTTATTCAGTAGTTTTTTGCTCTCTTTTTCCTCTGCGGAGATGGCGGGAATGCCGCTCGGATTCCGGCTCTGCTTTCTGGGAACGGCGCTCGTAAGCCTGCGCCGCCTCAGATGTCGCCTCATAGGTCAGGCGGCTGACACGGAAGGTCTGATCCGGCTGCTCAGACAGGCGAATACGGATCAAAAACTTGCCATGCTCCGGGCAATTTGCCAGATCCATATACCGGTGACCCGGTTGAGAGAACCAGCGCGTCCCTTTCATCTGCGCTCCGCAAAGGGGACACAAATTCTCCGGTCCGGTCATGGCATCCAGCGCTGCGTTTTTATCGGCATAGTCATAATACACTTTCCGGGCAATACAGCCGGGCAATTGCGCACCGTGAAAACCGTTCACATGGCTCTTCAGCGCCTGATCGTACTCCTCGATGCCCCGCTGCAGATCCAGTTTTGCGCAGATCTGTGCCGTATGGAATGCGTCGCCCAGCGCGTCATGAGCCGGGCGGGTCGCCTCGATCTCAAAAATCTCCATAGCGGTCTTCAGCGCCTTCTGGGCACTGGAGCCGTCGGTCTGGGCGTTAAAGATCATCTGGGCATTGTACCAGCGCTGGGTCCAATCCTCATCAAGGCCAAAAAGCCGCAGATTTTCGCGCAAAATGGTGATATCGTCAAAACCCCATGTCAAAAAGATCGCGTCTTCGCCGCACCATTTCCTGAAACGGTGCATGGCCTCGGGCATGGGCACGCCATATTCCAGCAACTGCGCTTCCTTGATGCCGGTAAGTTTACTGACCCGGCGGTTTAACCGGCGATAAAATTTGGGTCTGATCAGGATCTGAAATTCATCAGCCGAGATCCCTTTTTCCGTGATGCGCACCGCACCGATCTGAATGATCTCGCCGCGAATGCTCACCGGCAGCACCTTCCGCGCGGAAGGCGACCCCGGCCAGGGCTGATTCCATTCCATATCCAAAACAACGAAATTCATGTTGGGAAACCTCATTTTCCGGCCGGACTACACACCGGCAACACTTAGATTCTTTCTTTCGCGGTGCTTTGCCGCTGCTTCCATCACGATATCCGCAATAACCTCACCGGAATTGCAGTTAAAATCTTTCTTCATAGCCTCTACCATACGCGCACGGCGTTCCGAATCGACCGCAAGACGCGCAGCAAGTTCCACCACATCGATGGCCCGGGAACTGCCCACGGCATAACCGCGGTTCATCATAAAGTAGAAATTGGCATTTTCACAGCCGCCGATGGAGTTGATCAGCACCATAGGCACCCATTTATTGGCCGCTTCCGTAATGCTGAGGCCGCCGGGCTTGGTAATGATCATGTCTGCCGCATCCAGATAGGTGCTCACTTCCCTGGTAAAGCCTAGAACGCGGATCTTGGGATCGTCGATCTCCTGCATGGACTTATATAGGCGCTTATTTTTGGCGCAGAAAGTAGCCAGAACGGCATTCTTAGGCAGCCGCTCCGCGACCTTTTTTGCCACCTTGCGGATCGGGCCGACACCCATGCTGCCACACATCAGCAGCACAACGGTCGCATCGCGCGGCAGTCCCAGTATCTCCCGTGCAGCCGTTCTATCGCAATGAGCATAGAATTCCTGACGCACCGGAATACCCGTTGCCAGCATGCGCTCCTCCGGCACGCCGACCTCGGCATACTCACTTTTTACCGAATTCGCGGGAATAAAATAGCCATCCATATCACAGCAATCCGTATAAGGATAGCAACTGTAGTCTGTTGCCACAAAGTAACACGGCGGGCACATATCCCACGTCTTTTTCAGTTCTGTAACCATCATGCCGGAAAAAACATGGGTACAGATAATGGCGTCATAATCGCCGCCTTCAAGCAGTGCTTTCAGTTTTTTCTTGCCCAATGTCAGCAGCAGACTGATCATTTCCCGCTCATCAGCGCCCATTTCGCGTTTTTCAAAGGTGCGGTAACCCACATCCCACAGACCCGGCGCATAACGGTAAAGTTTCGCATGCCAATCGCAGATAAAGTTGGAAAAACTCTTGGAAAAACAAGCCAGCGCGTCCACCATCTCGCTGTACACGCCCCGGTTTTTCAGCACTTCCAAAATTGCCCTACCGGTGGAATTATGACCTTCGCCGGTATTGCACGACAAAATAATAACTCTCATATGCTTGTCCTTTCTTAAATGGTCTACCTGACATTATAGCAGATTTTCTCCAAATAGCAACCATTGCAAAATTTAAACTTTTTTCATATATCTCATGCAGAAAATATTGACAGACTGTGATATAATGTTTTCAATTCGAAAATGCGAGGTGACCATAATGAGTTACAAGAAGATTCTCACAATTCAAGACATATCCTGCGTCGGTCAGTGCTCACTGACCGTGGCACTGCCCATCATCTCCGCCTGCGGCGTAGAAACCTGCATTCTGCCATCTGCGGTGCTTTCCACACACACTGCCGGTTTCACCGGTTTCACCGTCCGGGACCTGACCGCCGATATCCCTGCCATCACCGACCACTGGTGCAAAGAGGGTATCCGCTTCAGCACCATCTATACCGGTTATCTGGGCAGCACGGAGCAGATCGGCATGGTCAAAGACATCTTCCGGCGCACTTCAGGCGATGGCTGCGTCAAGATCGTCGACCCTGCCATGGCAGACAATGGCAAACTCTACCCTGCCTTTGACGAAAACTACGCAAAATCCATGGCAACACTTTGCGCCGTTGCCGACTACACCGTGCCCAATATCACAGAAGCCTGCTTCCTCACCGGCGCCCAGTACCGCTCCGCGTACGACCGCGCCTACATTGACGAACTGCTTCATAAACTCACCGCCATCGGCTGCAAAAACGTGATTCTCACGGGCGTATCCTACTCTGAAGGAAAGACCGGTGTTGTAGTCTTTGAAAACGGCATTTACAACTACTATGAGCACGAAAAACTGCCCAACAGTTGCCACGGCACCGGCGATATCTATGCCTCCGCCTTTGTTGGCGCGCTGACCCGGGGCAAAACCGCCTTTGATGCCGCCCGGATCGCTGCGGATTACACCGTCGAATGCATCAAATACACCGCTACGCTGGATAATCATTGGTACGGCGCAGCCTTCGAGCCGAAACTCGGCAAACTCATCGAAATGCTGAAATAAACAACTGTAAGCAAACTCAGCCCCCTCGTATTGAGGGGGCTGGATTTTTGCGCAGCAAAAGTCGCTCCCCCATCGGGGAGCGATTTTCTTTTACAATTACACGCCGGAATAAGCGGCAAAACCTGCGTCAACAGGCAGAACCACGCCGGTAATGGCGGAAGCGGCCTTGTCATCGCACAAAAACAGTGTTGCACCCAGCAGTTCGTCAGCATCGACAAAACGACCGGTGGGCGTGCCGTTGAGGATCTTGGCGGAGCGGGCAGTAGGAGTGCCGTCCTCATTGAACAGCAGCGCCTTGTTCTGAGCGGACACCAGGAAGCCGGGAGCGATGGCATTGCAGCGAATGCCGGTGCCGGCAAAGTGGGTAGCCAACCACTGGGTGAAGTTGGAGATACCGGCCTTGGCAGCGGAGTAGGCAGGGATCTTGGTCAGAGGGGTGTAAGCATTCATGGAAGAAATGTTCAGAATGCAGCCGGCCTTCTTGGCGACCATATCCTTAGCAAATGCCTGGGTGGGCAGCAGCGTGCCCTGGAAATTCAGTTTGAACACGAAGTCCACGCCGGAAGCCTCCAGATCGAAGAAAGACTTGCCGCCCTCTTTCGCCTCATGCTGGTACTCATTGTCAGTGGTAGCACGGGGATTGTTGCCGCCGGCGCCGTTGACCAGAATATCACAGGGGCCCAGATCGGCCAAAACCTGCTGGTGCACAGCCTCCAGCGCCTCGGGCTCCAGAACATTGGCCTTGTAGCCTTCCATAATAAAGCCTTCAGCCTTGACTTCAGCAGCCAGAGCCTTGACAGCATCCTCATTCAGGTCCAGGGCAGCGACCTTTGCGCCGCACTGTGCGAAAGCGCGTGCCATAGCGCCGCAGATCAGACCGCCAGCGCCGGTGACCACGACCACCTTACCGGTGTAATCAATATTCAAGGGAAGATTCAGCATAATAATTTACCTCCAAAAATTAATTAGTATTTACCTGCGAGTCTGTCCAGCAGATCCCACACGCCCAGCATGTACATAATGCCCAGAGCGCGATCGTAAAGACCGTAACCGGGGCGGACATTGCCAGGGCCTTCGTTCCACAGATGACGGCCGTGGTCGGGACGGATATAGCCCTCAAAGCCGCAGTCGTGGTAAGCGCGCAAAACTTCCAGGATGCCGGTGTCGCCGTCGCAGTCGCGGTGACTGGCCTCGGAGAAGTCGCCGTTTTCGAAATGCTTGACATTGCGGATATGTGCAAAAGCGATACGGTCGCAGTGCTTGCGGACGATGCTTGCCACATCATTGTTGGGGCCTGCGTTCAAACTGCCGGAGCACAGCGCCAGACAGTTGCAGGGGTGATCCACCATCTTCAGGAAGCGGTCGATATTCTCCTCATTGATCAGCAGACGGGGCAAACCGAAGATATCCCAGGGGGGATCGTCCATGTGGATGGCCATCTTGATGCCGGTCTCCTCGCAGGTAGGCATCAGCGCTTCAAGGAAGTACTTGAGGTTGGCCCACAGTTTTTCGTGGTCAACATCGGCATAAGCCTTAAAAAGTTCGTCCAGTTTGGCCATGCGCTCAGGCTCCCAGCCGGGGAAACTCATATTGTACTTCTCAGTGAAGTCCAGAATGTACTTCGCCATGGCGTTATAGTCATCCTGGATCATGTTCTTTTCATAGAACAGTGCGGTAGAGCCATCGCCGACCTCATGGAACAGATTGGATCTGGTCCAGTCGAAGATGGGCATGAAATTGTAGCAGATCACCTTGACGCCGAACTTGGAGAGGTTGCGCATGGTGGTCTTGTAATTCTCGATCAGCGCATCCCGGGTATCTCTGCCGATCTTGATGTCGTCATGCACATTGACAGACTCCACAACATCGCCGTTGAAGCCGTACTTGTGCAACTGATCCATCACTTCAGCGATCTCTTTTTCCTCCCAGACTTCGCCGGGCATTTTATGGTGCAGCGCCCAAACGATGCTGGTAACACCGGGGATCTGCTTAATGTCGGAAAGGCTGATCTTATCGTTGCCTTCGCCGTACCAACGGAAACCCATTTGCATAGGCATAAATAATTCCTCCTGCTATTCGTTTGGCGCACATAACGCCACCATATTAAACCATTATTAATTATAACGGGAAACTTCCCTTTTCGCAATAGTAAATTTTTAATTTTTCGTAAGGATTTGACACGGGGTTTTCTTTCCCCTAACTATTAAACCCCCACTACAACAAAAAGGCTTGACCGATTTGGTCAAGCCTTTTTGCGCAAATGACAGGGGTGGCAACCCTGCAGTTTTGCAGAAAAATGTGCATCTCATTCCGTAGGGGCGATTCATGAATCGCCCTTCGGAAATGTTCGTTCTTCTTGTAGGGGCGGTTATTAACCGCCCACGGGCGATCAATGATCGCCCCTACATTAAAGTGATTACCCAATAAATCAAGCCGTAAATTACTGATGCAGATACGCCGTAAACAATCACCGGTCCGGCTATTGTGAACATCTTTGGTCCAACACCGAGAATAAACCCCTCTG
The DNA here is from genome assembly GCA_045591725.1 of Faecousia sp. Classification (GTDB taxonomy): domain Bacteria; phylum Bacillota; class Clostridia; order Oscillospirales; family Oscillospiraceae; genus Faecousia. The sequence goes on from JAZNTI010000032.1 coordinate 6,430, forward strand.
CTTGTGTCAACTTAGGACGCAGTGATTTAGCAAAAACATTTACATTGAAACAGCGGTGTGGTATAATGAAATGAAGTGAGGTAGAATATATGAAACAATTACTTGCCATTTTTGTCATTCTTTCCATTATGGTAGCCGTATGTGGCTGTTCCCAAACGAGTGTTAGCGAAGGCGCTGACGTTACGTTAACCTTTATCTATGGAGATAAAAATATTAATGTTACGTTAGAGGATAGCGAGGCAGAAAAGATCATAGACATTCTCGACGGAAATAACTACTATCCCGCTTTGTCCGGTGTTCCCTCTTGTGGTTTTGATAAGAACATTTCTCTCAAAGTTGGTGGGCGAACCTTTGCAATTGCTTGTGACACTTGCAATAGCATACAGGATCTCGGTAGTTTAAGATATTTTGATGTTCCCAAAGAAGATATGGAATACATCCATTCCCTATTCGAAAAATACGGTGGATATTTTCCGTGCGTATGATAAAAGGCTTGCCACTCGGCAAGCCTTTTGTGCTAGAATAATGTGGTTATCCAATAAATCAAGCCATGCACCACGCTGGCACTCACACCATACACGATGACAAGCCCATTGAGGGAAAATATTTACATTCAGGCGGCGGTATAGTATAATAAATTTAGCGAGGTGAGATTAAATGAATTATAGCATTGATGAATTATACAATCTATTCATGTGGGATAATCAATTATCCGATGAAGAAAACGAAGCAAAAGCGCAAAAAGGCATAGATGCAGCCAAGCAAATTAAAAACCTATTTCCATTTATTCAACCGATTATTGTTCCTCCGGAAAAAAGCAAATCAGTTTGGGAACCATGCGCTAAGGTTGTTTCGATGCGTAGCGATGAAGAACTCCAGCCCTTTATGTTTCAACTTTTAGAATGGATTGCAGATCCAAATTGGCCAGGCGCCCTTATCATTTATGAAAGACTAACCCAGATGCCTTATGCGTCCATCGAATCTGCTCTTAGATTTTCCCGTATTAGAGCCGAACAAGCGCATGATTCCAGTTGGCTTTCGATGCTGAATGATTTGAATCAAGATATGATCAATGGTCAAAACACCTGGATGATTTGAAATATGGTATGATCAATGGTCAAAACACATGGATGATTTGAAATATGGTATGATCAACACACAGAAGGCTTGACCGATTTGGTCAAGCCTTTTTGCGCGAATGACAGGGGTTGGCAACCCTGCAGTTTTGCAGAAAAATGTGCATCTCATTTCGTAGGGGCGATTCATAAATCGCCCTTCGGAAATGTTCGTTCTTCTTGTAGGGGCGGTTATTAACCGCCCACGGGCGATCAATGATCGCCCCTACATTATAGAACGGTAGTTATCCAATATATCAACCCATACACGACACTCGCCGCCACACCATACACGATCACAGGCCCTGCAATTGTAAACATCTTCGCGCCAACACCTAAGATAAATCCCTCGGTCTTGAACTCGATGGCCGGCGAGACCACCGCATTGGCAAAACCCGTGATCGGCACCAGAGTACCCGCCCCCGCAAACTTTGCGATGTTATCATACAAACTAAACCCCGTCAGCAGCGCTGACAGCACCACCAAACTCATGCTGGCCGCGCCGGAGGCATCGGTCTTTTCCAGCCCCAGCGCCATATAACCATTTATCGCCACCTGCCCCAGCACGCAGATCAATCCGCCGATCCAAAAAGCATTGAATACATCTTTCCAAATAGGCGATGCCGGTGCCAATTCACTGACCAGTTTTCCATATTCTTTTTCAGTCATTTGCCATCCCTCCTGATGCCATTTTGCGCAAAAAGGAACAATTTATGAATTTTTCCCATTTTGCTTGCAAGTAGCCGCCGCTTCGAGGTATAATAAAGAAAAAACGCAAAGGAGACCGCTATGCCCTACTATTTTTACGGTTTTGACTGGACCTATATCGCCATTGTCCTGCCCTGCCTGATCCTCTCGGCATGGGCAAGTTACAATGTCAAGTCCACCTTCAAAAAATATGCCAAACAATCCTGCCGCCGTGGCATCACCGGTGCCGACGCCGCTTTACGCGTGCTGCGCGCCCACGGCGTACACAATGTGCAGATCCAGCGCACCGGCGGCAACCTCACGGACCACTATGACCCCAAGGCCAACGTGATCCGTCTGTCGGAAAGCGTTTACGATTCCACCTCCGTGGCAGCCATCGGTGTTGCCTGCCACGAAGCCGGCCACGCTGTGCAGTATGCCCAGAACTACGCACCCATCAAACTCCGGGCCGCTGTCATTCCGGCCACCAACTTCGGCTCGAAACTGGCGCTGCCGCTGATCTTCCTTGGCGTGCTTCTGGCATCTTTCGGCGAGATCTCCTACTTCTTCGTGTATCTTGGCATCGGCTGCTTCAGCCTTTCGCTGGTCTTTCAGTTGATCACCCTGCCTGTGGAATTTAACGCCAGCCGCCGCGCACTTGAAACCATCGCCAGCGGCGAACTATTAACGGAAGAGGAACAAAAAGGCGCCCGCAAGACCCTCACCGCCGCCGCCATGACCTATGTAGCCGCCACCGCCGTAGCACTGGCGCAGATCGTAAGACTTTTGACCATTTTCGGCAGAAGAAGAGACTAAAATTTCACCGTCCCGGTCTTGACAGCCGGGGCGGTTTTTATTATACTTGTCGGTGTGAAAAATATGAAAAATGTGAAAGGAACCAAATTATGGCTGCTGGTAAGCACGTTTTAGGAAAAGGAAGCGCCCAGCGGGTTTTCGGCACCGCAAAAGTGGGCGACCGCGGACAGATCGTGATTCCCAAAGAGGCCCGGGAATTTTTCGGTATCGAGCCGGGCGACACTCTGCTGATCCTCGGCAAGGAGAACACCGGCCTTATCGTCACCAAGCCCGAGACCCTCAACGATTTAGCCAACCGCATCTTCAATTCCGTAGAAAAAGAGGACTAACCATGGAAAATATCAACACACTTTACGAAAACATGGGCATCTCACCTGCCGTCTATGCTTACGGTGAGGCTGCCCTGAACCGCCTTCGCGACCGTTTTGACGAGATCGACAAAGTGGCGGAATACAATCAGGCAAAAGTTTTGGCAGCCTTCCGGAAAAACCGGGTCAGCGCCACTTGCTTCGCTGCATCCTCCGGCTACGGCTACAACGACGAAGGCCGCGACAAATTAGAGCAGGTCTACGCCGACACCTTCGGCACGGAAGCGGCGCTGGTGCGCCCCCACATCACCTGCGGCACCCACGCTCTGACCATCGCCCTGAGTGCCAATCTTTTGCCCGGCGATGAACTGCTCTCCCCCGTTGGACTTCCTTACGATACTTTGCAGGAGGTCATCGGCATCCGCCCCAGCCCCTGCTCTTTGGCAGAGTACGGCGTACAATACCGTCAGGTGGATCTGCTGGGCGACGGCAGTTTTGACTACGACGGCATCCGCGCCGCCATCAACGAAAAGACCAAACTCATTACCATTCAGCGCTCCAAAGGCTACGCCACCCGGCCCACTTTCTCCGTGGAAAAGATCGGCGAATTGATCGCCTTTTGCAAGGGCATCAAGCCGGATGTGATCGTTATGGTGGACAACTGCTACGGCGAATTTGTGGAAATGCGCGAGCCTTCCGAAGTGGGCGCTGACATGATCGTGGGCAGCCTTATTAAGAATCCCGGCGGCGGTCTTGCTTCTTCCGGCGGCTACATTGCCGGTACGAGAGCCTGCATCGACCGCTGTGCCTACCGCCTCAGCGCACCCGGCTTGGGTCAGGAAGTGGGCGCAAATTTCGGTCTCATGACCCAAATGTACCAAGGTTTCTTTCTCTCCCCCACCGTCACCGCCAGTGCGGAAAAAGGCGCCATCTTCGCCGCAAATCTCTACGAGCCTTTGGGCTTTAAATGCGTCCCCAACGCCACGGAAAGCCGCCATGACATCATTCAGGCGGTGGAACTTGGCAGTGAGGAAGGCATGATCGCCTTCTGCAAAGGCATTCAGTCCGCCGCACCCGTGGACAGTTTCGCAACCCCCATTCCCGGCGATATGCCCGGCTATGAATCCCAGGTCATCATGGCTGCCGGCGCATTTGTACAGGGATCGACCATGGAACTTTCCGCTGACGGACCCATCCGTCCCCCCTACGCGGTCTATTTCCAGGGCGGTCTGACCTGGTCTCACGCAAAACTCGGTATCCTCATGAGCCTGCAAAAAATGGTGGATGCAGGCCTCGTAAACTTATAAAAAAGAGGTTAAAGTTATGTCCTGGTTATTCTTTTCCATCGCAACCGCCCTTTTGTGGGGCACAGCAGAACTGTTTTACAAGAAGGGCGCCCGTCCGGATGAGAAGTACTCTCACCTGAAGATCTGTATCTGGGTCGGTGTCGTTATGGGTGCACATGCTGTCTTCACCCTGCTGACGCAAGACATCAATTACAACCCCATTAACCTGCTCCGCTATCTGCCCGTATCCCTGTTTTACATCGTATCCATGGCATTTTCCTATTTCGGAATGCGCTTCTTGGAAGAATCCATCTCTGACCCCATTGAAAACACCGCCGGTGTCATTTGTGTTCTTCTGTTTGCTTTGATTATGGGCGATGAGTTCCACTGGCTCACATGGGTCGCTGTGGGTGTGATCGGTATTGGCGTTGTAGGTGTCAGTTATCTGGAAAACCACGGCGAGACCACCCGGAAAAAGAAACTGGGCAAAACGCTGGCCATCATTTCTTTCTGCATGCCCTTTATTTATGCTCTGCTTGATGCATTCGGCACCTTCCTGGATGACGCATTCTTCCTGATCGAAGATGTCGCCAATTCTCCTCTGGTCGATGTTACCGAGGATACCATCGAAGCGGTCGCCAACACCAGTTACGAACTGACCTTTGCCCTGTTTGCACTGGGTCTGTTCATTTTCCTGAAGGCCAAGAAGGTCAAGTTTGGCTCTGTCCCTCAGCACAAGGATAAGATCCTCGCAGCGGTATTCGAAACCGCAGGCCAGTTCACCTATGTTTATGCCCTTGGCGGCGTGGACGCTGTGGCAGCACCGATCCTTTCCTCTGTCTGCGTTGTGTCGCTGCTGCTTTCCCGGATCTTCCTCAAAGAAAAACTTTCCTGGAAGACCTATGCCTTCATTGCTGTTGTGATCATCGGCATTCTCCTGCTGGCAATAAGCGAAGAAATCTGACAAAATTCTTTACCGCACGGAATTTTCCTCCGTGCGGTAAATTTTTCTTGCAATTTACAAAATAATATGTTATCATGCGATAGATATGTAAAAGCGATGATCGGGTCGTCTTGTACTAAGTAGCACAACTTCAGCGAATGCGGGATGGTGGGAGCCGCTTGGGTGCAGTGCAAGGCCTTCCCCCGGGAGCCGCCGTCTGAAAGCATAGTAGGAACGGCCGGGTGACTCCGTTAAACGTTACAGGTGTGTTAGCACCGAAGAGCGCGCCGAAAGGCGAATTGCGGGTGGTACCGCGGAAGGAAGATCCTTTCGTCCCGATGTTCACGGGATGGAAGGATATTTTTTTACTTACATACCTTTCAGGAGGGTCAAAAATGAAACAAACATTGGAAAATATCCGTCAGCAGGCGCTGGCATCTTTGGAGATCGCCGCCACTCCTGCAGATCTGGAGGAACTGCGGGTCAAATGGCTGGGCAAAAAGGGTGAACTTACCGCCGTGCTGAAAATGATGGGCAAACTCACCCCTGAGGAGCGCCCCGTCATGGGTGCGCTGGCCAATGCCGTCCGGGCAGAGATCGAGGAAAAACTGGAACTGCGCAAGAGCGCCATCAACGCATCCGTTCTGGAAAACAAACTAGCCGCCGAGGCCATTGACGTGACCATTCCCGGCAGCGAAATCACTCTGGGTCACCAGCACCCCATGAATCAGGTGCTGCAGCAGATCAAAGAGATCTTCGTGGGCCTTGGTTACACCGTTGTGGACGGCCCTGAAGTGGAACTGGCAAGTTACAACTTCACACGGCTGAACATTGAAGAAGGTCACCCCAGCCGCGACCGCAGCGACACCTTCTACTTCACCGACGACGATACCGTCCTGCTGCGTACCCAGACCAGCCCCATGCAGATCCGGTTCATGGAAAACAACAACCCGCCTCTGTGCATGCTGGCGCCCGGCCGCGTGTGCCGCAAGGACGAAGCCGACGCCACCCACTCCCCCATGTTCCACCAGATCGAAGGTCTTGTGGTGGACGAGCACATCACCATGGGCGACCTGAAGGGCGCACTGGTTGCCATTATGAAGAAGATCTACGGCGAAGAGTCCGTCATGCGTTTCCGTCCCCACCACTTCCCCTTCACCGAGCCTTCCTGCGAAATGGATATGCAGTGCCACAAGTGCCACGGCACCGGCGAAGTGGGTGGCGCAGTTTGCTCCACCTGTCACGGTGAAGGCTGGATCGAACTGCTGGGTGCCGGCATGGTGCACCCTGAAGTGCTGCGCTGCTGCGGCATCGATCCTGAAAAATACTCCGGCTTTGCTTTCGGCATGGGCTTGGAGCGTATGGCCATGGGCCGCATGAAGATCAATGACCTGCGTCTGATCTTCGATAATGATATGCGTTTCTTAAATCAGTTCTAAAGGAGGGATAGATTATGAAACTCAACAGAAAATGGATCAATGAGGAGTTCGTGGATCTGTCCGCTGTCTCCGACAAAGAATATGTGGAAAAACTCACCGTCTTCGGTCAGAAGGTGGAAACCTGGGAGCGCATGGACGCGGAGATCAAGAATGTCAAGGTGGGCAAGGTTTTGTCCATCGTCCGCCACGAAAATTCCGACCACATGTGGGTGTGCATGGTGGATGTGGGCGAAGACGAGCCTGTTCAGATCGTCACCGGCGCGCAGAATGTGAAGCAGGGCGATATGGTTCCCGTGGCGCTGCACAATTCCTGGTTGCCCGGCGGCGTACACATCACCAAGGGCAAACTCCGGGGCGTTGCCTCCAACGGCATGCTCTGCGGTCTTGAGGAACTGGGGCTTACTCAGAATGACTTCCCCTACGCCATCACCGACGGCATCTTTATCATCGAAGAGCCTTGCAACATTGGCGACGATATCAACGCCGTTATCGGCAACGACGACACCGTTGTGGACTTTGAGATCACCAACAACCGCCCGGACTGCTACTCCATCATCGGTCTGGCCCGTGAATCTGCAGCCGCCTTCGGCAAGACCATGCGCCACCACGAGCCCGTGGTCAAAGGCAGCGATGCCGGCTCTATTTTCGACCATTTGGATGTGGAAGTACCTGCAGAAAATCTTTGCAACCGCTACTCTTCCCGTATGGTCAAGAATGTGAAGATCGCTCCGTCGCCCAAATGGCTGCGGCAGCGGCTGCGTGCCAACGGCGTGCGCCCCATCAACAACATCGTGGATATCACCAACTATGTCATGCTGGAGTACGGCCAGCCCATGCACGCGTTTGACTACCGTTATGTTTCTTCCGGCAAGATCATCGTGCGCGAAGCCACCGAGGGTGAAACCCTGACCACTTTGGACGGCAATGTCCGCGCTTTGAAGCCCGGCATGCTGGTCATCGCCGACGAAAATAAGCCCATTGGCCTTGCCGGCATCATGGGCGGCGAAAACTCCGAAATTCTGAACGATACCACCACCGTAGTCTTTGAATCCGCCAACTTCAACGGCACTTCCATCCGTCAGACCGCTTTGGCGCTGGGCATGCGCACCGAGTCTTCCGGCAAGTTCGAGAAGAATCTCGATCCCATGATGACCGTTCCTGCCGTGCAGCGCGCCTGCGAACTGGTAGAACTGCTGGAATGCGGCGATGTGCTGGACGGCATCATCGACATCATCCATTATGTCCCCACCCCCAAGACCCTGCCGCTGGAAGTGGACAAGATCAATGCCCTGCTGGGTACCGACATCAGCAAGGAAGAAATGGTGCGTTACCTGAATCTTTTGGAAGTACCCGTTGACGGCGACACCATCTGCGTACCCTCTTTCCGTCCCGACCTGAACCTCATGGCAGACATTGCCGAGGAAGTGGGCCGCAGTTTCGGCTACAACGAGATCCCCACCACCGCATTCAAGACCTCCACCCAGGGCGGCTACACCCCCTATATGCTGGCGGAAAATCAGGCAGGCATCCTCTGCCGCGGTCTGGGCTTCAGTGAGATCATCACCTACTCCTTCGTATCTCCCGACATTTTCGACCGCATCCGCATCAGTGCAGACAGTCCCCTGCGCAATGCCATGCGCATCCAGAATCCCCTGGGCGAGGACACCTCCATCATGCGTACCATCGCCCTGCCCAGCATGCTGGACATTCTGGCGCGGAACTACAATTACCACAACAAAAATGTAAAACTCTATGAACTGGCAAAGATCTACCTGCCCACAGAAGGTCAGTCCCTGCCGGAAGAGCCCAAGATGCTCACTTTGGGCACCTACGGTGCCGGCACCGACTTCTTCAGCCTGAAGGGTCAGCTCGATGCCATCATGACCGGTCTTCGCATGCCCAAACTGCGCTATACCGCCGTTTCCGACAATCCCTCTTACCATCCCGGCCGCTGCGCAAAACTCACTGTTGGTGATACCGTGCTGGGCTACATGGGTCAGGTGCATCCTCTGGTGGCTGAGAATTACGGTATGGACTGCGAAGTTTACTGTGCAGAATTGGATTTCACCAAACTCTTCACCCTGCGGCTTCCCGACGCCACCTACACCCCCCTGCCCAAGTACCAGTCCGCCAGCCGTGACCTGTCACTGATCTGCGACGAGAAGGTCACTGTCGCCGAGGTCGAAGATGTCATCCCCGCCGCTGCCGGCAAATTGCTGCGCGGTGTCAAACTCTTCGATATCTACCGCGGCACCGGTGTTCCCGATGGCAAAAAGAGCATGGCATTCTCTTTGGAACTGCGTGCTGACGACCGCACCTTGACCGATGCGGACTCTGAAAACGTCACCGCCAAAGTCCTCGCTGCCCTGCAGGAAAAACTGGGCGCCACCCTGCGCTGACAAATTTTTTCCAATCAGGTCTTTACACAAAGCAAATTTTAGGCTATAATACCAATAATCCCAAAGGAGGTCGATATCATGACGGATTACAGCACTTTAAAGTTCACCATTCCCGGCGACGACAAAGAGAATATGCGCCTGATCCTCCGGACGGTGTTCGACTCTCTGCAGCAGAAGGGCTACAACCCCGTTAATCAGATCGTGGGTTATCTGCTGACCGAGGATCCCACCTATATCACCAATCATAATAATGCTCGCAGCATGATCTGCAAACTGGATCGTGACGAACTGCTGCAGGAATTGGTGCGTAGTTATCTGGCCTAAAGTCAGTGTTCGCCAAGAGGCTTTTGCCACGGCAAAAGCCTCTTTTTCACTCTAATTTCATACCCCCCTCCGTCTTACAAAATCCAACCCCGGCGCAGTAACCTGCTATTCTGCCAAGTTCTGGTAATTGCCCTCCAGCGATTGACACACAGGTTACAAAGTGTTACAATTCGATTACAAAATCTTTGCAGGAGGTAACCGATATGGCTGAAGAAAATGCAGTCCTGATGTATAAGGGCCATCCGCTGATGCGGCTTGGCAACATGATCTACTACGGCTCTATGGCCGACACCCACATCGTCATGCTTCAGATCCTGGAGACCAAAAAGGTCGGCGATCTGGACGTGGCAACTAAAGTTTCCGTCCAACTCCAACTGACCGATCCGGCAGCAAAAAGCCGCGACCGCGTTGTGAAGAAGGGCGAAAAAGACGGTCTGTACACGGCTTTGGATTTTGGCTGTGTCTGGCTGGAACGTGCCTTGGCAGGCAAGTAATTTCTCGTAAGACGGAGGGCATCGTATGAACCGCACTATACGAATTGTCAGCCATGCGCTGGCAATTTTTCTTTTTATCAACACCGCAACCATTGGCGCCAGCGCCGCATCTGTAGACCTCAAAACCGGCATAGGCTTCGTCACAGCCTCATCCTTGCGGCTGCGCAGCGCACCGAGCACCGCATCAGGAACTCTGGCTTATGCGCCCAGGGGCGATGTGGTGGTGATCCTGAGCAAAAGCGGCCAATGGTACAAAGTAAACTACAATCTGCAAACCGGCTACATGCACGCAGACTACCTGAGCGTCCGCAGCAAAGAGAACGCGGAACTCGGTTACGGCCGCATCACCGGGTCCAGCGTCAATGTCCGCAGCACACCCACCACCGGATCAAGTGTTCTGGCAGTGGCCAAACTCAACGACCGGGCCTACATCATCGGTCTGAACGAAACCTGGTTTAAGGTGATCTTCGGTGACCACATCGGCTACATCCGCAGCGATTTTGTTGATTTGACGGAGATCCCTTATGAAAACGCCCGGTCCACCAAGGACCCCCTATTCTTTGTCGGCGGCAAATCCACGGGCAAAACGCCCAGCGCATCGGCGCTGAACGCGCCTCCCGCCTCCACCGGCGCACAGATCGTAGCCACCGCCAGGAAGTACATCGGCGTTCCCTATCTCTGGGGCGGCTCGACCCCAAAAGGTTTTGACTGCTCCGGCTATACCCGGTATGTCTTTGCCGCCCACGGCATCTCCCTGCCCCGCACCACCGACACCCAGTGGCGCACCGGAACTGCCGTCAGCAAAGCAAATCTGAAAGAGGGCGATCTGGTGTTCTTTGGCGACACCTACAGAGCCGGCATTTCCCATGTGGGCATCTATGTGGGCAATAACCAGTTCATTCACGCCTCTTCCAGCAAAGGGGTGATCATCACCTCCATGGACAATTCCTACTGGGCAAGCCGCTACTACGGCGCAAGACGCGTACTATAAATTTGTCGGCATCGAAAGATGCCGACTTTTTTATTGCTATTTCCTGTAAATAAGGGTATAATATAAAAAATACGCAAAAGAAAGGGCGTGCAAAGCATGGCAGAGCATACACCCAACCGTCGCAGACGCCGCAACAATAACACTGCACTGATCCTTGTGGCACTGGTAGCAGTTGTAGTGCTGGCGGCATTGATCATTGTTGCCATTACGCTGTCTAAAAATCAGCCCCAAAATCCCGGCACATCCTCTTCCACTTCCAGCAGCAGTTCAAGTTCCTCGTCTTCTTCGTCCTCTTCTTCCTCCTCCAGCAGTTCTTCTTCCAGTTCTGAAGAAAAACCGCAGGTCCCGGCCGCAGCCCAGCAGATCATGGACGACGCCCGCTTCATTGCCGCAGGCTATGACTATCAAAAGGCCATCGCCATGCTGGAAGCGTCGGAATTCTACGCAACTGTTCCGGAAATGGCTGATCTTGCTGCCGAATTCCGGGAAATGGACAGCCAACTTGTTGTCTACGATAAGCCTCACACCGTGACGCACATTTTCTTCCACTCCCTCATCGTCGATACCAGTCGCGCCTTCGATAGTGACGGCGACGACGGCGGTTACAATATGTACATGGCTACTGTGGACGAATTCTGGGCCATTATGGAGTCCATGTACCAGCGCGGCTTCGTGCTGATCTCCCCTTATGACCTTGCCTATGAGAAAGAAGACGGCACTTTCACCTACGGTGAAATTCGCCTGCCGGAAGGCAAGACTCCCTTCCTCATGAGCCAGGACGATGTCAACTACTACAGTTACATGATCGGCACCGGCGAAGGCAAAAACGAGACTCCCATCTTCGCGGATACCAATGGCGACGGCTTCGCTCACAAGATCATCATCGGTGAGGACGGTTTCCCCACCTGCGAATATATGGATGCCGACGGCAACATTCTGGTAGGCGACTATGATCTTGTTCCCCTGCTGGAGAAATTCATTCAGCAGCACCCCGACTTTAGTTACCACGGCGCAAGAGCCATGCTGGGCGTCACCGGCTACGAGGGCGTGTTTGGTTACCGCACCAAGCCCGGCTATAATGTAGAAAACGGCGGCGTTATGAGCATGGAGCAGTGGAACGCCGAGGTGCAGGCAGCCAAAGATGTAGCCCAGTGCCTGAAAGACCACGGCTGGCTCATCGTCAGTCACTCCTACGGTCATCCGCCTTACGGGGAGATCGACTATGTGGACTACGACTCCAATAAATGGGAACTGACAGTGCAGCCCATCGTGGGTGAAACGGATATCATCCTCTACCCCCATGGCTCCGACATCCACAACTGGAAACCCTACCCCAAGGACAATTACAAATTCCAGGTGCTGTATGAAGACGGCTACCGATACTTCTTCAATGTGGACAGCCACCAGTACTGGAATCAGTTGGGCGAGATCTACTTCCGCGGCGGCCGCCGCAACATTGACGGCATCCGGATGTACTACAACCCCGAAATGCTGGAAGACCTCTTTAATGTGGAAGAGATCTTCGACCCCGCAAGACCCACCCCCGTTCCCAAGAGCGGCTGGGGCATGTAAAAATAAAACGCAAGACCGACCGGCAGCGCCGGTCGGTCTTTTTTGCATGAATCAAGCATTGACGCACATACTAACCAAAACCGTAAAAAGGTGGTTTTATATGTCGATCAACAAACGAGGGCGGCAAAGTTTTGTCCTGCCGCAAATGCCCGTGATTACCTCCTGGGCCAGCGTCGCCGGCAAAAAAGAATCCGAAGGGCCGCTGAAGGCCTATTTTGACCGCACCTGCCGGGATACTCTTTTCGGCGCGAAAACATGGGAGCAGGCAGAAAAAAACATGCAGCAAATGGCACTTCAGTGCCTGATGAAAAAGTCGGGCCTTGATCCCCAGCACATCGGCCTTGCATTCTCCGGCGACCTGCTGAATCAGTGCATTGGCTCGTCTTTTACGCTGCGCAACACCGGCATTCCCCATTTGGGTCTCTACGGCGCCTGTTCAACCATGGCAGAAAGCCTTCTGTGCGCCTCCATGGCGGTCTGCGGCGGCTTTTTTGATAAGGTCGTAGCCATGACCTCCTCCCATTTTGCATCTTCTGAGCGCCAGTACCGCTTCCCTCTGGGCTACGGCGGTCAGCGCACCCCCACCGCCCAATGGACGGTCACCGGTGCCGGAGCAGCACTGGTCTGTTCCGCCGGCAAAGGTCCGCGTATTGAAAGTTGCACCGTTGGCACGGTTACCGATCTGGGCATCAAAGATGCCGCCAACATGGGCGCAGCCATGGCGCCTGCGGCCTACGCCACCATCCGGGCGCACCTGGACGACATGGGAAAATCGCCGGAGGATTTTGACCTCATCGTCACCGGCGATCTGGGGCAACTGGGCAAGGAACTGCTGCTGCAACTTGCCCGCAATGACGGGCTGAGCCTTGGCGGAAAACTCACCGACTGCGGTACGCTGGTTTTTGACCTTCAAAAGCAGGATGTCCACTGCGGCGGCAGCGGCTGCGGCTGCAGCGCCATCACCCTCTGCGGTCACCTACTGGGCGATCTGAAGAAGGGCAAACTCAAAAAAATCCTCTTCTGCGGTACCGGCGCGCTGCTGTCCCCCACTTCCACCCAGCAGGGTCTGCCCATTCCCGGTGTCTGCCATGCCGTTTGCATCACAGGAGGAAACGAATAAATGGATTTTGTGAAAGCATTCTTAATAGGCGGTCTGCTGTGCGCCATCGGGCAGATCCTTATCGACAAAACTGCGCTGACCCCGGCACGGATCTTGGTATCCTATGTGGTCGCCGGCGTGATTTTGGGTGCGGTCGGTCTTTATCAGCCGCTGACGGAGTTTGCCGGCGCAGGTGCTTCTGTGCCTTTGACCGGCTTTGGCAATCTGCTTGCCAAGGGTGTCCGGGAAGCGGTGGACGAAAAAGGGTTTCTGGGCATTCTTACCGGGGGATTGAAAGCAACTGCCGGCGGCATTACTGTGGCCATTGTCAGTGGCCTCATCGCCGGGCTGATCTTCAAGGATCGGGATAAATCCTGAATTTTTGGGCATGATAAGCAAGCGGAATGACCGCAAGTACTAAAACGGAGGCTACTGTCATGAACCAGAATAAGAATCAGAACCAGAACAACAACCAGAATCAGAACCAGAATCAGAACAACAATCAGAATCAGAACAACAACCAGAACAAAAACAGCCGCTAAAAGAAGGCCACACTCCTTTCCGAGTGTGGCCTATCTTTATTTTTTCTTTCGCAAAGCCCGTTGTAAAATATATGCTGACGCGCCAAACATCATACCCATTCCTATAAATGCAACTTCCGAAGCCAAGCGCCCCACCATGCATAAATATACAATGAAGATTACCGCACCTGTGGCAAATAACATCAGCATAAAAATGTCATATATACTAAAGCCGTTTCTACTACCGGCATTGCGATGATTATCCCCGATTTGAGCACATTTATCAAGCAGTAACTGATCAGGTGTGATATCAAACACCTCACACAGCCCCATCAAATGCTCCACGCCAGGCTCCGACTGTCCCTGCTCCCACTTGGAAAGAGTCTGTCTGGAAATATCCAGTTTTTCCGCCAGTTCCTCTTGTGACATGCCTGCTTTTCTTCTAAACTCTATCAAGTTTTCACAAAACACGCTCATTACACAACACCTCGCAAGCAACAGATTTATACTCTTATTCTAGCATCGAGCAAGAAATAGTCCATACCCGCGCAACGCCAATTCTGTAAAAAATCGTTGCTATTCGGTTAATTATCGTTGCATTGCAGAACAGACACAAACTTCCCCAGCCGGAAGAAGTACAGCAGCGCCTGCTTCACCGGCTTTTCGTAGATTCGCTCCAAAACATGGGCATAAGCCAGCACCTGATTGCGGTATTGCTCAGCGCGCTGGGTAACGGTTTCCTCCGTCACGCGGTCGGTCTTGAAATCCAGCACTGTAATACCGTCATCTTCGATCAGCGCACAGTCCACCACGCCCTGCAGCAAGATCTGCTCCCCCGCAAGACCGGGATCATAATTAGCGCCGTCATCCAGCACCGAGAACTTAAATTCCCGCAGCACTTCATTGGACGCCATGAGTTTCCCGCCCAGTTCCGTCCGGAAAAATTCCGTAATCATCCCGGTATCCACCATCTGCACCTGCTCCGGTGTCAGTAAATGCTCCTGCTGCATCCGTTCCAGCTCCCGGGCAACATGCATTTCACCGTCACAACCGGCAAAATGGATATGCTGCATACAAAGATGGGTCGCGGTACCCAAATCGGTGGAATCTTCCGCTTTTTCCACAAAGGAAGGTTTGCGCCAATGGCCGCTGAAACCGCTATTGTGGGCATATTCTGCGCTCTCGGCATCCTTCTGCCGACCCTTGCGCTGGGTGGCAGTGAGTTTGGAGGGCGCTGCCGTGGCAGCCTCATGCGCATAGCGGAAGGAAAGACCCTGCTGCATTTGCTGCAAAAGACCTTCGGGCATCTCCTGCTGCTCTATATTTGCTGCCACCGTATCCATGCTTACCTCCGGCTGCAGCACGCGCACCAGCCAGGGCGAATTACGGACGCGCACATTCCGGGGATAACCGCCCAGTTCAAACAGCGCGCCGGATTCCGTGCGCCGCAGCGCGCTAAGCAGCACCCATTGACCCGGTGCAGTAACACCGGCGGTCAGCAAGCGGCTGTCGCAAAGATCCATGCGACTTACAAGGCTCTTAAGCACCTTTTCCATTTTGCCGGTGTAGGTCATAATAAGCCGGTCACGGGCACGGGTCAGCGCCACATAGAGCACCCGCATTTCTTCAGACAAACTGTCCGCGATCATTTTGGTTTTGATAGCGCGCTTGGTAATGGAGGGATACCGCAGCCGGTTTTTCTCGTCAACCACTGCCAGACCCAGTCCCAACTCCTTATCGCAAAGCACCTGCGCCCGGGTGCTTTCCCGGTTAAAGCCTTTGGAAAGTCCGCAGCAGAACACCACCGGATACTCAAGGCCCTTGGACTTGTGGATGCTGGTAAGGGTCACAGCATCGCCGGCGCTGCCGGCATCCACCGCTTTCAGACCGTCTTTCTCCATGGCATCCAGGAATTCCACAAATTGACCCAGATCCCGTTTACCTGCACCCTCGAAACCTACCGCCATAGCGAAAAAGGCCTCCAGATTGCCCCGGGCATCCCGATCCTCACAGCGTGCCTCGAAAATGCTCTCCATATGGGTCAGCAGCAGGATATTCTCCAAAAGTTGAGAAAGGGTCTGCTGCTTGGCGCTTTTGCGCAGCCGCTGCAGTACATGCAGGAAATGCTGCACCTTGGGCGCATCACTCTTTTTCAGCGCATCATAAACACTGCCGCCACGGTGACCGGCACGGAACGCCGCAAGGTCATCTGCCGTAAAGCCAAACAGCGGACTTGCCAGCAACGCCACCAGCGGAATATCCTGCCTGGGATTGCAGATCACCTGCAGCAAACTGCGCAGCGTAGCGATCTCCGGTGTCTGCAGCATCTCTTCGCCGCCACTGCTGACGCATTTGATGCCGCAGCGCTCCAGCGCGTAGACATAGTGATGCCCCACGCTGCCGGGAGAGCGCAGCAATATGGCAATATCCCCCGGGGTAATGGGACGAAGTTCCTCACCGGAGCGCACCATATGCTTGCCGTCCAGCAGACCTACGATCTGCTGCGCCACCATTTCGGCTTCCTCTTCGTAGGTGCTTTCCTGCACATCCAGCGCAAGAAGTTCCACCTCCGCGTCGCCCAAAGGCACATGCGGTACGCCCTCACGCAACGCCTCGTCCTCAGTATAGGCAAGACCGCCCACTTCAGGGCTCATGCAGACTTCAAAAATATCATTCACCGCGTCCAGCACCGCGCCGCCGGAGCGGAAATTGGCGGAAAGCATCACTTTCCTGCCCTGACCCGGCTCAGCATCCTCCGCAGGGACGTAGGTATTGTACTTATCCAGGAAGATCGTAGGGTCAGCCAGCCGGAACTGGTAAATGGACTGTTTCACATCGCCCACCATAAAGCAGTTCTGTCTGATCTGTGTCAACGCGGAGAAGATCGCATCCTGCACCTGGTTGGAGTCCTGATACTCATCCACCATGATCTCCCGGAAGCGGCTGCCCACCTCCATGGCGACAGCGGTAGGTGTACGGCGCTGCTTGCCCAGCAGAAGTTGCAGTGTGTAATGCTCCAGATCGCTGAAATCCAGGGCATGACGGGCGCGTTTCAGCCGTTGATACTCCTGCGTAAATGCGCGCACCAGCGCCACCAAGCCCTTAACGGAAGTGGCACAACGGGCAAGGTCATCAAGCACCTGCTCGCTGCGCGCGTAGAAATTTGTCAGTTTCTCTGCAACGCCCTTCTTGCAAACATCCCGCACCGCCTTAATGCCCTCGATCAAGGCTTCATCCGTGCACTCTTTCCCAAAGCGCAATGTGCCGTAATCAATACTGCCGCGCTGACAAATATCATCCCAACTCATACCTGCGCGCAAAAACAGCAATTGTGTCAAGGTATCGTAAAGCAATGCCGATTGCTTGCCCATGCCGGCATCTGCCGCCTTTTCCGCGCAGTTGCGCATGGCATCGATCTGCAGATCCAGATAACGGAACAGATCCTCCATAAGATACTTGCCCCAAACCGTCTGTCCGGCATCGGTTATGCCATCGACCTGGGCATTTTGGATGCACTGATCCAGCCACTTCTCGGGGTCAAGGTGGCAGCAGGCGCTGTTATAAACTTTCAGAATGATATCCGGCACCAGCCGATCATCTCTGCCCAGACCCTGTCCGTCGATAAACGCACGATACTCTTCCTTTTGGTCCAGTTGCGCATAAGTCTGCTCCAGCACGCGCTCCATGGCGCGCTCCTGCAATTCCCGGCAGGTATTTTCGTCTGCCACATGGAAATCCGAACTGATATCCAGCCGGTAAGCATACTCTTTCAGCAGTTTGGAGCAGAATGCGTGGACCGTGGAAATATTAGTCAGATAAAGATTCTGCATCTGCCGCTGCAAATGGCGGTTTTCCGGATATTGCGACATCAGATCCGTCAATTTTGCGGCGATCTTTCCCCGAAGTTCCGCAGCAGCGGCTTCGGTGTAAGTAATGATCAGAAATTCGTCAAGATTCGCAGGCGCATTGTCGTCCGTAAGATACATCATCAGCCGGTCCACCAGCACCTTGGTCTTGCCGGAACCGGCGGCAGCGGAAACCAGTAGTTTTCCGCCCCGATCCTTAACGGCCCGTGCCTGCTGGGGCGTCAATTTTTCAGCCATTGTGCGCCTCCTTCCCCACTTCTTCCCAGAAACGGTCCTGGGTCATGGTCTTGTAATCCCGGCGGCCTTCCACAGTCACGGCATGGCACACCGCCCCGAAGGGGCAAAATCTGCAGGCATCGTGGGTCGTACCACGGGTATAGGGATTGGGCTCGACATTGCCGGAGGCAATATCGTCCACCATCGCCCCCACGCAGGCAAAGACATACTCTCTCAATTGCCGCAATTGCGCGCTGCTTGCCAGATCGCCAACCAGCGATCCATCTTTGCTGCGCTTGCAGCAAAGCACGCCCGATTCCCCGGGATCCATTGCCTCGATCACATCGTCGCTATTCAAAAGCAGACCGCTGCGCTGCCACTGGCTCTTTCGCGTGGCAACCGCCTCCTCATCCGTCAGCGCACCGGGTGCATCCATCACCGGCGCACGGGCAGGAAAATACAGCACACCTGCCGCCCGACGCTGATCGCCCAGCAAAGCATCCCCGCTTTGCTCCAGTGCAAACAGATAAAGCAGCATCTGCAATCCGACACCGTTGAAAATATCGCAGTAATCCAGCGTCTTTTTACCTGTCTTGTAATCGACCACCCGGAAATACTTCTGCCCATCTTTCTCCCAAAGATCCACACGATCAACAAGTCCGCGCAATGCGGCACTAATGCTGTGGGTGGGGATCTCGATGGCAGGCATCGCGCCGGTATCGCTGAATTCCAGTTCAAAAGCGCAGGGTCTAAACGCGGAATCTTTCAGTTCGCGCCAAAGTTCTGCCACCACCATCTCCAGTTCACCGCGGTTGCGTTGCAGCAGGTAACTGACGCGCTGGGAATCGATCTGGCTGAACTTTTGCTGCATATATTCATCGGCAAAGCCAAAGGCGATCTCCATGGTCTTATCCAAAGAAACCGCTTCAAAGCCGCCCAGTTCCATGACCGCACCGGCAGTGCGCTCCAAAACATCGTGGACGAATGTACCGAATTCCGCCGGATCGACGGTGGCTTCCTTGCGTTCCTGGGCGCGCATGCCATACTTCAGGAAATAAGACATCCGGCACTCCGCCTGCCGATCGATCTGCGATGCAGAAAGCAGGATCCTGTCACCGTAAAGGCTGCGCACCCGATCAGCGCTGATATTGCCCATGGCATATTCCATTTTTGCCCGGGCGTCGCGGTATTCTTCGGCAACGCCCAGTTCACCGGCCTCATCTTCCCTATCCCAGCGGGCAAGGCAGTAAGCGGCTTCTTCCCGTTCATGCGCCGCCGGGCCGTAAACCGGCCATGCAGGCGTCACACCGCCGGCCATCTTGGCAAGGCGCTTGAAAACATAGGACGGCTGACCCACAGGACACAGCACCGTGATGCTCTCCTGCGCACCGCAAAATACGCCGTAAACCTCCGCGAATTCCGCCTGCAGGCCTTCCAGTGCGCCGCCGGTCAGCGGCACACCGAACTTCCGCACGGCAACGCGCTCCTGATCGGAGAAAATACCTGCCGCACCGCTGTATCCGGGCAAATGTCCCTCCAGCGCGCCCAAAACAAACAGATGCTTCGGCTGCTGGCAGCGCATAGCGCTCACCGATCCCACGGTCACCGCATCCAGCACCGGTGGGATCGTACCCACATCGTACCGGCTCAGCAGCAGCGTAAACAGCCGGATCAGCGCATCTTCTTCCCAAACCGTTTGCCCCAAAGCATCGTGCATCTGCTCCATAGCGGAAAGCAGGATCTGCCACAACTGATTGAGCACCTGGACGCCCCGGTTGTCGCCCTCGCTGTCCAGTTCCTTTGCCATATCCGCAAGAGATCCGGCAAAGTCCGTTTCATCTAGGAAATTATAGAGCGCTACCATCTGCCCGGCAAGGTCGGACGCATCCCGGAAGCCGTCATGCAACCGGCGTAAAGGCTCCAGTGCCGCTGCGCGATAATTATTCAGGCGCTCCAAAAGACCGCGGCTGTGATCATTCCACAGGTCTGTCAAACCGTCCGGATTCTTCACCCAAGGCGCAAGCCACGCGTTACCCCGAATGCCCCACAAAATGGCATAGTTTTCCACCAGATCGCATTCTTCCTGACTCAGCACCGACATGGCGCTGCGCAGGTAGCGCAGAACATCCCTCTGCTCAAATCCGCCCAGGGCAGCATCCAGTGCCGCCAGCACCGAAACCACAGCGCTCTTCTGCAGCACATCTTCCGTACCGGCGATATACGCAGGAATACCGCAGCGCTTAAAATGCAGACTGATCAGATGGCCGTAAGATGCCATATCCGTGCAGACCACGCTGATATCCCGGTAACGGCAACCGCCGCGCACCAGATCCATGATCTTCTCGGCGGTCAGTTGCACCTCGTGCCACGCTGAGTCCGCCTGCACGGCACAAACCTTGTCCGTCATCGCTCCGTCCGGAAGTTTTCCCTGAAACAGTTTGCCGCAAACAGCGCCCAGTTCACCGTTTTGGGGTTGCACATACTCGATCTTCACTTCCACGCCGGCATTTTTCGCGCAGCGGATCAACTGCGCAGCCGTCTGCGACGCTTTTTCATAAGCCATGGCATCCGTCTCCGGCCGATCGCAGTTCAGACCCACGGTCACCTCCGGTGAAACCTTGATCAAATGCTCCAAAATAGCAAGATGCTGCCGGGTAAAATCCGGAAATCCGTCCACATAGAAAATGTGCTTTTCGCCGAAATCGCAGTCTTCCAGCCGCTGCAGCAGCCAGTTCATCAGATCCCGGGGGTCGCGCTTTCCGTGGGCGCAGAGGGCATCATACCCCTCCATGATCAGGGAAAGTTCCTCCAGTTTCTGCGCCAGCGATCCCTCCGCCTGCTTGGCGGCGAAGGCAAGATCTGCCGGCGTAATGCAGCAGCGCTTGAATTCATCCACCGCATCCACCAGCGCGCTCAAAAATTCCGGGTTGGTCTGCACCGAGCCGTAGGCTTTCAGCCGGCTGCTTAAACCTCTGGCGGCAGCCGCCATGACCACCACCCGTCCGCCGGCGTCCATACACTCCCCTGCGCCCCGTCCGGCAGTCTCCGCCACGCGTCGGGCAAGGCCGGTAAAGGACAACACTTCCGCAAAACGGCTGGCGGTATCGCCGGCGGCAGAGCAAAGCCGTCGCTCCATATCGTGACTGATGAGTTCCGGCACCATTAAAATGCCGCCAGCGCGCTGTTGACGAACATCCCCAGCCATACGCGCAAGAATCTCATCGCGCACCGCCACCCAGTCGCTTGACAGAAGAAGATGCAGCATTTTGCCACCGCCTTTCTCTTTTTTGACATTATACCACATATTCCGTCCCAAAAAAAGGGCATAATAACACTTTCCAAAAGAAAATAACCGATGCATTTTGCATCGGTTACCCCTTAAAAAACAGATTCTGCAGCCATCCAAGGCAATCCAGGAAGAAGAACCGGACCTGCGTATCCGGTTTCTGCACGGTTTCGATCAGCGGCTGGGAAAATCCTGCGCCGGCGGCGGTGCTTTCAAAAGCATCACCGGAGCCATAACACAGCGCCGGAAACACCACACACCACCAGTTTCTCCCCTGCGCGTCACCGATGCGCACCACCAAAGATTCATACACGCCGCTGGGCAGTGAAAAAGTTTCGTAATCCCTGCGCGGAAAAGATTCTTTCTGCAAAGTAACCGTAGCGGTCTGCTCTGTGCCTGCCTCCCGGAGCGCTCTGTTGGCGGCGGCAATTACCTGTGTCAGATGCTCCTCAAGCCACGCCTGCGCATCATCGACACATTCCTTGCCCTCCAGCGCAGACGCCACTTCCTCCAGCACCGCATCGCGCACCTTAAGTTTCACCGTCTGATCGCTTTCGCTATCGGAGTGCGCCACAACGTGCAGCCGGATCATGTCATTGCTGAGTTTTTGCCTGTCTGCCACCACGCCGTACAGCGCCGCAAGCACCGCCAAAGTAACGCAAATTGCCACAATTTTAAGTACATATCGCATAAAAACACCGTCCATACTGAAATTACTCACAGTATGGACGGCAATTTTCAATAATATACAGGTTTGGCAATAAAAACCTCAGGATAGTTCTCTTTCAACATGCTGCACATCACCGCGGCGATCTCGAATTCCGAAACCATAGCAAACACCGCTGAGCCGGAGCCGGTCATCTGATGGCCCACCGCGCCATAGGTGCTGAAAATGGACTTAATATAGTTCAGTTCCAGATGTTCCTGGGTCACCAAAGGGTCAAAAACATTGCACACATTCTGGGCCACCTGCAGCAGATCTCCTGCCAAAAGGGCACTTTCCATGGCCCGGTGATCAGGACGCTGGGCAATGCTCTGACCGTCGATCTTCGCGTAAAGTTCCGGGGTGGATACAGAAAAATCCGGCTTGCAAACCACAAAAATGCAGTCGGGCATATCAGAAAGTTTACGCAGCCGTTCACCGCGCCCCTCCGCCATAAGCGTACCGCCAACAACGCAGGCAGGCACATCGCTGCCCACAAGGCTGCCCAATTCCGCCAGCGCGCCCACGGAAAGCGGATCGCCGTAATGCTTATTCAGCGCACGCAGAACCGCCGCGGCATCCGCACTGCCACCGCCGAGACCTGCCTGGCTGGGAATGCGCTTGACGATGTCGATGGTAAGCCCATCAGGATCTTTCTTCAACGTATCAAAGAACACCTTGGCGGCTTTCCACGCAAGATTGCGTTCATCTAAAGGAATACCTTCTTTATCGCAGGTCAGTTTCCACATTTCGCCCGTGCCCAAGGTAATGGTCACATCGTCGCGCACGGAAATGGTCTGCATCACGCTTTTGATATCGTGGTAGCCGTCCGGACGTTTGTCCAAAACATCCAAAGTCAGATTCACTTTGGCGTATGCCGGCTCGAATAATGTAGTCATACTGCTTCCTCCGGAGTTGATTTGCTTCATTATAACGCGTTTCCCCCGGTTTTGCAAGATTTATGAATAAGAATCACCGCCGGGGGTATTCTATGAACAGCCAAAATTTACAGGAGGTAACATTTATGGATACTCTGGCATTGATCCTGTCCATTATCGGCTCACTGAACTGGGGTCTGGTAAGTATTTTCCAGTTTGACCTTGTTGCATGGCTTTTCGGCGGTCAGGACGCCGTTTTCAGCCGGATCGTCTACGGTCTGGTGGGTCTTGCGGGTCTGTGGTGCATCACTTTGCTGTTCCGCAAGGGTCAGCGCATCGAAGGCGAATAACAAAAAGCGGCGGTACGAACTGTACCGCCGCTTTTACCATCTGTTATTCTTCGGTTTCGGGTTCCACTTCCACGATGCGGACTTTGCAGGTGTAAGTGTAGTCATCAACGGTTGCCGAGATGATCACATACTTGTTCTGCAGATCGGATGTGGACTTCAGCGCTTTGATGGTCTTGCCGCTGATCTCCACATAGCCTTCCTCGCTGGCGACCCACTCGACTTCCACATTGGCGCCATCTGCATCCCACAGACTCAGCCGGAAGGATTCGTATTTGCCGTCCTTGATGTACAGCGTCACATCAGAGGCGCTGATCTCATAAGTGGGCTTAACGATCTCCTCGGGGTCAAACTCAACATTAACCTTGCAACTGGCTTTCTGGTCGCCGATGGTGGCGTGGACATAAGTCGTACCTCTGCCCACGGCGGTGACCAGACCGGTCTCATCGATGGTCGCGATCTCCGGGTCATCGGAAGTAAACGTGATCATGTCAGCCGTCACGCCGTCGATCACCGTGTACACTCTCCAGGGATTGGGATATCTCTCCGTCAGGGAGAACTCCTCCCGGTTGAGTTTCAGTACGAAACCTTCGGGCAGTTGCGGGCCTTCCGGCTGATCATTACCACCCTGACTGGGCTCGCCGAAATCGCATCTGACATTGCACTGGGCGACGATATCGCCGCAGGTAACGGTGATCACCGCTTCGCCCTGACCGATGGCGACGATCTTACCGGCGGAAGTAACGGATGCCACTTCCACATCGGAAGACTCGAAAACAGGCGTGTAAGTACAGTTTTCAGGATAGATCTCCACGCTCAGCAGCAGGCTCTGATCCTTTTCCTCAAGCAAAATCATCTTATTGGACAGCAGGATCTGCTCGCAAGGTACGTCCACAGGACCCTGATCACTGGAACTGCTGGAACTGGAACTGCTGGAACTGCTGGACTGGGAAGGATCCGGCTGCCACTGCGAGGGCAGCAAATACCGCACGCAGATATAACCCAGCACCGCCACGATGGCCAGCAGGAGAATCAGCACAACAACGATCAAGCCCTTATTGGTCGTCTCGTTTTCGGGATCTGGTTCGGAGCGCCGGGATTCTCTGCTCTTTCTATTATTGCGCTTACGCACATTCGTTTTGGAGAAGCGACCGCCCTTGACCGGAGTATAGACCACAGATTCCTCACTCTGCTCCAGGTTGGCAGCCGTCTGATCGGTGGTGTTTTTCGCACAGCCGCAGATGGGGCAAACGGATGCAGTTTCGGGATATGTTGTTCCGCATACATCGCAAATTACTTTACTCATACATAGACCTCCACTCCGGGACAGCACGCCGTCCCCATGATTCACGGCAGACACTTTTTCAAAGTTCTAAGCCTTTTAAGTCATTATAACATACCCCCCAAGTGAATGCAAGTACACATTCTGCCCGGAAATCGTTATTTTCGCTGCACTGCGCCAAAACCGCGGAATTTGTCCGATTTTTTCCGTTCATTTTCCGGAAATAGTGTTGCTTTTTTGCCCATTTTATTTTATCATATACAAGATATGAAAGAAGGAGGCGATGGATATGTCCGAACCGAAATTGATCAGTCCCATGCTCGACGGTTATGTTATGGGCGATGCCATCAGCAGCCATGACGGCGTGCGCTGCTGCCCTGCCATGCAGATGGAGACCGAAAGCAAGTATATAGTCAAGATCATCTCCATCCCCGCATCTCAGAAAAAACTTGATGCACTGCTGCTCACCGGCGCATTTTCAAGTGCCGACAGCGCCGATGCATATTTCAAGGACCTGGCTGACGGCGTCGTCAGCGAAACATTGCTGCTCCAGCGGCTTTCCCAGTTGGAGGGTTTCTGCGCTTATGAGGACTGGCAACTCGAGCCCATGGACGAAAACGAGACCGGCTACGATGTCTATCTGCTGGGCGCATACCGCCCCACCCTGGAGCGTCTGCTGCAGAAGAACACGCTGACCCACCTGGCTGCGGTAAATCTGGGTCTTGACCTTTGCTCTGCGCTGTCCGTAAGCCGCCGCAGCGGCTATCTGTATGTGGATCTGCGCCCGGAAAACGTCTATATTGTTGACGAGCGTGAATTCCGCATTGGTGATTTGGGCTTTATCAAACTGGATTCCCTGGAGTTTGCTTCCATGCCCGACCGCTATATCAGTGCTTACACCGCGCCGGAGATCGCCGACGCCTACTCCGCGCTGAATACCACGCTGGACGTTTACGCTGTGGGCATGATCCTTTACCAGGCCTATAATGACGGCATGCTGCCCTTTGAGGGTCGGGCGTCTGACGCACCGTTAAGCGCACCTAAATATGCCGATCCCGAGATGGCGCAGATTATTCTCAAAGCCTGCGACCCTAACCCGGAAGTCCGCTGGCAGGATCCTGCACAGATGGGACAGGCTCTGGTTACATATATGCAGACCAACTCCATTAATGACACGCCCATCATCGCCCCGGCTGCACCCGTTATGCCCGAGATCCTGGCAGAAGAGCCCGTGGAGGAAGATATCCCTGCCGAGCCCACCACCGACGATCTGCTGGCTGTTGTGGACCAGGCACTGGAAGATGCCGGCGTGGATGTAACTGCCCAGGAAGCACCTGTAGAGGAAGATGTTCCTGCGCAAGAGGAAACTCCTGCGGAAGATATCCCCGTGGAGGAAGAGATCCCCACCGAAGAGGTTACCGGGGAAGAAACGCCTGCCGAAGAAACTACCGGGGAAGAAGAATCTCCCGCTGAAGATACTACCGAGGAAGAAACGCCTGCAGAGGAAATTACCGAGGAAGAAGCACCTGCCGAAGAGGCCCCCGCCCAGACAGAAGCCACTGCACTGCAGGAGGAACTGGGCGTTACCGACGAAGTGTTCCAAATGCTCTCCCAGGCGGACGACCTCATTGCGCACGAAACACCGGAGCAGGTAGAAGTCCCCGAGCACGTAGAGGTCCCCATCCCCCAGCCCGTAATCGAGCAGCCTGAAGAAGAACTGCCGGGGCAACTTCCGGAAGAAGAATACGAAGAAGAGCCCTTTGAGGAAGAACTTCCCGTCCAGAAACCCAAAAAACGCAAAAAAGGTCTGATCGCCGCGCTGATCGCGCTGTTGCTATTGGGCGCCATTGCCATTGGCTGCTGGCTGTTCTACAATCATTACTACCTGCAGACCATTCTGGGCATCACCGTAAACGGCACCGAAGACCGGCTTACCGTTTCTCTGAACACCGAGATCGATGATGAACTGCTGACCGTCTACTGCACGGACACCTACGGCAACACTCTGCGCGCCGAGGTCACCAACGGTCAGGCGAATTTCTGGAATCTCAACGCCAATACCCGCTACTCCATCACTGTTAAGATCGACGGTTTCCACCAACTCATCGGTACAACCAGCGCTGTTCACATGACGCCGCAGCAAACTTCCATTTTGGACTTCAATGCCATCACCGGTATGGAAGACGGCTCTGTGATCCTGAGTTTCACCGTCAACGGTCCGCAGACTGGCGAATGGAAAGTCATCTACACCGCTGAGGGCGAAGAGCCCAAGGAGGTCGTGTTCTCCGAGCAGATGGTCACCGTCAACGGTCTGACCGTGGGCAAGGAATACACCTTCAAACTCGAGCCCACCAGCGATCTTTACATGGTCGGTGAAAACACCCTGAAACATACCGCATCCAAGATCATTTACGCTCAGGATCTGACCATCCACGGTTTCTATGATCAGGATATGAAAGTGACCTGGAAAGCCCCTGAAGGTGTTACCGTCAACAGTTGGACCGTCACCTGCTACAGTGATAAAGGTTACAGCAAGACCTTCACCACCACAGATCTGCAGGCTGTATTCGAAGATCTGGATCTGACCGCCGCATACACCGTGGAAGTCAGCGCCGAAGGCATGGTACAAAAAGTGCGGACCTATGTCCTTGCAAACTCCGTCACCGTCAGCAATATGGCTATCGACGATACAGACCCCACCGAACTGATCGTGACCTGGGACTATGAAGGCACTGCTCCAGAGGGCGGCTGGCTGCTGCTTTACACCATCGACGGCAGCGAAGAGCAGTTGGTCATCCGCAGCGAAGAACCTCGCTGCATCATCACCCCTGTGATTCCCGGCAGCCACTACGAGATTTCCGTGCAGCCTGCCAACGGCAGCACCGTTTTCGGCGGCACTGCGGAATATGAAGCCCCTGCCGCGGCTGCTTTCAGCGGCTACGGTCTGCTGGCAGAAAACTTCATTTTCTCCATTTGCAAAGCACCCGAAAATCCCAACTGGGGCAGATACGATATCCCCGAAGAGGACTACACCAACATCTTCACCAAGGATGATAAGATTGGCTTTGCCGTAAACATCAACGATTTTTACGATCCTTCCGATGACCTTATCATCACCATGTTCATCGTGCGTGATGCCGAGGGCAATCTGGTGAGCAGCGCCACCAGCACCGCGCTGTGGCGGAACATGTGGTTCCAGGGATTCGGCAGATTCATGCTGCCGCTGGTACCTGCCGAAACCGGCGCATACACCGTTGATATCTACTTCAACGGCGCATACGTCACTACGCAAAGCTTCACCATTACAGAACCTGTAACGCAGTAAGCAAAACCGGCAGTTTATACTGCCGGTTTTTTCTGTAAAAAAAGCAAAAACATATTGCAATAATCCGTCGCCTGTGTTATAATGTCCGCAATCGACGGAATCGGAGGCAATTTTATGATCCGTACTGCTGCACAGTTTTATTTTGGTTACTATTACTTTTTTATGGACAAAAAGTAATAGCGCCTTGTGCTGCAGAAAATTCTCCGGGAATTTACAAGCAATTTACCGCTGCACAGACGTTTGGCTGTGCAGTTTTTTTATGGAGGAATGACGAAAATGATCGCAATTTTAAAGCACGGAACCACCGCTGAACAAACGGAACATCTCGTACAATGGCTCAAACACATGGATCTTGATGTGCATATTTCCAAAGGTCAGGAAGTGACCATTCTTGGTCTGATCGGCGATACCAGCCGGGTGGATATGGAACTTTTGGGCAGTTTGGAGATCGTAGACAGCGTCAAGCGCGTTTCCGAGCCTTTCAAGCAGGCCAACCGCAAGTTCCACCCGCTGGACAGCGTAATCGATGCAGGCGGTGTCAAGGTCGGCGGCGGTCACTTTGCCATGATCTCAGGCCCCTGCAGCGTAGAATCGGAAGAGCAGATCATTGAAGTCGCCATGGATGTAAAAGAAGCCGGCGCCAATATTCTGCGCGGCGGTGCCTTCAAGCCCCGCACCTCCCCCTATGCTTTCCAGGGCATGAAAGACGAAGGCATCCGCCTCCTGCTGAAAGCCAAGGAAGCCACGGGCCTGCCCATCATTACAGAGATCATGAACATCAATACCCTTGACCTATTTGCGGATGTGGACATCATCCAGGTGGGCGCACGGAATATGCAGAATTTCGATCTGCTGAAAGAACTGGGTAAGACCCGCAAACCCATCCTGCTGAAAAGGGGCCTGGCAAACACTCTGCAGGAACTGCTCATGAGTGCCGAATATGTCATGAGCGAGGGCAACGAAAATGTGATCCTTTGCGAGCGCGGCATCCGCACTTTTGAAACCTACACCAGAAATACTCTGGATCTTTCCGCCATTCCCGTTTTGCAGGAATTGACCCACTTGCCCGTGATCATCGATCCCAGTCACGCCACCGGCAAGGCAAGACTCGTGCCGCCCATGGCTGTGGCTGCCGCAGCAGCCGGCGCTGACGGCATCATGGTGGAAGTGCATAACAATCCTGCCTGCGCTCTGTGCGACGGCGCACAAAGCCTGACACCTGCACAGTTTAAAGCACTTGCCCGGCAGGTACGCTGCGTAAGGGAGGCATTAAAATGACCGTAGGCATCGTAGGATTAGGTCTTATCGGTGGCTCCATGGCACGGGCATACGCGAAATCCGGCGCGCAAGTCTACGCATGGGACACAAATGAAGAGATTCTGTCCTTCGCCATTTTATCCGG
The DNA here is from genome assembly GCA_045591725.1 of Faecousia sp. Classification (GTDB taxonomy): domain Bacteria; phylum Bacillota; class Clostridia; order Oscillospirales; family Oscillospiraceae; genus Faecousia. The sequence continues at coordinate 35,729 of JAZNTI010000032.1, forward strand.
TGCCGCGAGCGGCATTCTGGATGAAAACACACTGCCGCAATGCGATCTGTTACTGCTTGCGGTGTATCCCGGTGCTGCCGTGAACTACCTGCAAGATCACGCCCCTTTGATAAGCAAAAACGCACTGGTCATGGATCTTTGCGGCACCAAGCAGGAAGTTTGCAGCCGCTGCTTTCCCTTGGCAGAGCAGTTCGGTTTCACCTTTGTGGGCGCGCATCCCATGGCAGGCTCCCACCACAGCGGATTTAAGTACAGCCGCAGCAATCTGTTTCAGGGCGCGCCCATGGTGCTTGTACCGCCGCGTTTCGACGATATGCAACTGATCGAGCAGGTGCAAAAAGCCCTTGCTCCCTGCAATTTCGGCAAATTCTCCATCTGCACTGCCCGGGAGCATGACCGGCTCATCGCCTTCACCTCCCAAATGCCCCATATTCTGAGCAACGCTTTTATCAAATCCCCCACCGCCCACTCCCATAAGGGTTTTTCTGCCGGCAGTTATAAAGATCTGACCCGTGTTGCGTGGCTCAATCCTCAGATGTGGGCGCAACTTTGCATGGAAAACCGGGAAAATATGCTCTTTGAATTAGACACTTATATTGAAAGTTTAACAAAGTACCAAAAAGCGCTTCAGCAGCAAGATACGGATGCATTGATCCGCCTGCTGGACGAAGGCCGCCGCTGTAAGGAGGAAGTAGACGGATGAAAACAGTCGAAGTCCATACCTCAAATTCATACAATGTGCTGATCGGCAGCGGTCTGCTGCACCGGTTGGGCGAACAGGCCGCGCAAATAAGCACCTGCTCCAAAGCCGCCATCATCAGCGACACCAATGTATGGCCCATTTACGGTAAACAAGCAGCGAAAAGCCTGAGCGACGCCGGCATCAAAACGGTATATTTCACATTTCCAGCTGGCGAAGCATCCAAAAACGGTACAATTTATCTGGAAATACTGAACTTCCTCGCACAAAACGAGATCACCCGCAGCGATCTCATCGTCGCTTTGGGCGGTGGCGTTGTAGGCGATCTTGCGGGTTTTGTTGCCGCCACCTATCTTCGGGGCATTTCCTATATTCAGGTGCCCACTTCCCTGCTTGCCATGGTAGATTCATCTGTTGGCGGCAAAACTGCTATTGATTTACCGGCCGGCAAGAATCTTGTAGGGGCATTTAAGCAGCCCAAACTGGTATTATGCGATACTGATGTACTCAACACACTTCCCAAAGAATGGTTCCTGGATGGCTCTGCGGAAGTGATCAAATATGGCATGTTGTATGATCAAGATCTAATTCGTTCCTTGTTAGAGACAGGCCCTGATTTTAACCGGGAAGATGTCATCACAAAGTGCGTTAGCTTTAAGCGTGATGTGGTAGAAGAAGACGAATTTGACACAGGGGCTCGTCAAAAGCTAAATCTGGGTCACACAATTGGTCATGCCATTGAGGCCAACAGCCACTTTACGATTACCCATGGACAGGCTGTTGCCGCCGGTATGGCAATCGTGACAAAAGCCGCAGTTGTCAACGGTCTTTGTACAAAAGAAACTTATGATACCCTCATTTCACTCTTATCACAATTCTCCCTGCCGGTAAGTACAACCTTTACCGCAGCAGAGCTTTGCGCATCCGCGCTGTCTGATAAGAAGAGAACCGGTGACAACGTAAACTTGATCGTTCCCCGTCAAATTGGCTGCTGTGACATCTTTTCTACCCCGGTCTCTGAACTGGAATCTTTCATTAAGGCGGGATTATAATGGATCTTACGATCTACCCACGCAAGTTAAGCGGAACCATTAGAGCAATACCTTCCAAATCCCAGGCACACCGCCTGCTGATCTGCGCCGCTTTTTCTGATGCTCCTACAAAATTATTCTGCCCCGAGACAAATCAAGACATTGAGGCAACCGCAGGGTGTTTACGGGCGCTTGGAGCAGAAATTGCTCGCACTACAGAGGGATACTATGTTATTCCTGTGCAGATGATTCCCACTACAGCAGAAATGGATTGCTGTGAAAGTCGGAGGCCAA
>JAZNTI010000033.1:0-128363 GCA_045591725.1 Faecousia sp.
AGATGCACCACTTATCGCCCTGACGGTGATGGTGCATATGGCGGATGCGGTAGATGACGGGGTCGCGCATATTGAAGTTGCCGGAGGCAAGATCGATTTTGGCGCGGAGGGTATACTTGTTGTCCTCAAATTCACCGGCACGCATGCGCTGGAACAGGTCAAGGCTCTCTTCAATGGGTCTGTCGCGGTAGGGGGAGGTGGCAGGGGTGTTCAGATCGCCGCGCATCTCCTTGGCCTGATCGGGGGTCAGTTCGCAGACATAGGCAAGACCCTTTTTGATCAGTTCCACGGCATACTCGTAGTCTTTCTCAAAATAATCAGAGCCGTAGTAGAAGCGGTCGCCCCAGTCAAAGCCCAGCCAGTGGATGTCTTCCTTGATGGCCTCGACAAACTCCACATCTTCCTTGGTGGGGTTGGTATCGTCCATACGCAGATTGCAAAGACCGCCGAATTTTTCGGCAGTGCCGAAGTCGATGATCAGCGCCTTGCAGTGACCGATGTGTAGATAGCCGTTGGGCTCGGGGGGAAAACGGGTGTGCACGGTAGCGCCTTCGTAACGGCCGCCCTCGGCGATGTCCTCTTCGATAAATGCGTGGATGAAATTCTTGCTTTCGGTGATTTCAGCCATATTCCAAAACCTCTCTTTGGTGGATTGTTGCAATAATATGTTATTTTAACCGATACGCAAATAAAATGCAACAGAAGATTTCAAAAAATACCGCCCCGAAATCGGGGCGGCTGGAAGCGTAGGGGTTGGTATTGTATTCTTTAATTTCAATGCGTTCAAGTATCAGGACATCGTCTTTAGAATACTTAAACCAAACGGACAAGTACCAGTTGCCATAAATTTGATATCCTGCGTTGCGGTAACTGGATGTAAACCAGATATCAGGGTTGCCGAATGTGCCTACAATTTCGTCGTAAGTTATGCAGGATTGGATCCGTAACGCAACAAATAAGGGAATGTTTAAAAAAAGAAATAGCAAGATCAGTATCATCAGAATCGATGCGGTGATGCCAATGATAAATTTTGTGGTCTTTTTCATGACAGGCACCTCGTTAATTCATCAATTCGGTGGCAGACTATGGGCTTAACTGAAACCTATAGAGGTTGTATAATGCTCGAAATTATTCAGGTCTTGGTAAAAATAGACGGTGCAGCGGCTGCCGTCTGTCAGGTCAAATGCTAAAGTGGTCATGCCAAAGGTGAATGAGCCTACGGGCTTGCCCAGGAGCGCGACTACCTCGTCTACGGTCATGCCCTCGGTGATGGACTCTGCAGCCTGCCTTGTGGGGATCGTAGTAAACCACGGGTAGCACTGCAAGGTTTCGACAGTTGTTGAAGTTTTAACAACAATTGTATCGCCAAAACGGTTGGTATAGAAGTAATAGTCGAACCACATGGTCCGCTGCTGGACAGGAATCAGATCACGAAATTCTGAACCGGGCATACCTATGTATGCGCCCTCAAATTTGTCTGCGGAGTTGTACCAAATCAGATAGCCGCCGACAGCCGCAAGGAGAGCGGTGACCGCAATCAGGGCAATTACGATTTTTACTTTGTTTCTCATCTTCATTCCTCCAATCTGTAATTACATTCCTCCTGAAATAATAATACAAAATATCACCGGAAAAATCAATGATAATCATACTTTTGCACATTGTTTTGTATAGATTTTCCTTTGTTTCGAGTGTTTGTGAAAAAACATGAAAACAATTCGTGAAATTTGAAAATTTTAGTTGTCAATTTGCCTTTCTTATATTAAAATAGGATAAGATATAGGTGAAGGAGTGATAACCTTTGGTTGAACTGAAATATAAGCGCATCCTGCTGAAAGTCAGCGGTGAGGCTTTGGGCGAAAAAACCGCCCAGGGAGACGGCTTCGGTTTGGACTTTGCTAAGATCGGTGAAGTCTGCAAATCCATTAAAGAGTGCGTCGATATGGGCGTGCAGGTGGGTCTTGTGATCGGCGGCGGCAACTTCTGGCGCGGGGTGAAAAACGGCAGTGGCAAAATGCAGCGCAGCCATGCCGATGCCATGGGCATGCTGGCAACTGTCATGAATGCTATTGCAGTTGCGGATGTACTGGAGCAGCACGGTCTTGATGCCCGTGTGTTGACCGCTGTGGAGATCAACAAGTACGCCGAGTACTTTACCCGGGATCTTGCCAACCGTTACCTGAACGAGGGCAAGGTGGTCATCTTCGCCGCCGGCACCGGCAATCCCTATTTCTCCACCGACACCGGCGCAGTGCTGCGGGGCGTGGAGATCGAGGCGGATGCCATTTTGATGGCCAAGAATGTGGACGCTATCTATTCTGCCGATCCCAAGAAGGATCCGGGTGCGGTGCGTTACACCCACCTTACTTACGATGAGTGCCTCGCCAAGCATCTGAAGGCTACCGACACCACCGCTATGGCGCTGGCTATGGACAACGATATGACCATGGTCTGTTTCGGTCTGGCGGAAGAAAACAGCATCATTCGCGTGGTTCGCGGCGAAGCCATCGGAACCACCGTCACCAACTGATTTTAAGGAGGAACAAACAATGAGCGTTGATTTTAGTGAATTTTCCAGAAGAATGGACAAGTCCCTGGACCATCTGACCGAGGAGTTCGGCGCAGTTCGTGCCGGCCGTGCCAATGCAAAAGTTCTTGACCGCATTACCGTGGAATACTATGGCAGTGAAACGCCTCTGAACGGCGTGGCTACCATTTCCTCTCCCGATGCCCGCACCCTGGTTGTGCAGCCCTGGGATACCAAGCTACTGCGGGATATTGAAAAGGCTATTCAGATGTCCGAGCTGGGCATCAACCCTCAGAATGACGGTCGCGTGATCCGCCTTGTGTTCCCCCAGTTGACGGAGGAGCGCCGTAAGGAACTGACCAAGCAGGTCAGAAAGTATGCCGAGGAAGCCAAGGTCGCTATGCGTAATATCCGCCGCGACGGTATGGACTACGTGAAGAAACTGAAGAAGAACAGCGAGATCACTGAAGACGAGCAGAAAAAGGCAGAGAAGGATCTGCAGGATCTGCTGGATAAGTTCATCAAGAAGGCAGACGATCTGACCGCTGCCAAAGAAAAGGAATTGATGGCGATTTAACGCCCGTAATAAACATTGGGGGCGGAAACGCTCCCAATGTTCTGCGATAGAGGTTTCTATGTCTGATTTGAAATTGACTCCGCCCCGGCACATCGCCATCATTATGGACGGCAACGGCCGCTGGGCAAAAAAGCGCGGATTGCCCCGCACAGCCGGTCATAAGGCCGGCGCAGAAGCGTTTCGGAATATTGCAAATTACTGCCGCAGCATCGGCGTGGAGTATTTGACGGTTTACGCTTTTTCCACAGAGAACTGGAAGCGTTCTCAGGAAGAGGTGTCCGGCATCATGTCGCTGCTGGGGGCGTATTTGCGTGAAGCGCTCCGGGATATGGAGAAGAATAAGGTGCATTTTCGCTTTTTCGGTGATCTGAGCCGCTTGAGTCCCGACCTGCGCAAACTTTGTGAGCAGGCCCAGGAAGTTTCATCTGAATATCGGGATGTGCAGGTGAACTTTTGCCTGAACTACGGCGGCCGTGATGAGATCATCCGGGGTATTCGCAGATTTGCAGGCGATGTTGCAGCCGGTAAATGCGCTGCTGAAGATCTGACAGAAGAAATCTTTGAAAACTATCTGGATTCTGCCGGTGTGCCTGATCCGGAACTGGTGATCCGTCCGTCCGGTGAATTGCGCACCAGCAATTTCCTGCCGTGGCAGACGGTTTATTCCGAATTCGTATTTATGGATGTTTTGTGGCCGGATTTTGGTCCAAAGGACCTGGATGAGGCAATTGATCAGTATCACCGGCGTAATCGCCGTTTTGGAGGAGTGTAAGTCATGAAAAAAAGATCTATGACAGCACTGGTCGCAGTGCCGCTGCTTCTTACGGTGCTTTTTGTGCTTCCGAAGATCTGCACAGCGGTGCTGCTGAGCCTGATCTGTGGCATTGCGGCGCTGGAACTGCTGCATAACACGAAATATATCGAACACAAAAGATTGCAGGTGTATTCTGTGATCTACGCCATGGCGATCCCGTTCTGGTGCTATTTCGGCATGGACCATGCCTGGACCGTGGGCGGCGTGCTGGTGTATTTTGTTTTGCTGTTTCTGGAGGTCATGGAATCCAGAATGCAACTGCGCTTTGAAAAGATCGCCATGTGCGCAGTCAGTGCGCTGCTGATTCCTTATATGCTGTGCAGCATTGTGCGGATCTTATTACTGGATATTGGCCGGTATATCGTTTTGATCCCCTTTGCGGTGGGCTTTTTGTCCGATACCGGTGCGTACTTCATCGGCTGCCGTTTCGGCAAGCACAAACTGGCACCGTCAATCAGCCCCAATAAAACCGTTGAAGGCGTGATCGGCGGCATCGCTTTTGCGCTGATCGGCATGGTCATCTATGCATTTATTTTGCAACTTCTTCAGTTGCAGGTCAACTACCTTGCAGCCATCGTCTATGCCCTGGTCGGCTCGGTATTTGGCATGTTTGGCGACCTGTGCCTGTCTACCATCAAACGGCAGGCCGGAATCAAGGATTTCGGCTATGTGTTTCCGGGCCACGGTGGCGTACTGGATCGTTTCGATTCCGTGCTGCTGGTTGCACCGCTGATGGAACTTCTGCTGATTATTTTTCCCATGGTGGTGATGGAGTAATGGTCAAGTGCATTTCGATCCTTGGGTCTACCGGCTCCATTGGTAGGCAGACACTGGATGTCGTGGACGGCCTGCATGTTTCCGTTGGGGCATTGACTGCCGGCAGTAATGTGCAGTTGATGGCCCAGCAGTGCCGCAAGTATATGCCGAAATTGGCTGTTATGGCCACGCAGGACGCTGCATGCTCTCTTATGGAGCAGATCAGCGACCTTCCCATTCGCGTCTTGTGGGGCGAGGAGGGACTTATCGAAGCGGCCAGCATGGAAACCGTTGACTGCGTCATCACTGCGGTGGTGGGCATGCTGGGTCTGAAACCAACCCTCGCTGCTATTCGCGCAGGAAAGCGGATCGGCCTTGCAAATAAGGAAACGCTGGTTTGCGCCGGTGAACTGGTTATGGCAGAGGCAAAGCGCTATAATACTGAGATCATCCCTGTGGATTCGGAACATTCTGCAATTTTTCAGTGTCTGATGGGCTGTAATGACCGCGCTGAAGTGAAGCGTCTGCTGCTGACTTGCTCCGGCGGTCCGTTTTACGGCATGAATGTGGAGCAACTTCGCCATGTGACCAAGGCGGATGCGCTGAAGCACCCCAACTGGAAAATGGGCTCCAAGATCACCATAGACTGCTCAACACTTATGAATAAGGGCCTGGAAGTCATCGAGGCCATGCGTCTTTACGATCTTACGGCTGAGCAGGTGGATGTTTTGATCCACCGGCAAAGCATTGTCCACAGCCTTGTGGAATATACTGACGGTGCGGTAATGGCGCAACTGGGCACGCCTGATATGCGGCTGCCGATCCAATTGGCTATGACCTATCCGGAGCGCTGCCCGTCGCCTGCAGAGCAACTGGATCTTGTTTCCTGTGGTGCGCTTTCCTTCGCGAAACCGGATATGGAGGCGTTTCCGTGTCTTGCGCTGGCTTACCGCTGCGCCAGGAAGGGCGGCAATGCCTGCGCTGTTATGAATGGCGCCAATGAAGCGGCGGTGGCCGCATTTTTGGATGACCGCATCGGTTTTTATGATATTTACCGGCTGGTCAGCGAGGCCGTGGAGGCTTCGGAGTTTATTTCCGCGCCTACGCTGGAGCAGATCCTGGAATCCGACCGGCTGGCACGGGAGTATGTTAACAGCAATTTGAAATGAGGATATTATGACCATCGTATTTGCAATTTTACTTTTCAGCATCTTGATCTTCGTCCACGAGTTGGGTCATTTTTTGGTGGCAAAGTTAAGTGGCGTGCAGGTCAATGAATTTTCCATGTTTATGGGCCCTGCCATCTGGAAGAAGAAAAAAGGGGAGACCCTGTATTCCATCCGCTGCATTCCCATTGGCGGCTACTGCGCCATGGAGGGTGAGGACGCGGACTCTGAGAATCCCCGTTCTTTTCGTGCGGCTGCATGGTGGAAGCGTCTGCTGATCCTGATCGCCGGCTCTTCCATGAACTTGATCGCAGGTTTTCTGATCATCGTGATTGTCAATTCCTGCCTCGGTATCACCACCACGCAGATCGCTGATATCCGCCCCGGAAGCACGATCTCCTCCGAAGGTGGTATTCAGGTGGGCGACACCATTCTCGAAATGAATGGCACGCCCCTTGCGAGCGTTTCTGACTTTGATGTGATCATCAGCGCAGATGAATCCGCTACATCTTATGATGTTTTGGTGCTGCGTGACGGTCAGCGAGTGCTGTTGGAGGATGTTCCCTTTGTCCGGCAGGAGTTTCAGAAGGATGAGCATGGTGAAGCCGGACTTTTCTTCGGTTTTACCTGGGGGATGAGGAAACTTGGTGCCGGTGAGGTGATTACCCAATCCTTTGCCGACTGTATTTTCTTTGCAAAGCAGATCTGGCTGAGCCTTGGGATGCTGCTGTCCGGTCAGGCAGGACTCGAGGATGTTTCCGGTCCTGTTGGCATTGTTTCTTTGATGAGCGATATGGCATCTTCTGCCGGCTCTGTTGCCGGTGCGGTGCTGAATCTATTGTACTTTGGCGGCTTTATCGCCATAAACCTGGGTGTTATGAACATGCTGCCCATTCCGGCGCTGGACGGTGGCCGTGTGGTCAGCCTGCTGCTGACGACCGGCATTGAAGCAGCGACCCGGAAGAAGATTGACCCGAAGTATGAAGGCTATATCCATGCCGCCGGCATGGTGCTGCTGCTTCTGCTCATCGCGGTGATCATGTTCAAAGATATTTTTGTTATCATTACGGGGTGAAGATTATGACCAGACAGATCCTGGTTGGCGGCGTGCCCATTGGCGGCGGCGCTCCTGTTGCGATCCAGTCTATGCTTAATACGAAGACCACGGATGTGGAGGCTTCTTTGGCGCAGATCCGCGCGCTGCAGACTGCCGGCTGTCAGATCGTCCGCTTGTCTGTTCAGAATCAGGAAGCTGCCCGGGGCTTTGCGGCGATCTGCAAGGAAAGTCCGCTGCCGTTGGTGGCTGATATCCATTTTGATTATAAACTGGCGCTTGCAGCCGCTGAGGGCGGCGCAAGTAAGATCCGCATCAATCCCGGCAATATCGGCGGTGAAGATCGGGTCAAGGCCGTTGTAGATATTTGTAAAGAGAAGAAGATCCCCATCCGCATTGGTGTCAATGGCGGCAGTCTGGATCAAAAACTGCTGGAAAAGTACGGTCACCCCACTGCCGAGGCGCTGGTGGAAAGTGCATTCGAACATATCGAATTGCTGGAAAAGTACGGATTTTACGATACATGCGTTTCCATGAAATCTTCCACTGTGTCCACCATGGTGGCTGCAGCGCGGCTTTTCCGCAGCAAATGCGATTATCCTTTGCACATCGGCGTGACGGAGACCGGACCCGTGAAAATGGGTATGATCAAATCCGCCATGGGTATCGGCGCGCTGCTGCTGGACGGTATTGGTGATACCATACGCGTCAGCCTGACCGACGATCCGGTGCAGGAAGTTTACGCGGCCAAAGATATTCTGAAAGCGGCGGGACTGCGCAAAGAGGGCGTCAACATCATTTCCTGCCCCACTTGCGGCCGCACGCGTATTGACCTAATCAACCTTGTGAATCAGGTGGACGAAGCACTGAGGGATTGTCAAAAGCCTATCACTGTTGCCGTCATGGGTTGCGTGGTAAACGGCCCCGGTGAAGCCCGGGAGGCGGATATCGGTATTGCCGGCGGCGACGGTTGGGGCATGATCTTTGAAAAGGGAGTGCAGGTGGATAAACTTCCTTACGACGAACTTTTGCCTACGCTTTTGAAACGGATCGAATTACTCTAAGGATTATCATGAAAGAAAAAACATACTTTTTGAATATGTTTTCGGACTATGAGCCGCCTGAAACGCTGAAAGATGCGCTGGATCAGGCGGCCATTGTTGCTGCAGATATTGACCCTGCACGGCGTATCATCACCGTCCGTGTGGTATTTAATAACTACGTCAACCAGCGAGCGCTGGAGCAGGTGAGTAGCGGTCTGTGCGCTGTTTACGGACTTAATGATGTCAAGATCCGGCCGTCGTTTTCTGAGCATTTGCTTTCGCAAATGGATCCGGAAGATCTGATGCTGTTATTTGTCCGCGAAAATTCCATGGCCCGTGCGGTCCTTGCCGGCGCGCAGTGGACCTGGGAGGGCACAACGCTGATCATTGAACTTGCCGCCAACGGTAAACAGACGCTGGCCGAATGCCTGCCGCAGGTACGCAGCGTGCTGAAGGATCTTTTCGGCGTAAGTGTGGATGTTGAGATCCGCAGCGGTCAGGTACTGGAAGGTCAGGCGCTGTATGAAGCCGTTGAGAAGATGCGCACGGAAATGATCGATCAGATGCCTGCTGTGCAGGTTACGCCCAAAAAGACAGAGCAGAAGCAAGAGTGTATTTTCGGCAAACCTTTTAAAACCGCGCCAATCTGCATGAAGAGCGTGAGCCTTGATACGGGCAGCGTGGTGGTTGAGGGTAAGGTTTTTGCCTTGAATCACCGGGAACTGAAGAAGCGCAATGCATGGATCGTCAGTTTTGATATGACGGATAATACCGGCTCGGTCCGTGTCAAGCGTTTTTTGGAAAACCGCGAGGCCAAGGCTATTTTGGAGCAGGTTGGAGCAGGCTCGATCCTGCGCGTTCAGGGCAAGATGACCGTTGATAAATTCGACAATGAACTGGTCATGACCCCTTACGCCATCATGCCCGGTCAGATGCCTAAGCGAATGGATACCGCAGAGGGTATGAAGCGCGTGGAACTGCATCTGCACACCAATATGAGCAATATGGATGCTTTGACCGATGCCGGTGCGGCAGTTAAGCAGGCTGCCGCTTGGGGTCACCGCGCCATCGCCATCACCGACCACGGCGTGGCACAGGCTTTCCCCATTGCCATGAAGGCCGCGGAAAAGGCAACAGTTGCCGGTACGGACGAGAAGATCAAAGTCCTTTATGGCGTGGAAGGCTACTACTTCAACGACGTGGATGACCGGATCGCCGTTCACGGTAGTGGTGATATGTCCTTTGATGGGGAATATGTGGCATTTGACCTTGAGACCACCGGTCTTGACGCGCGGAACGATCAGATCATTGAGATCGGCGCGGTACTGATGAAAGAGGGGCAGGAGATCAGCCGCTTCAATTCTTTCGTTGATCCCCATTGCGCAGTTGACCGGAAGATCAGTGAACTGACGGGCATTACCCCCGCCATGCTCAAAGGTGCGCCGGATATTACGGAAGTTCTGCCGGAATTTTTGAAATTCGTGGGCGACCGGGTGCTGGTTGCGCATAACGCGGATTTTGATACCGGATTTATCCGCGCTGCCTGCAAACGGCTGGGCTATGAATATAAATTCACGGATGCGGATACGCTGATCCTTTCACAGAATCTGCTGCCGCAACTGAAGCGGTTCTCGCTGGATCAAGTGGCAGCGGCGTTGAGCCTGCCGGAGTTTAATCACCACCGCGCAGCGGATGATGCGTTGACCTGCGGCATGGTTTTTGGCCGTTTGCTGGAGAAACTCAAAGAGCAGTATCAGTTAAGTACGCTGCAATCCATTACTGCGCTGATGGCTAAACTCCGTGGCGAACGCAGAACCCTCAGCCGTTACAATCAGCACATTATCGTTCTGGCCAAGAATCAGATGGGTCTGCGCAATCTTTACAGATTGATCAGCGAATCGAATCTTACATATTTTAAGCGTGGTTTCCCGAGAATGCCGAAATCCCGGCTGCTGGAACTGCGGGAGGGCCTGATCATCGGTTCAGCCTGTGAAGCCGGCGAATTTTTCCAGGCGGTGCTGGAGCATAAGAGCGATGAGGAACTTAAGCGCATTGCTTCGTTTTACGATTTTCTGGAGATCCAGCCCATCGCCAACAACCGTTTCATGCTGGCCGATGAGCGTTACACCATCACCTGCGATGAAGACCTGCAGGAACTGAATAAGACTGTTGTACGGATCGCCGATGAACTTGGAAAACCTGTTGTTGCCACCGGCGACGTGCATTTCCTTAATCCGGAGGATGAGATCTTCCGCCACATTTTGCTTGCTACCAAGGGTTTTCCGGACTGTGACCGGGATAATCCGCTTTACTTCCGCACCACCGACGATATGCTGGAGGAATTCTCTTACCTCGGCGCTGAAAAGGCCTATGAGGTGGTCGTCACAAACCCCAATCGTATTGCAGATATGTGCGAGCGCTTGCGTGCCGTCCCTAAGAATCTGTTTGCACCGAAGATCGAAAACTCCGTGGAAGATCTGAAGGAACTGGTCTATGGGAAATTCCACAGACTATATGGTGAAAACCCGCCGGAACTGATGGTCAAGCGTGTGGAAACGGAACTCAATGACATCATCAACTGCCATTATGATGTGATCTACATGTCCGCCCAGCGGCTGGTGCAGAACTCTCTGGAGCATGGCTACCTGGTTGGCTCCCGTGGCTCCGTCGGCTCGTCCATCGTGGCTTACATGTCCGGTATTACGGAAGTTAATTCGTTCCCGCCCCATTACCGCTGCCCGAATCCGGAGTGTAAACACACCATTTTGGATGTGCCGGAGGGATATAACTGCGGCGCGGACCTTCCCAATATGGAATGTCCCCTGTGCGGCGCACCTATGGAGAAGGATGGATTTAATATTCCTTTTGAAACGTTCCTTGGATTCGGCGGCGATAAGGTGCCGGATATCGACTTGAACTTCTCCGGTGTATATCAGGCAAACGCCCATAATTAATGCATTGAAATGTTTGGAAAATCCCATGTTTTCCGCGCCGGTACCATCGGCACAGTTGCAGAAAAAACGGCTTTTGGCTATGTGAAGAAGTACCTGGAAGAGCGCGGCAAGACAGAAACGGCTGCTGAAATGGCGCGTCTTGCTTCCGGCTGTGTGGGCGTCAGACGCACCACCGGCCAGCACCCCGGCGGTCTGGTGGTCATTCCGCAGGATAATGAGATCTGGGATTTCTGTCCCGTTCAGCATCCGGCGGATGCCGAAGATTCCGATCAGATCACCACGCATTTTGAATACCACTGTATGGAGGACAACCTCCTGAAACTGGATATGCTGGGCCATGATGATCCGACGATGATCCGCATGATGGAGGACATCACCGGCATAGACGCTAAGACCATTCCTCTGGACGACCCGGATACCATGTCCATATTCACAAAGTCCAAGGTTTTGGGCTATGAGGATGATCAGATACTGGGACCCACCGGTGCGGTGGGCGTGCCGGAATTCAACACCCGTTTTACCCGTGGGGTTTTGCTGGATACTATGCCGACGAAGTTTGATTTTCTTGTAAGAATTTCCGGTTATACCCATGGTACAGACGTTTGGCTGGGTAACGCCAAGGATCTGATCACTTCCGGAAAGACCGACGTGGGCGGCACCATTGGCTGCCGTGACGACATCATGCTTTATCTGATCTCCATGGGTCTGCCGGAAAAGCGGGCCTTTAAGATTATGGAATCCGTGCGTAAGGGCAGAGGACTGCCCGATGGTGCGGAGCAGGAGATGATCGATGCCGGCGTTCCGGATTGGTACATTGATTCGTGCAAGAAGATTAAGTATCTGTTCCCTAAAGCTCACGCAGTGGCCTACGTTATGATGGCGTTTCGCATTGCCTGGTTTAAGGTGCATCATCCGCTGGCATTTTACTCGGCTTATTTCTACCGCCGCAGTCAGAAAGGCGGCTTTGATGAGGCCAAAATGGGTCACGGTATTGATGTGGCGCTGGCGGAAATGGACAGCATTGAAAACAATGAAAATGCAACGGATAAGGATGAGGATCTGCTGACCACGCTGGAAGTGGCATATGAATTCTACCTGCGCGGTTTTGAATTCCTGCCGCTGGATATTTACAAGAGCCACGCGACGAAATTCCTTGTGGAAGACGGTAAACTCCGCTTGCCCTTTATTTCCGTCGCCGGTTTGGGCGAAAGCGCTGCCTGGGACTTGATGCACGGCAGAGAGGGGAAATCCTTCCTGTCTATCGAGGAGATCGCTGCAGCATGCCCCAAGGTTTCCAAGACCCATATTCAAATGCTGAACGAGGCCGGTGCATTCGGCGACCTGCCGGAGACCAGCCAGATCAGTCTGTTCTAAAGGAGGTTCTATCATGCAAGATATCGGAATGCAATTTCATATTCGCTGCAAGCAGGGTGATGTAGGCCGTTATGTGTTCCTGCCCGGTGACCCCGGTCGCTGTGAGGCCATCGCTGCTCATTTTGATAACCCCGTTCAGGTGGCTTACAATCGGGAGTACAATGTGTACACCGGTACGCTGCTGGGTCAAAAGGTGAGCGTCTGCTCCACCGGCATCGGTGGCCCTTCCGCCGCCATCGCCATGGAAGAACTTGTTGCCATCGGCGCGGATACCTTTATCCGCATTGGCACTTGCGGCGGCATCGATCTGAATGTCTGCCCCGGTGATGTGGTCGTAGCGACAGGCGCTGTCCGGTTTGAGCATACATCCATGGAATACGCACCTTTGGAATTCCCTGCGGTTGCGGATTTTGACGTTGCCGCGGCGCTGAAGACCGCCTCTGAAGCCTTGGGTTACAAGACTCATGTGGGCGTGGTGCAGTGTAAAGATTCCTTCTACGGGCAGCACAGCCCTCAGAAGTCTCCTGTTTACTACGAGTTGGAGCAGAAGTGGGAGAGTTGGAAGCGGCTTGGCGTAAAAGCCAGCGAGATGGAATCTGCGGCACTGTTTGTTGTGGCTGCTGCGCTTGGTGTGCGCTGCGGCAGTTGTTTCCACGCTGTGTGGAACCAGGAGCGCGAGAAGGCCGGTATGTTTATGCCTATGACAGAGGACACTTCCGGCGCGATCAAGGTCGGCATTGAGGGCATGAAGCGCCTTATTGCGGCTGATTTGCAAAAGTAATTCAGGAGGAAATAAAAATGGAAGAAATCAAGAAAATCCCCCAGCGCGACGAGATCGCATTGGAAGATAAGTGGGCAACCGAGGATATGTACCCCTCTGATGAGGCGTGGGAGGCAGAACTTGCAACCATTGCCGCTGATCAGGAGCGCGCGGTTACTTTTGCCGGTAAGTTGGGCAATTCTGCTGCAGACCTTTATGCTTACCTTTATGAAGGTGAGCAGGTCAGCAGCAAGATCAGCCTTCTTGCCAATTACTGCATGCGAAAGGCCGATGAAGATACCAGAAACCCCAAGTATCAGGCAATGTCCGGTAAGTTCTATTCTGTGGTCGTTGCCTTCAGCGCTGCCTGCAGTTTTGACACGCCCGAGATCATGGCGATTTCCGACGAAACCCTGGAGCAGTTCTATTCTGACGAGCCCAAACTGGAGCGCTATCGCCGCTACCTGACCAATATGCGCCGCCGCAAAGCCCATACGCTGTCGCCTGCAGAAGAAAAACTGCTGGCTGCCGCCGGTGAGATCGCTTCTGCACCGGACGATATTTATGGCATGTTTGCGGATGCTGACATTACTTTTGCCGATGCTGTGGACAGCAAGGGCAATAAGTATCCGCTGCGCCAGGGAAACTTTGTTTCCTATGAAGAGAGTTCTGACCGCCAGTTGCGCAAGAGCGCATACGAAAACCTTTATGACAGTTTCCTGAACTATAAGAATACCGCCGCGGCGCTGCTGAACGCGCAGAACAAGCAGCAGAAATTCTTTGCTGAGGCGCGGAAATATCCCAACGCTTTTGAGGCTGCGCTGGACCGCACCAATGTGCCTACCTCGGTATATCTGAATCTTATTGAGGCTGTCCATAAAAATATGGACAAGATGCACCGCTATGTCCGCCTGCGCAAGAAGATGCTGGGTGTTGACGAACTGTATTTTTACGATGTTTACGCACCGTTGCTGGCTGACGTGGATAAGAAGATCCCCTTTGCCGATGCTAAACAGGGCGTATATGACGCGCTTGCACCTTTGGGCGAAGATTACCGCGCCATCTTGAAAGAAGGTTTCGAGAACCGCTGGATCGACGTTTACACCAACGAGGGCAAACGCAGCGGCGCATATTCCGCCGGCGCGAAAGTGCATCCTTACGTGCTGCTGAACTATACAGGCACTCTTGACAGCCAGTTTACTCTGGCACATGAGATGGGTCACGCGCTGCATTCTTACCTTTCCAACAAGACCCAGAATCCTATCGACGCCAATTATGTGATTTTTGTTGCTGAGGTGGCATCCACCTGCAACGAGGCACTGCTGATGGAATACCTGCTGGGCAAGACCACGGATAAGAAGGAGCGTGCTTACCTGATCAATCACTTCCTGGAACAGTTCAAGGGCACGCTGTACCGCCAGACCATGTTTGCCGAGTTTGAACTGACCATCGGCCGCATGATCGCCGAGGGCAAAACTTTGACTGCTGATGTGCTGTGCAGCGAGTATAAGCGCCTGAACGAGGAGTATTTCGGTCCTGATATGGTAGTCGATGACCGCATCGCTGTGGAGTGGGCACGCATTCCGCACTTCTATATGAATTACTATGTCTTCCAGTATGCCACCGGTTACTCCGCTGCCATTGCGCTCTCCAGACGCATTCTGAGAGAGGGTAAACCTGCTGTTGAGGATTACCTGAACTTCCTTTCCGGTGGCTGCTCCAAGAGCCCCATTGATCTGCTGAAGGGCGCAGGTGTGGATATGACCAGCCCCGAGCCCGTGGATCAGGCGCTGCAACTGTTCGGTCAGTTGCTTGACGAGATGGAAGAACTGCTGAAGGACTAAATTATGGCTGATCTTTATATTCCAAATCTCCACAGTTTTGCTATGGACAATATTTTCACCGGATCTTGCGGCTCGTTTCGATTCAGAGCAGCGCCGCAGGTGGTGAAAGGCAGTGGCAAGGAAGTGGATTTTGAACAAAGTACCATTGTCGCTGAGTACTGGCATGGAGAAAAATGTTATGAACTCAGCACCATGGAAGAAACCCGCACTTTCCCGATGAATGAGGAAGGCCGCGCAGACATGAAAGCGTGGCTGGAAGAAAATATATGAAGGAGTTTTCGCTATGAAAAAGATCCTTTGTGTTCTTTGTGCGCTGGCGATGATGCTCACGCTTGTCGCCTGCGGCGAGCAGGATAAAACCGAGTACAGGCTCAATGATGACGGACAGAGCTATAGGCTTTATCGCTATGCCGGTAAGGACGGCGAGGATGTTGTGATCCCCTCTACCTATGCAAACCTGCCGGTCACTGTTGTTGGCGGTGGTGCGTTTATGGACACGAAAATCAAGTCTGTGGTGTTGCCGGAGGGTATTACCACCATCGAGGAGATGGCGTTCTCCGGTTGCCATTCTTTGGAGTCCGTGACCATTCCGTCCACCGTTACGGAGTTGGGCCGAGGCGCGTTTAATGATTGCCAGAAGCTTGATAATGTGGTCATTCCCGCAGGCGTGGTAGATCTTATGCCCGGTGTGTTCGCCGCTTGTCATTCATTGAAGAATGTGACCTTGCCTGAGGGCCTGCTGACCATTGGTGACCAAGCCTTTGAGTGGTGCTATGCACTGGAACAGATCACGATTCCCGAAACCGTGGCAACGATCGGCAGATCTGTATTTACCGAGTGCAAAGTCCTTAAAGAACTGTATTTGCCGGATAGCCTTGCGGTTTTGGATATGTATGCAATTAGCAGCTGTGAGTCGCTGGTGCGCATTCGTCTGGGCGCGAATACGAAGATGGAGAATCTGGGCGGCATAGGATCGTTCCATCAGACCGAGTCCGGCGTTGAGATGCATGATGAGGTGTTCGCTCTTTGCCCCGCGTTGAAGAGTATCGAGGTTTCCGAACTGAACGAGCATTATTCTTCCGTTGATGGCGTTATGTTTTCCAAGGACGGTACGGAACTGATCCGCTATCCGGCAGGCAGGGAGCAGACCGTCTACACCGTTCCCGAAACCGTTACAAAGATATCCAACGGCGCGTTTAACGGCTGTACGCTGGTCAATTCTTCCAAGTTGGAAACGCTTAATATTTCCGTCAATGTGACCCAGATCGCCCAGAGTGTGTTTACCGGCTGCAACAACTTGAAGACCATCAATTTTTCCGGCACGATGGAGCAGTGGGACGCTGCCAAGGAGGATACCTTGGGAACGGTATTCGGAGTATACATTGATGATGAGTACCATGAGACCCGCTCATTAGTCGGTGACTACGGTGATTTCACTATTTACTGCACCGACGGTGAAGTGAGCGGAAAAACTTATACCGCAGACGATGATTTTGGCGGAGTCAGCGGCGATTTTGGCTTTGAATTTGGCTGATTTTTATTGACTTTTCCCGAAATTGTGCTACAATATCAGACGACATGCAAAGACATTGCGGAAACGAGACGAACTTAAGCTTTTTCAGCGAAAAGGGGATAGGTGAGAGCCCTTTATCAGCAAGTTCCGTCAGCCACTTCCTGCGTTGCCCGGGATGACCGGGACGGGTGCTCCCGTTACAGAGCGCTTAAGATGTCCCTTTTGGGATAAATTAGGGTGGTACCGCGATTGACCTCGCCCCTATATTGGGGGCGAGGTGTTTGTTTTTGCTCACGATGTATTTTATTTGGAGGTAATTTCCATGAATCCGAAACCTTATGGCGTAAATGAACTGCGCGAGATGTTCCTTTCTTTCTTTGAAAGCAAGGGTCACCTGCGCCTGCCCAGTTTCTCCTTGATCCCTCAAAATGATAAATCTCTGCTGCTGATCAACTCCGGCATGGCACCCATGAAGCCCTATTTCAAGGGTGAAGTTGAGCCGCCCCGCCGCCGTGTGTGCACCTGCCAGAAGTGCATTCGCACCGGTGATATCGAGAACATCGGCAAGACTGCACGGCATGGCACTTATTTTGAAATGCTGGGCAACTTCTCCTTCGGCGATTACTTCAAGCGCGAGGCCATATCCTGGTGCTGGGAATTTTTGACCAAGGTGGTTGGATTGGACGAAAACCGTCTTTTCCCTTCTATCTATGAAAATGACGAGGAAGCCTTTGAGATCTGGAACAAGGAGATCGGCGTGCCCGCAGATCACATCTTCCGCTTTGGCAAGAAGGACAACTTCTGGGAGCATGGCTCAGGCCCTTGCGGCCCTTGCAGCGAGGTCTACTATGACCGCGGTGAAAAGTATGGCTGCGGCGAGCCTGGCTGTACTGTTGGCTGTGACTGCGACCGCTATATGGAAGTGTGGAACAATGTTTTCTCCCAGTTTGACAATGACGGCAACGGCAATTATACCGAACTGGTGCAGAAGAATATCGATACCGGCATGGGCCTGGAGCGCCTGGCGGTGGTCTGTCAGGACGTTAACAGTCTCTTTGATGTGGACACGGTTATGAATATCACCAACCATGTGACCGCAATTACCGGTGCATCTTACGGACAGAGCGCCAAGACCGATGTTTCTCTGCGCGTTATTACGGACCATGTCCGTGCGTCTACCTTTATGATCGCTGACGGTGTACTGCCTTCCAACGAAGGCCGCGGCTATGTGCTGCGCCGGCTGATGCGCCGCGCTGCCCGTCACGGCAAACTGCTGGGCGTGAATGAGCCGTTCCTGTATCAGGTGGTGCAGACCGTTATTCAGGAGAATGAAACCCACTACACTTATCTGCGCGAGCGTGCGGATTACATCACCAAAGTGGTGAAGGTGGAAGAGGAGAATTTTGCCCGGACCATTGATACCGGTATGCAGATCTACAATACCAAGTTGGCAGAGCATAAGGCTGCCGGTCAGACGGTTTTCTCCGGCGATGATGCGTTCTTGCTGGCGGATACCTACGGTTTCCCCATTGACCTGACCATTGAGATGCTGGAAGATGAGGGCATGACGCTGGATATGGACCGCTATGTCACTTGCCGCGAAGAGCAGCGTGTCCGTGCCCGTGAGGCTCGCAAAGCGCTGGGCGATTTGGGCTGGGCCGGTATTGATCTTGGTTTGGACACTACTCCTACCGAATTTGTGGGTTATACCCACAACAACTGCGAGGCAAAGGTGCTGGCTGTTTGTGTGGGTGAGGAAGTTTCCGGCTCTATCGCAGGTGGCGAAAAGGGCATCGTTGTGCTGGATAAGACCCCGTTCTATGCTGAAATGGGCGGTCAGATTGCGGACCATGGCGTGATCCTGGTAGGCGACAGCCGTTTTGAGGTCACCAATGTCCAGAAAGACAAGGGCGGCAAGTATCTGCACCATGGCGTTATGGTCAGCGGCAGCATCAAGGTTGATGATGTGGTGCTTGCTTCCATTGACGTGGAGCGTCGCAAAGCGATCATGCGTGCCCACTCCGCTACGCACTTGCTGCAGAAGGCGCTGACCAGTGTGCTGGGTGATCATGTGCATCAGGCTGGCTCTTATGTGGAGCCGGACCGTCTGCGTTTTGACTTTACGCACTATTCTGCCGTTACCCATGAGGAACTTGTGAAGATCAACGCGCTGGTGCAGAATGCTGTTTTGGAAGGCTACGATGTGGATATTCGTGAGATGAGCATCGAGCAGGCCAAGCAGTGCGGCGCAACTGCGCTGTTCAGCGAGAAGTACGGCGATACTGTCCGTGTTGTCAATATGGGCGGCTACTCCATCGAACTGTGCGGCGGTACGCATCTGGATAATACTGCGAAGGTCGGCCCGTTCCGCATCGTTTCGGAGGGCAGCGTTGCCTCCGGCGTGCGTCGTATTGAGGCTATTACCGGCAAGGCATGCCTTGAGGATATGGAGCAGACACATGATCTGGTGCTGGATGCCTGCGCGGCGCTGAAGGTCAAGCCTTATGAACTTCAAGGCAAGTTGCAGCAGCAACTGGACGAAGTAAAGGAACTGAAAAAGTGCATTGAACAGTACAAGGCGAAAGAAACTGCCGGTGAAGTTGACCGCTTCCTGTTTGGCTCCCGGAATGTGGGCGGCGTAAAAGTGCTGACCATTTCTGTTGCGGACACTGATCCTAATAAACTGCGTCAGATGGGCGATCTGCTGAGAGACAAAGATCCTTCCATCGCTGCGGTGTTGTGCGCTGTTAACGGCGAGAAGATCACTTTCCTGGCGGCGTGCGGCAAGGATGCTGTTGCCAAAGGAATCAAGGCCGGTGACCTTGTGAAACTGGTCTGCACTGCCTGCGGCGGCTGCGGCGGCGGTAAGCCTGACTCCGCTATGGGCGGCGGCAAGGATGCCACTCAGGTGGACAATGCGCTGGCAATTGTGGATGATTTTGTGGCATCGAAACTGAGTTAATTTAAAGGGGCGCGGCAGATGCTGCGCCCTTATTCGTAGGAGAAATGTATGCGAAAACTGATGTGGTTTGCAATTGGCTTTTGTCTTGCCTGCGCAGTTGGAGCATACTTTTATATTTCCAGTTTTTGGATCTTAGGCGCAATGGCACTGATTCTGGCTGTAATTGCGTTTGTTTTTGTGCGCAAAATGAAGATGCTGCGTGTTGCCGGCTGCGTTCTGCTGGCGTTTTCCATTGGCGTGGGCTGGTTTTGCGCCTATGATGCAAATTACCTGTGTTATGTCCGTGGCATGGATGCAAAAACTGAGAAAATTTCCATAACTGTTTCGGATTATAGCACAAAGACTGACTACAGTACTAACGTGACCGGTAAGATCTCCGTTAACGGCCGGGATTATACAGTGCTGCTTTATCTGAATGAGGAGGAATCTCTTTCGCCCGGTGATGTTGTTTCCGGTAAATTTCGCATCCGTTTTACGGCCTTTGGCGGTGCGAAAGAGCCGACTTATCACAGCGGAAAGGGTATCTTTCTGCTGGCGTATCAGTCCGGCACGGTAAATTTAGAGAAAGCAGATGTATCCTCATCGCGGTTTACTCCTGCGGCATTTCGTAAGGCCGTTATTGACCGTATTGATGCCATTTTTAACGGCACCACAGCGGCATTTTGCAAAGCCCTTTTAATGGGTGACCGCAGCGGCATCGACTATGAATTGAACACCGCTTTTAAATTGAGCGGCATCAGCCATATCGTTGCGGTTTCCGGTCTGCATGTTTCCATGATGTTTGGCATTGTCACGCTGCTTTTTGGTCGTCGCAGATGGCTGACGGGCATCATTGGTCTGCCGGTTTTGCTACTGTTTGCAGCCATGATGAATTTCATACCCTCTGTCAGCAGAGCATGCATTATGCAGGCGATGATCCTTATGTCAAATTTTGTTGACAGGGAATATGACGGGCCCACGGCTTTGGCGCTTTCTGCACTGATCATGGTAGTTTGTAATCCTATGGTCGTTACATCGGTGAGTTTTCAGTTATCCTTTGCCTGTGTTATTGGCATTATGCTGTTCTGTGAGAAGATCTATAAGTGGCTGCTTGGAGGAAGAGGAAAGGGAAAAGGTATATTACCAGGGCTTTGGCGCTGGTTTGCCGGGTCTGTCAGTGTGAGTTTGAGCGCGCTGGCGCTTACTACACCGCTAATCGCATATTATTTCGGGGCGGTCAGTCTTGTGTCGGTGCTGACCAATTTGCTGGTGGTATGGTTGCTGCCTTTTATCTTTGCCGGCGTGTTGTTGGCGTGTGTTTTGAGCCTTTTCCTGCCACAGATCGCTACCTTGTTCGTCGCTGTCACTTCCGCTTTGGTCCATTTTGTACTGGATACGGCTGTCTTTGTGTCCAAATTGCCGTTTTCTGCTGTGTATACCGCCAGCGATTATATCGTCCTTTGGCTGATATTTTCGTATTTGATGCTGGCTGTATTTTTGCTGATGCGCAGGAAAAGAGTTTTGGTCTTTGTCTGCCTTGTAACCATTTCACTTTGCGGTGCAGTTTGTGCATCTATTATTGAGCCGATGACCGATCGCACCCGTGTTACGGTGCTGAATGTGGGGCAAGGGCAAAGCATTTTACTGCAAGGGGAAGGCAAGTCCTTTCTTGTAGATTGCGGTGGTGACAGCAGGACTGCCAGTGCCGATCTGGCAGCAGAAACGCTTCTAAGTCAGGGCGTATATCACCTGGACGGTCTGATCCTTACCCATTATGATAAAGACCATGCTGCAGGCGCGGCAAATCTTGTTGACCGCATTGATATTGACAGGGTATACCTGCCGTTGATCGAAGATGATTATGGTTACGGTCAAAATATACGAGAATCCGTTGGTGACGCGGTCATCAATGTGGATGGCGATATGAAACTTTCTTTTGGCGATGCGTTGATTACCATTTACGGACCGGAAACTTACAATTTGAGCAACGATAGCGGTTTATGTGTCTTGTTTCAGCACGAAAACTGTGATATACTTATTACCGGTGACCGCGGCAGTTTGGGCGAAGCCTTGCTGCTTAACAGAACGGATCTTCCAAAACTGGATGTTCTGATCGCCGGTCATCACGGTTCCAATGGCTCCACCGGTGAGGCACTTCTTGCCGCCACGGAGCCGGAGTATGTATTCATTTCCGTCAGCGACAGCAATCCTTACGGACATCCAGCGGAGAAATTGCTGGAGCGGCTGTATGAATTCGGGTGCATCGTCTACCGCACCGATATCCACGGTACGATCATATTCAGGAGGTAAATCATGGCCTACAAGTCTGAAGAGAACACCGCGCTGGTACAACTGAAAACTGCCATTCGCAACAAGACGCCCGAGCGGATGTACATCTTCCATGGCGAGGAGACCTTCCTGCTGCACCATTATCTGGAGCAACTGAAAAAGTTGTTGGTGGATGATCTGACGGAGTCATTTAATTATCACAAACTGAACTCTGAGACCTTTAGCGTGCAGGCGTTTTGCGATGCGGTCGAGAATCTTCCGATGATGGCGGAATATACTTTCGTCCATGTGGACGATATTGACCTTTTCCGCATCCCGGAGAGTGACCGGGATAAGATTGCTTCTGTGGTCGCGGATATTCCCGATTACTGCACAGTGGTTTTTACCTATGAAACGGTATCCTGGAATCCCGACAAGCGGATGGCGAAACTTTGGAAACTGATATCCGATAATGCGTCCATTGTGGAATTCCCCAAGCAGGAGCAGCGGGATCTGGTTGCATGGATCGGCAGGCATTTTGCCGCTGCAGGCAAGCAGATCTCCACGCAACTGGCTGTTTACCTTATTGAGATCACCGGCGGCACCATGACCGCGCTGGCAGGAGAGATCAAGAAGATCTGCGCTTATTCTGAAGCCGACACCATTGTTAAAGCGGATATTGATGCCGTTGTGGAGCCTGTGCTGGATGCCCAGGTGTTCCGCATGACGGATATGCTCAGTCGGGGCGATTACGCCCAGGCGCTGGAGACCATGCAGAAACTGATGAAGATGCAGGAAGATCCGCTGGCGGTTTTGGGTGTCATTGGCAAACATTTCCGTAACATTAGTTACGCGCGTACGCTGATGGACAACGGTAAAAATAAGTTTGACCTTATGAAAGCCTGCTCTATTAAAGAGTATCCTGCGCAGAAAGCCTTTGATGCTGCCAGGAAGTTCACCGCCGCGTTCTGCGCTACGGCGACGGAATTGCTGATGGAAACGGACTATGCCATGAAAACATCGCTGGATGACAAGCAGCGCCTGCTGGAACTGGTGATCCTGCGACTGGCGCAGGAGGCTCGCAATGGTTAAGATCCGTGAAGCCATCGTGGTGGAGGGCCGTTATGATAAGAATACCTTATCCCAAGTGGTAGACACCGCCATTTTTGAGACCTCCGGATTCGGCATTTTTAAGAATGACGAGCAGATGGCGCTGCTTCGCGCTGTGGTGAAAAAGCGTGGGTTGATCGTTTTCACAGACCCCGACGGTGCCGGATTCGTTATTCGAAACCGCATCAAGTCCGCCATTGATGGTGCGTATTTGAAGCATGCATATATTCCGGAGATTGTGGGGAAAGAGCGCCGCAAGACAGCCCCCGGCAAGGAAGGCTTGCTGGGAGTGGAGGGTGCGTCCAAGGAACTGATTCTCAGCGCTCTGCGTGGCGCAGGAGCGACCTTTGAAGATGGTACGGTTTCCACCGCATGCGGCTGCATTACCAAGGCAGATCTGTACGATATGGGCCTGTCCGGCAAACCTGACAGCAAACAAAAGCGCGATGAATTGCTTACCGCGCTGCATTTACCCCGACACATGAGCGCCAATGCCATGCTGCAGGCGCTTAACATTTTGTATACCAAAGAAGAATTGGAGCAGTTGTTGCTCTGAACTTCAGTTTACCGAAGCGGAGAATAAAAATGGTTGATATATCTGTCAAAAATTTAACAAAATTCTTCGTGATCGGAGAAAACCTCCTGCAGGGGTTGTCTTTTGACATTCAGGAAGGGGAGTGCGTGGCGATCCTCGGCCGCAATGGCTGCGGCAAGACCACGCTTCTGAACATCCTGATCGGTCAGATGGACTATGATGACGGAGAAGTTTACGTCAATCCCAATAAACGCATCGGTCTGATTTCTCAGATACCGAAATTCCCGGCAGGTTACAGCGTTGAGGATGTTTTGCGTTCTGCTTTCCGGGATGTGATTGCCATCCGCAGGAAGATGGAGACCCTTGAAAATGCCATGGCTGTCGGCGCGACTGCGGAGCAACTTCGGCAGTATGATGATCTTTCCAACCGGTTTTTGTCCGGCGGCGGTTATGAAATGGATGTGGATGTTGACAAGATCTGTAACGGTCTTGGTATTCCGCAGCAGATGCGCTCGCAGGATTTTGAAAGCCTTTCCGGCGGCGAAAAGACAAGAGTAAACCTCGCACGTCTTCTGCTGGAGAAGACAGACATCTTGCTGCTGGACGAGCCGACAAACCACCTTGACCTTCGCAGCGTTGAGTGGCTGGAAAGTTATATAAAGTCCTTTAAAGGCACGGTGCTGGCAATTTCCCATGACCGGTATTTCCTTGATCAGATCGCCCAGCGGGTTATTGAGATCGTGGACGGTCATGCGGAGTTCTATTCCGGCAATTATTCGTTCTACATTGAAGAAAAGCAGGCTCGTTTTGATCTGCAGATGAAGCAGTATGAGCAGGAACAGGCGAAACTGAAACAGTTGGGCTATACCGTGGAGCGCATGAAGGGCTGGGGCATCAACAACCGCACCCTTTACCGCCGCGCCATGTCCATCCAGCACCGCATGGAGCGCATCCGTAAAACTGAGCGCCCCAAGACCGAAAAAACCATGAAAGCCACTTTTGCGGAGCAGGATTTTTCCGGAGATGTGGTGTTTAAGATCAGCGGACTTTCTAAATCCTATGGTGAGCGCACGCTGTTTTCCGACGTGGAACTGCAGGTGCACGGCGGTGAGCGTATTGCGATTTTAGGTGATAACGGTACCGGTAAATCCACCTTTATAAAATGTCTGCTGGGTGAGGAAAACTGCACAGGAAAGATCAAATTCGGTCCTACAGTTAAATCCGGTTATCTGCCGCAGATCATTAAATTTGCCCATCCGGAGCGCACGCTTTACGATACCATGCTCTACGAAAAGAACTGCACACCGCAGGTCGCACGCGACCGCCTGGGCGCATTTTTGTTCCAGGGTGAGGATGTGTTCAAAGCGGTTGGAAACCTCTCCGGCGGCGAGCAGAGCCGTCTGAGGCTGTGTATGCTCATGGATGAGAAGATCAACCTTTTGATCCTTGACGAGCCAACCAACCATTTGGATATTGCGTCACGGGAATGGGTGGAAGCGGCTATTGAGGAGTTTGAGGGTGTGCTTCTTTTCGTCAGCCATGACCGTTATTTCATCGAAAAATTTGCCGAGCGTATTTGGCTTCTGGAGGACAGCAAAATCCGGGACTTCAACTGCGGATACGCCAAATATCGCTCCATTCTGGAGCACGAGGCGGCGACAAAACCGGCGCCTACCGCTACTCCCAAAGAACGCAAGGAAAAGCCAAAAGGCGGCACCAAGGAGCAGGACAAACTCGTAAGGCGTTTGGAGCGCGAGATTGAAAAGCAGGAACTTTTGATCGCGGAATATGATCAAAAGATCGAATCCGCCGCTGCGGATTATCAGGAACTCAGCCGTTTGCTTGCGGAAAAACAGCAGCAAGAGGACATCCTGATGGATCTGATGCAGCAATGGGAGGAGGCACAGGCGTGACCGAGTACAATAAATTGGTGCGCGACAAGATCCCACAGATCATTGCGTCAAGCGGGGAGCGTCCTCATACACGCATTCTTGAGCGCGAGGAATATCTTTGCCTTTTGGAAGCAAAATTGGATGAAGAGGTGGCTGAGTACCACCGCGATAAGAATATAGAGGAACTTGCAGATATTTTGGAAGTGCTTTATGCGCTTTCTGAGGAGTATGGTGGAAAGGACGAACTCCTGCGTGTTTGTGAAAATAAGCGCGAAGAGCGCGGCGGTTTTTCGAACATGATCTTGCTGATCGGAAAGGACTAAGATGTGAAGAAGCGTAAGGTGATTTTGCTGATCGCAGTCGCGGTGTTTGTTGTTTTGCTTGCATGGGCAATTTGGGAGAATACGGCTCTGCAGAGCAATACTATAACTGTTCAGAGTGAGAATCTTCCTGAGAGTTTTGACGGTTTCCGGATCGCCCATGTTTCCGACCTGCATAATGCGGAAATGGGGCAGGGGAACGAGAAACTTCTGTTGATCCTGCGGCAGGAGAAGCCGGATATTATTGCCATTACCGGTGATCTTGTTGACAGCCGCGATACCGATTTATCTGTAGCGATCACTTTTTGCAAAGCGGCGGTACAGATCGCGCCGTCCTACTATGTCACCGGTAATCATGAGGTGCGGCTTGATCAGCAACTATATGAACAGTTGCTGCAGAGCCTTCGCGATGCCGGTGTTACGATCCTAAATGATGAACAAAGGATCATTTCCAGGGGCGACGATTCGATCAGCATTGTTGGTCATTTCTGGGGTGATACGGCAGATGTTGGAAACATTTCCCGATTTGATGGCTATAAGGTACTGTTGAGCCATCATCCTGAAGCGTTTGCGGACTATGTTTCCGGCGATTATGATCTTGTTTTGTCCGGTCATGCCCATGGCGGGCAATTTAGATTGCCGATCATCGGTGGTCTGTATGCGCCGGGACAAGGTTTTTTCCCCAAATATGATTCCGGCCTATATTCTTCCGAGGACACCTCTATGATTGTCAGTCGCGGTATCGGAAACAGCCTGTTTCCACTGCGTTTCAATAATCCGCCGGAAGTGATCATTGTCATTTTGAAGGCTTGACAATCCCAAAGCAGAAATCTATAATATCCAAAGATCAAACAAAGGAGCGAATTTCAATGAGTTCTTGTAATGGCAACTGCGCTGCCTGCGGCTCTGATTGTGGTGAGCGCAAGGCAGAGAGTCTGCTCGCTACTTTAAATCCCAAGGCCAGCGTTAAGAAGGTCATCGCTGTTGTTTCCGGTAAAGGCGGCGTGGGCAAGTCCACCGTTACTTCCATGCTGGCAGTGGCCATGGCACGCAAGGGTAAGCGCGTTGGCGTGCTGGACGCGGATATTACCGGTCCTTCCGCACCCACCGCATTCGGCGTTACCGAGTGTCAGGGCGCCAATGAAGATGGCCTTTATCCCGCCCTCAGCCGCGGCGGCATCGAGGTGATGTCCATTAATTTGCTGCTGGATAATCCTGCAGACCCGGTAGTTTGGCGGGGCCCGGTCATTGCCGGTGCGGTCAAGCAGTTCTGGACAGACGTCATTTGGGAAGATGTGGATTATCTTTTCGTGGATATGCCTCCCGGAACCGGTGACGTACCGCTGACTGTGTTCCAGAGCCTGCCGGTTGACGGCATCGTCATCGTTACCAGCCCCCAGGATTTGGTGAGCATGATCGTTTCCAAGGCTGTGAAGATGGCAAATATGATGCATATTCCCGTCCTCGGGTTCGTCGAGAACTACAGTTACCTGCGCTGCCCCGATTGCGGCAAGAAGATCGAGGTCTTCGGCAAGAGCAATCTCGAAAATGTGGCAGGGGAGTTGGGCTTGCCTATTTTGGCGCGACTGCCCATCGATCCCAAGGTCGCAGAGGCTTATGATAATGGTCTGATGGAGAGCGTTGATACGGAGATTCTCAGCGATGCCGTGAAAGCGGTTGAAAATGCATAAATTAAAAGCCACCGACTTTTGTCGGTGGCTTTTGTAATTACAGCAGTTTTCCAACAATAAACCATAATGCCAGCAGTATGAGCAGCAGCGGAATGTATGCAGCCAGAGCCGCCGCGCCAATGAAAACAGACACAATGCCGCAGTAATTCAGACCGTACACCAATGCTGCAATGATACCGGTGGTGAGGATTGCCTTGGTGATCTGCTTGCCGATGATATTGGCAAAGAAGAATGTGTACAGAAATGCGATTAGCGGATTGACCGTTGCCATCAGCGCGCCCACAATGATCTTCAGCGCGCCGGTCGCCAACATCAGCAGCAGGATCGCCAACAGAACAACGGGCGCGTAGGTCAGCAGACCCTCGGGCACAAATGCGGTTATCAGATTGGTGGCGACAGCGTAAAGGATCGTTGCGCCTGCAACGCTTACAGCCCGGAAAAACAGCCATGTAAACAGATTCTTGCCCTGGGGCATGGGGGTGCTGATCAGATTCACGAGAAATGCTAAAATGATCATATTCAGCACTTCGCCGCAAATAGCGGTGTAGTCCGCGGCGGCGAAATTGAAGATCCCCAATTGATCGCCGCTAATGGTAACGAAGGGCAGGGGAGCCAGCAGGTCGTGCATTTTAAGACCCATACTGTGGGCAACGATGGTCAGCGCGTAGATGAACAGAATACCGATGGCGCCGCTGATGCTTTGGTTCAAGGTGCTTTTCTTGCCGAACAGCACCCGACCAATGACAGACAGCACTACCAATGCGCCAACAACAAGGCCGATGGCCATAAAGTAGTTGGTCATGCTGAAACCTTCGGGAACGAGGGTTTCCAGCCATTTCATAATTTCTTCCATAGGGACCTCCTTGATTGAGCAAAACAGCCGCCATGAACTGGCGGCTGTCTATGTTTCGGAGAGTGTAAATTACTTCAGCTCAGCCTCAGCGCCAGCTTCCTTCAGCTCAGCGACCAGCTTCTCAGCGTCTTCCTTGGAGATTGCTTCCTTCAGGGTCTTGGGAGCGTTGTCAACGATGTCCTTAGCTTCCTTCAGGCCCAGGCCGGTAGCAGCACGGACGACCTTGATAACATTCAGTTTGGAAGCGCCGGCAGACTTCAGGATGACGTCGAACTCGGTCTTCTCTTCAACTTCAGCAGCAGCGCCGCCGGCAGCGGGAGCAGCAACAGCAGCAGCAGCGGCGGAAACGCCGAAAACTTCTTCCAGGGTGTGGTCCAGTTCGGACAGTTCCAGAACGGTCAGGCCCTTAACTTCCTCAACGAGAGCAGTGATCTTTTCACTAGCCATGATAATGTTCCTCCTAAAATTTGTTTAAGTTAAGATGTGTGTTAGGTTTACGCGATTAGGCTTCTGCTTCTGCAACAGGAGCGCCGCCTTCTTTCTGAATCCGGATCTGATCCAGGACGAAAGCAAGGCTGGAGATAGGTGCCAGGAAAGTACCCAGAACGGATGCGACCAGAGCATTCTTGCTGGGCAGTTCGCCGAAACCGGACAGGTCTGCACCGGACAGGACGCTGCCTTCAACGATGCCGCCCTTGATACCCAGGGTCTTCAGCTTGTTCTTCTTGGCGAATTCGCAAACGATGCGGGCAGGGGCGATGGGATCGCCGGTGGTGGAAGCCATGGCGGTGGTACCGTTCAGGACCTCGGAGAAATCGTAACCGGCATTTTTGGTTGCGAAATTGGTCAGAGTGTTCTTAACGACGGTATACTCAACACCTGCTTCACGGAACTGCTTACGCAGTTCGGCATCCTGAGCAACAGTGATACCCTTGTAGTCAACGAAAACTACGGAAGTGGACTCCTGGATCTTACCGGTCAAGGCTTCCACAACGGCCTTCTTGCTCTCAAGAACCTTTGCGTTGGGCATATATTTTTCACCTCCGAAAAATAAAAGTGTCTTCCTGCCAGAAGACAGAAAGACACGCAAACAATCAAAATGTTAGACGCACCTCGGCAGGACTTACGGCCTAAGCCACCTGCTGTCTTTGGCAACTTCAATACTATACAATATAAGTAAGGAAAAGTCAAGCGTTATTTGCGGAATTTTTTACCCCTTTGCCGATTTAGTTTATATGTCTAAAATGCTACGGCTTAATTTATTTATAATGCCATATTGCAAGCAGGTAAATATATCTATAAAATAGAAGTAGAGAACAGAAAGGGGAGGTTAGGCACTATGTAATATTTTCAGGAATAAAGATAGATTTATAATAACTCACGACCGTAAATTCACATAATTTGAGGAACTTATGGAGGAATTGATCATGAGTATTAAAAAATTTGCTTTTATTGCGTTAGTGTTCGCGTTGGTTATATCAAGTATGTCGCCGGGACTGGTGACAACTGCCTCTGCAACGGATCTGTCGCTGGAGTCTTCAGCGAAAACAGAGGAGAAAGTTCCTTGCTATGCGACCCTGGAAGATAAATTTGCTGATAACCGGGTGATGGTTGTTTTGAATAATGCGGCCAGCCTTTCGCAGAAAACTTTTAGCGTCAGCGATTTTAAGGGAATTGGCTGTAAAAGTGTTTCGAATCTCACTTCTGTAACTACAGAATTGGCAAATGCAAAACTTCGTGGTGAAGGCATTCCTGCGAAATATCAGAAAAGATCTGATACAGTGATTTTTGATGATTTCTACGATGTAGATCTTGAAACATTCAATCAAGTTCTTTGCCTGGAACTTGAAACTGCTGGTAAGCAAAATGTGCTGGATGTAATCAAGATCTTGGAAAAGCACCCGGATGTTAAATATGCCGGCCCGGATTATGAAATGACACTTTGCTCAACTGCTCCGACTAATGTATTATTTAATACCACCGCAAATTGGGCTATTGAGATGATCAGTCTGCCGGAAGCGTGGGAAATTTCAAGTTCGAATAATGTTAAAGTCGCCGTTCTCGATACCGGTATTGATTCCAGCCATCCTGTATTTGAAGACGTTATTGTTGATCGCGGATATGAGTTTCTTGACGGCAATTTTAATATAGTTGATAATGTTACAGACGATTCAGGCGGAAGCCATGGTACGATGGTTGCGGGCATTATTGCAACATTTAATAAATACGATGATATTACAGATGAAACTTGTTGCGATATTGATTTGGTTTCAATAAATGTATTTGGTGCTGATGAAATTGGATATGCTTCGGATGTTGGAGATGCAATTAATTATGTAGCATCTTTGGAGATTCCGATTATTAATTTTAGCGGCGGATATTCGATTAATAGTTCGTATTTTGATTCTCATTATGATCCAGCATTGCTGTCGATAATAGATAATTATAACGGGTTGTTTATTTGCAGTGCTGGAAACGAAAATCAGGATCTCAATCAATATGCTTCTTATCCCGCAAGTGCTAATTCACTTGATAATGTGATAGTTGTCGGCGCTTCAACAGTTAATGATCAAATTTGGAGCAATCCGGGTGCTAGTTTTTCTGGTTCTAATTATGGTGCAACTACAGTCGATCTTTTTGCACCCGGTAAATTAGTATTGTCATGTTGTCGATCGGATAGATGTGGCACTCAATGCGGAGCAAGTGGAACAGTTCTTCTTGATGGCACGATTCATCACGAGGTGGGCTATCATTATGTTACTGGAACTTCATTTGCCGCACCTTATGTAACTGGTGTTGCTGCACTAATTATGGCAAAATATCCAACGCTTACGTTTGAGCAGATTATCGAGAGAATTCGTCTTGGTGTCGACATTGTGTATGATGGAGCAGAAAATGTTTATGCTGATTATTGCCTATGGGGCGGTAGACTAAATGCTTATAAGGCTCTGCATAATCATTCATATACGATTTCGACTTATAATTCAACGCAACATAAGTACACTTGCAATTGTGGCGTTATTAAGTATGGTTATCACGAGTGGCAAAATGTGAGTTTCCCCATGCCCAATGGTCAGATCATGATCAAATCGCAGTGCTCCATCTGCGGAAGATATCAGTAAGAGGGGTGGAAAAAATGAAATTTCTCACAAAACGAAATATAATTATAGCCGTTTCTGTGTTGCTGATTTCTGCGTTGGTGGTTACATATCTCATTCTTGATCCACCGTTTGCCTCTGAACTGACAGAATTTAAGCGCGCAAAATTGATTTACTTTTTGCAAAACGGGGACCTTGCCAAAGAGGTTCCTCCAGTTTTGGAACCTGGTACTGGCAGGTTAATTACTGAGAATTACCCTATGTATTACTACGGGACTTATAACGGCTATGATGTGTTCTTTTCATACGGCATGGTTGGAATGAGTTTTTATAGGCGTATTGGCGATGAACTATTTTTATGTAAGAGTTCCGGGAAACTTTATCTCCATTTGAATGGAAAGTTTATTCCGTTAGAAGAGGCGTATGACCAGGGGTTGATAAGTGCTGAAAGTTTGAGAAAGGCGGCACAAATTCATTATGACAGAGTTGCCCTCTATAGTGAGTATAGAGAACTAGGCTTTGGCGAGCGCTATGAGGGAAAGTAACCGGCATGAATGGCAAAATGTGAGTTTCCCCATGCCCAATGGACAAATCATGATCAGATCTAGATGTTCGATCTGCGGAACTTACCAGTAAGAGAGGTGTAATAAATGAAATTGTTATCTAAACGCAACATCATCATAGCCGTTTCGGTATTGCTAGTGCTTGCGATCGCTGTTCCGCTTCTGATCATCGAGCCGTGGAACACAACTGAATTGACGGAAAAGAAACGCATGGAGTTGATCGATTCGTTGGAAGCCAGAGAAAATGGCAGGCTTCAATTGAATCCGGGTACAGGCAATATGATCGCTAGCGGCGGTGGGTATTTCTACTATGGTACATATAACGGATATGATGCTGTCGCCGTAAAAGGACAACTTAGTGGTTTATCTATGCGGTTAGGTGATGAGTATTTTTATGAGAGTTCATCTTGTGTTATATATCTTCACCGAGACGGTAAGTTTATTTTCTTGGAGGATGCCTATCGCAATGGCCTGATCAGCGATAGAAATTTAAGGAAGGTAGCGCAGGCGCATTATGACCGGGTAGCGCGCTATATTTCTGCAAGGGATGTATATAGAGAACAAGG
This sequence comes from Faecousia sp., assembly GCA_045591725.1. Lineage (GTDB taxonomy): Bacteria > Bacillota > Clostridia > Oscillospirales > Oscillospiraceae > Faecousia. Next base: position 32,220 of record JAZNTI010000033.1, read on the forward strand.
CTTTGGCGAGCGCTATGAGGGAAAGTAACCGGCATGAATGGCAAAATGTGAGTTTCCCCATGCCGAATGGGCAAATCATGATCAGATCTAGATGTTCGATCTGCGGAACTTACCAGTAAGAGAGGTGTAATAAATGAAATTTCTAACTAAACGTATTATCATTATCGCTACGGCGGTGCTGGTGGTTGCCGTTGCTGTTGGACTGGTGATCGGTCTTGCACCGGAGCCTGAGCCTGAGCAGCCATTGTATGCGACGGAATTAACTGAACAAAAGCGTATGGAACTTATCAAATCCATGCAACCACAAATGCCCGATGGATGGGTTCTTATTCCGTCGACAAGCAAGGTTCGAATTGCTGAAAATGATGAATCATATTATTACGGTACATACAACGGCTATGATGTGATCTATATTCAGGGTGTTCTGCAAATTATGTGGGCACTAAAGTTAGGGGATGTTGTTTTCAGAAGCAACGCAAGCGCCACGATGTACCTTCACAGAAACGGTGAGTTTATTGATCTAAAAATAGCATATCAGCAAGGCTTGATCAGCGATGCAGATGTCAAAACTGCATGGGAGATCCACAACAGTATTTGATAATTTAAACAAAAAACTTCCACAGCCAGCCGGCCGTGGGAGCGTTTTATATCTATTAGATATACTTGGCGGTGTTGACCTTGACGCCGGGGCCCATGGTGGAAACCACGGTGCAGGAACGGATATACTGACCCTTGGCTGCTGCGGGCTTAGCCTTGACAACAGCACCGATCAGGGTGTCCATGTTCTCCTGCAGTTTCTCTGCGCCGAAGGAAACCTTGCCGATGGGGCAGTGGATGATGTTGGTCTTGTCCAGACGGTACTCGACCTTACCAGCCTTGATTTCCTGAACAGCAGAGGTGACGTTGGGGGTCACAGTGCCGGCCTTGGGAGAGGGCATCAGACCCTTGGGGCCCAGGACCTTACCCAGACGGCCAACGATACCCATCATGTCGGGGGTAGCGACGACCACGTCGAAATCAAACCAGTTTTCCTTGGTGATCTTCTCAACCAGTTCCATGCCACCGGCGTAATCAGCACCGGCTGCCAGAGCCTCGTCCAGCTTGGCGTCCTTGGCGAAGACCAGCACGCGGCGAACCTTGCCGGTGCCGTTGGGCAGAACGACTGCGCCACGGACCTGCTGGTCAGCATGACGGGAGTCAACACCCAGTTTGATGTGCAGTTCAACGGTCTCGTCGAACTTGGCGGAAGCACTCTTGACCACCAGGTCCAGTGCCTCATTGGGATCATATTGAACGGAGCGATCGATCAGTTTCGCGCTCTCCTTGTACTTTTTACCTCTAAACAATGTAATTATCCTCCTTATAGTGGTGATGCGGAAAAATCCTCCCACATTTCCGAGGCGGTAAAACCCCGGTCAGCAAATATTAGTCGACAACAGTGATGCCCATGGAGCGGCAAGTGCCACGAACCTGGCTCTCGGCGGCTTCCTGGGAGTTAACGTTCAGATCGGGCAGCTTGGTCTTGGCGATCTCAGCGACCTGTGCGGCAGTGATAGAGCCGACCTTGGTCTTGTTGGGAACGCCGGAGCCACTCTCCAGACCTGCGGCCTTCAGGACCAGCAGGGGGGTGGGGGGAGTCTTCGTGATGAAGGTGAAGCTGCGGTCTGCGTAAACAGTGATGACGACGGGAATCTTGTAGCCCTCCATGGACTGGGTACGGGCGTTGAATTCCTTAATAAATGCGGCGATGTTCACGCCGTGCTGACCCAGAGCGGGACCAACAGGGGGAGAAGCGGTTGCCTTAGCGGCATTGATTTGCAGTTTAATGATGCCAGTTACTTTCTGTGCCATTATAAGCACCTCCAAATTATAATGTGGTAATATGCGCTGAGCGCATTTCTTGCGGGGCCTTGCGCCCCTCCCACGTTCCGACCGGAAATCCGGTTAGATGCGTTACTGGGAAATGACCTCCACCTGATCCAGTTCGAACTGGACGGGGGTCTCTCGGCCGAACATCGAAACGATGACGGTGACCGAGTTGCTGTCGACCTCAATTTCGTCCACCACGCCGGTAAAGGAAGTGAGCGGACCGTCGAGAATCTTGACTGTATCGCCCACATTGTAGTTGACGATGATCTCTTTCTTCTCGACACCCATGGCGTAGACTTCGTCTTCCGTCAGGGGAGTGGGGTCGTTGCTGGATGTACCGACGAAGCCGGTAACACCGCGAATGTTGCGGATCACGTGCCATGTATTGTCACTGTAAACCATTTTAACCAGCACATAGCCGGGGTAGACCTTGCGGTCATAAGTCTTGCTGACGCCGGAATCAGTGATCTCCGTGACAGTCTCCATAGGAATGGAGATCGCCAGGATCTGATCCTGCAGACCGCGGCTTTCGATGGTTTTCTCGATGGTAGCCTTTACAGTGTTCTCATAGCCCGAGTAGGTATGCACTACATACCATCTTGCTTCTGCCATAGTAATGCTCCTTAATGGAACAGACCGATCAGACCGTTGATCACAGTACCTGCGACAAAGTCGAACAGCCAAACGAATACGCCTACGACAAGAACGCAGACGACAACGATCAGAGCATTCTTCAGCACTTGCTGGGGAGTAGACCAGACGACTTTCTTCAGTTCGCTCTTGAGCTCACGGAAGTAGCGCACGATGCTGCCCCAGGTTCTTACGAACCAGTTTTCCTTTTTGACTTCTGCCATGATTGGGGCCTCCTTACTTCGTCTCGTTGTGGATGGTGTGTTTCTTGCAGAATCTGCAATACTTCTTCATTTCGAGACGATCGGGGTCATTTTTCTTGTTCTTCATGGTGTTGTAGTTTCTTTGCTTGCACTCGGAGCATCTCAAAGTGACTTTAACGCGCATTACGGCACCTCCTTAATTAATTGCCTCCCTGTATCACTTCGGCTATGAAAAAGATTTAGTAGCGGCCACTACAACAGCCGCCCGAAGCTGAAAAAATGGGCGCAACAAGAAAGCCCTTTTTTTCACAGGTAGAGACATTCTACCACACGCGCACACGGAAGTCAACAATTATTTATTGATTTTTCATAGGTTTTTTGTGTTTTTCCGCTGAAAATGCATATTTTGTCCACAGTCTCATAATGTATTTTGAGGTGATCAAAATGAAAAACGATAAATGGAAGGTCTACGCACTGTGGATCGTTATTTGTGAGGCGGTTGGAGTGATCGCAGGCATGCTCAGCGCCGGCGGGACAGAACTGTATAACGCGGTGATCGCCAAGCCTGCTTTTTCGCCGCCGGCATGGGTCTTTCCGGTGGTTTGGACGATCCTCTACGCGCTGATGGGTATCAGCGCTGCCAGGATCACCCTTGCAACCGCCAGCAGGGAACGAAACCGGGGACTTAATCTATTTGTGGCGCAATTGATCGTGAATTTCTTCTGGCCGCTGATCTTTTTTAACGCGCAGGCATTCGGTTTCGCATTTTTGTGGCTGATTTTATTGTGGGTGCTGGTGGCGCTTATGATCGCGCAGTTTAGAAAGGTCGATCCGCTGGCAGCATGGCTGCAGATCCCGTATCTTGTTTGGCTGACCTTTGCGGCGGTGCTTAATGGGGCAGTTTGGCTGATGAACTGAAATTGTACTTTCCTTTTGGCATTGGATGCTGTATAATATTCCCATCTGAAGAAAGAACGAGGAATACTTATGAACAGGATCATGGGAATTGACTATGGTGATGCCCGCACCGGTGTGGCGATCTCCGATCTGCTTTGCACCATCGTCGGATCAACCGCTGTTGTGAACAGCCATAATACTGAAAAGGCCATCGCAGACATCGTACGCATGGCCCGGGAACAGTCGGTGAATCTGATCGTTGTGGGCCTTCCAAGGAATATGGACGGCACAGAGGGCCCCAGAGCCGAATTGTGCCGGGCATTTGCGGATAAACTCCACGAGGCCAGCGGCATCAATGTGACCATGTGGGATGAGCGACGGACTACTGTTGAGGCCCACAATATCCTTTCACGCAATAATTATCACGGTCAAAAGCGTAAGAATACCGTGGACGCGGTGGCAGCATCGCTGATATTGGAAGGCTATCTGGCTTTTTTGGGCCGGTAAAGCAGTTCTTTTACACCCGTGAAGAGCAGCAGGATACCGAAACCTTTGCGTGTCAGTTCCTCGTTGATCCAGCCACGCAGCACTGATGCCACAGCGGCGGTGATACATCCTGCGATGATCGCCGGCAGGACGGCTTTGAAATGCAGTGTACCTTTGCGCCAGCGGTAAAAACTTACCGCACCGGCTGCAGCGATGAAGAACATCAGATTGATGCCGGCAGCGATGCCGGCGTCTTCGTTTAGCAGGAGCGTCAGCCATAGGACCAGCACGGTGCCGCCACCGATGCCCAGTCCTGCGAGAATGCCCATGAGTGCGCCAATTACCACGGCAAACGGAAAGGAATTCAGCATAAATACCGTACACCTCCCCAGATGATCATTGCCCCTAAAATACGGTGCAGCCATTTTGTTGGGATCTTTCGGTCTAGCCGCCCGGAAATCAATCCGCCGATGATGCCGCCGATGAGATAGGGGAGTGCCTTGCCGATGGGCAGGGGTGCCTGAAGGGAGCGAATTGTCAGAGAAACAAGGCAGATGGGCATAATGATGGACACGGAAGCAGGGAAGACCTGGTCCTCTTGCGCCTCAGTAAGCCAGCCTAAAAGGGGCACCAGTATCATGCCGCCACCTGCGCCGAACAGTCCGTTAATGAATCCTGCGGCTGCACCTGCAATTGTAATACCCCACGGTTTTTTGAGTTTCATATAAACACCTCTTGCAGTAATTTTCCGCAAGAGGCCTTAATATATGCAAAAGCGGCCGGGCGTAATGCCCAGCCGCTTTCATATTGGATTAATACCAGTAATCCAGAACCAGATCGGTCTCGATACCGGACAAGTTGGCCTTGACTGCGGGGATCTTGTCGATCAGATCCTCCAGCCATTCCTTGGCGTCCTCGCTGATCAGATCCTGCTTGATCATGTAGTCACGGAAAGTAACTTCCTGCTTTTCCGTGTAGTAGATGATGTAGCAGCCGGATTCGCCCTCGATAACAACGGTGTCGCCTTCCTTGCGGTCAGCGGAGAACAGCCATTCGTCGATAGCATCCTGGGTAGCACCGGGGTAGATGTCCTCCAGGAAGCCCTCGGGATCGCCGTCTTTCTCTTGGGTGTTCTTTTTGATCATCTCGATGAAGGTTTCCTTGGTGGCTTTACCCTCGGACCATTCCTTCAGCAACTTGTCAGCCTTTTCCTTGGCTTGCTTTTTGTCGCTGTCATTGTACTTGGGATTGCCGTTGGATTCGTAGCCTGCGACCGGATACTTGATGTAGCAGTAGTTCATGTTCACCATGTTCATCAAGTTGTCTTCACGGTCCAGCAGCAGGACGACATAGTAACCGGTGATGTCCTGATCGTAGGTACCTTTTTCCTCATCGGTATTGGTGTAACTGTAGATATTGAAGGACTTCATGTCCAGTTCCTTGGTGTTGGCATTGCCGATCCATTTCTGCAGACCGCTGTCAGCAATGGAGGTATTAATGCCCTCGTAGAAGACATCTTCGTTCAAGGTGCAGGCTGCCTTTTCGTTACCCTTGTTGACGGGCAGATCGCGGATCGCCAGGTTGAAGTCCTTTTCGGTCTTGGGAGCCTTGCTCAGCAGCAGTTCGGCGTCAACTTTAGCCTGCTGCTTGGCCTTTGCGATTTCCTCATCGGTGTAATGGACCTTGCCGTCTTCGCCCTTTTCACGCTCGGGCAGGTAGTCCTCGTAACTGACCTTGTAGAATGCATAGGTGAAGCAGGAGTAGTTGTTGAACTTGCCCTTTTCGAATGCGCGGATCTCTTCGTCCGTGTACTCCAGCGCGTCGCTGAAAGCCTTGGCGTAGGAGTTTGCCTGAGCAACGATGGCCTTGTAGGTGGAGTAGGACTCCAGGGTAGCGCCGTCGCAGTAGTAGGTGCGCAGGAAACTTTCCACATCGGAGTAGCCATAGTAGTTGGCCATGGTGGTCAGTTCCTTGATGTTATCGTTCAGGGCCTTGGTCTCGTCTTCGGTCATGTGATGGTCCTTGACCTTGGAATCGTCAAACAGGGAGTAGATAGACTTGGCGCTGGTGATGGCTTCTTCCAGGAAGTAGTCAGCCCAGGTCTGGCCGGTAGCGGAGTCTCTGACCTGCTTGTCAAGGGCAGTATCGGTATTGAAGCCCAGCATCCATACCCAGTAGTTGCCCCAGGTAGCGTAGTTGTCGCTGTAGACCTGCTGGTAGTAAGCATTGATGGTGTCCATGTAGAAATAGGTCATTTCCACGGTGTTCATTTCATGCTCGCCAACGGTAATGGCCAAAGTGCCTCTGTTGATCGCGCCGACGATGGGGCTGCGAACAGTAACACCGAGCACGATTGCAACCACCAAAGCCATAACCACGACGAAGGTCAGGGTATAGGTTTTGAGTTTCTTTGCTTCTTTAAGTTCCTGCTGCTGTTTTGCGGTCAAAGCAGCAGTGTTTTGCTCCTTGCGGAGTTTTTTCTTGCTGGATGCGCTCATGTAATCATTTCCTCTCATAGTGCTGTTGGTTCATTGCACGGTTGAAAACTCTGTGCATAGTCTTGGGTATTATAACCCAAAACCTTCCGCGTTGCAAGGATTATTTTTTAATAATGACAGAAAAAGTAAAATGTTCACATTTTTTGTGTTTCTAAAAAGCAAAAACATGGGGAGCGAACTCCCCATGTCCATATATCCCGCGTTGGCCGTGGGCATTCATTTATGACCTGCACCACATGGCAGGTGGGTTGCCTCTCCGGGCCGGAACTGCTCCCAACGTCCGCCTTCGGTCGAGCCGGGGCGGGAGGTCTGCAAAAAGGAACGGAAGTGGGCATCCCGTATAAATAAATGTGGGTCCAAAAGAACACCTCACGCACCACGCAGGAGATGTGGCTTATTCTTCGTCTTCGCTGTAAATCTGATCCATGATCAGATTATATACGGCTTCGTGTTCTGCTTCGTCTTCGATGGCGCACAGAATGCTCTCGCCGTCCTCATCCACGGATTTAAGGATGCTGACCTCGTAATCACCGGGGTCGCTTTCGTCGTCTGCGGGGATCACGGCCAGATACGTACAGCCGTTAAACTCCACGCTGGAGAGTACCTCCAATTCGTATTCAGTGCCGTCCTCGTCCACGATGGTCATGAAATCAGAACCGTAAAGATCTTCCATTTATGTTTCCTCCGCTGTATTTATTATAGCAATTTTCCTGAGTGCCAATTTGTCACAATCGGGTGCGGAGCATTGGGAAATTATTTCTTAAGGTATTCGTCCAGCAACCGCTTAAGTTCCTCCATGGAGTCAAAGCGGATACCCTGCGATAAGGCGTCACGGTCTTCCTGAGAGAGAATAAAGACCGGAACAGGCAGGACGTATGACGGTGTGCTTTCCGCACCCCACCATAGGGCGATGCGCCCGCGGTAGATACCTAAAAGAAAACCAATGCAGAAAAGAGCACTCAATAATCGGCGCATGCCACGACCTCCTTTTGACAGTAGTATGCCGGGTTGCAGGCGTCGTTATTACTGACTAATTCAGCCAAAAATCAATTGGCCGAAATATTGGCTGCAGTGGAAATCGGGATTCTCCAAAGGAATATGATTCCATGCAAAATAGTGGGGCTGAACGGTCAGGTCGCCGCATTTATAGAGGTTTGCGGACATGGTCTTGCCAGTTTCCGGGGCGAATGCAGGGAAGAGCACTTTGATAAAACTGAAAGGAACACTGTAGGTGATCTGCCAGCCATCTTCCGTGCGCTCCGCCACGGGGTTGAAGGGATTTCCCTTGGGGGTCAGACGCATGCGGTCCTGCCGGCCGTAACCGAAGCCAAGGCAGATGCAGCAGTTGGGGTTGAATTCAATATTAATATAGCGCTTGTCGCCTTCGACCGGGGAAAAGAAAAATTCCAAACAACTGTCTTCGCAGACCTGGGAAAGCGGTGCGGTATGGGTAGCGCGAATATTATTTTCCACAGCGCGCATGCGGACATGGATGGCATTTTCGTCCCAGCAAAGCCGGGCCTCGGCGCTGATGCCGCATTCCGGAGTCCAAAGGCGGTTGGCGATGGGCAGGGAAGGGATCTGATCCCAGTCAAAACTGCCGGAAACTTTCGTAATGGTATATTGAAGCATTATGGCCCTCCTTATTGTGTTACACATCTATTTTAACATACAAAAGACCCGCACGCAACGGTTTTTCGGTACGAACTTTTTTAATAAATCTTAAAACTTTAATTATTTTATTAATTTAGTACTTTCGTTTTGCAATTGGGTATGCTATAATTATATGGCTGGTCATATTGCTATTATGCCGGCATCGTTGTTTTGCGTTATGAAACGAGCCGTTTTCGGCTGCAGTTTTGGAGGTATATCATGGCGAATGAAAATAATGAACAGACGCGTCGCGTGCACAGACAGTCCTGGAAACCGGGTCCTTTGCTTGCAACAGCGCGTAATATCTGGCTTGCGGTCTACTCTGTTTTGAAGATCGCGCTGGCAGCGCTGGGCATCGTAACGGTGATCGCAGGCGTTTGCCTTTTGGTCTTTGCCGGCATTCTCGGCGATTATCTGGAGTCGGACATTCTCAACAATGTGGATGCCGATCTGGATTCCATGCTGCTCAATCAGACTTCTTATGTCTATTATATCGACTCTGCCGGCAATATTCAGGTGCTGCAGAAACTCCACGGCGATGTCAAGTCCGAGTGGGTGGATTATGAAGACATTCCGGACAATCTGATCAAGGCTGCCGTTGCCATTGAGGACAAGCGCTTCTTTGAGCATCAGGGCGTTGACTGGATCACCACTGCAAAGGCATGCATCAACATGTTCGTTGGTGCAAGAGGTGAGTTCGGCGGTTCTTCCATTACCCAGCAGTTGGTCAAGAACTACTTTGGTGCCGATGATGTCACTGTTCAGCGTAAGGTTTTGGAGATTTTCCGTGCAACGGAATTGGAGAAACGTTACGATAAGACCGTGATTCTTGAGTACTATATGAACATCATCTATCTCGGTCAGGGCTGCACCGGTGTCAAGACCGCTGCTGCCACCTATTTCGGCAAGGAACTGGAGCATCTTACCGCTACTGAATGCGCAGCGCTCATCAGCATTACCAATAACCCGTCACTGTATAACCCTTACCGTGAAACCCTCGATAAATTCGGCAAGACCGGTATGGAACAGAATAAGGAGCGCCGCACCAATGTTCTTTGGATGATGCGCAATGAGGGATACCTGACGGAGGAAGAGTATCAGGAATCTCTGAATCAGGAACTGGTGCTGAAAAAGGGAATTGACGAGGGTGACCGCGTTGCCGACTGTGAAAATGAAGAGTGCCTGTATCACGGCAAGGTGAGCACCTTCGAAAAGCGGGAGGACGGGCGTTATTACTGCCCCGTTTGCGGCGCTATTACCACCATCGGTGAAGATTCTTCTCAGGAAGTTTATTCTTACTTTGTCGATACCGTTCTTGAAGATCTTGCCATGGCACTGGCGGAGAAGAATGGCGTCGAGTGGAATGACGAAACTAAGAAACTTTACAAGGCAATCATCAGCCGTTCCGGCTATCATATTTATTCCACCCTTGATATGGAAGTGCAGAATCAGGTGGATAAGATCTACCAGGATCTGACCCAGATCCCCGCGGACTACAGTTTGCAGCAATTGCAGTCCGGCATGGTGGTCATCAACAATGCCACCGGTGACATTATCGCAATGGCCGGCGGCGTGGGTGAAAAGACCGTTCACGATGCTTTTAACCGCGCTACCGACGCAAACCTGCAGCCCGGATCTTCTTTTAAGCCCTTGACCGTTTATGCCCCCGGTTTTGAGTTGGGTGTTATAAACCCCGCAACGGTTGTTGACGACCTGCCTCTTTACTATGCAGATAACAGACCCTATCCTTATAACGACGGACGTGACTACTCTTACAGCCGCACAATTTTAAGCGCTGTGCGTTCTTCTGTTAACGCCGTGGCTGTTAATACCCTGGATATGCTGGGTCAGCGCTACAGTTTCAATTTTGCTACGGAGAAATTCCGCATTTCCACTCTGGTCAAGCACTATGTTAACAGCAATAATGTGGTCTTCTCCGACGAGGGATATTCTCCCTTGGCGCTGGGCGCACCTACCTTTGGCGTGAAACTGCGGGAAATGGCTGCCGCTTATGCCACCTTTACCAATAACGGTGTCTATCGCGAGGCCAGAACTTTTACCAAGGTCTATAACAGCGATGGCGTGTTGGTCTATAACAATGAGCAGGACTCTGAAAAGATCCTTAGCAACAAAGCCGTCAACTATATGAATTACTGCCTTTACAGAGCCGTTATGGCCGGTACCGGTACGGAAGCCATTCTCGATAACATGGCTGCAGCCGGTAAGACCGGTACTACCGCCAGCGCCAAGGACCGTTGGTTCTGTGGCTTCACGCCTTACTACACCGCAGCAGTTTGGTGCGGTTATGATATTCCCGAAGTGGTGAATCTGGTCTACGGCGGCAACCCCTCCGCACAACTCTGGCGTAAGGTCATGAATCCCATCAATGCAGGTCTGCCCAATCAGCCTCTTTACAGCACCGAGGGCATGGTCGAGGTGGCCGTGTGTCTGGACTGCGGCAAACTGGCAACGGATGCCTGCCGTGTCGATGCCCGTTATTATAATTCCAATACCTCCCGTATTGATTATGTTTATGTGTACGAGGAAGACGCACCCACCGATGAATGCGACTGCCATGTGATGGTGGAGTTCTGCATGGAATGCAACGCGGTTGCCAACGAATACTGCCATAAGTTGGCATCTGTTGGTAAGGCTACCATTGTGGAGCGCTCTCTGGTCAAGAAGACCAAGGCACAGGTGGAAGATCTTGCTTTGGCATCCAAGAACGGTTTGTGGGCTGCCCATAAGGCCAATAATTATATCTTCCTTGTGGATAAAGACGGGGAGCCGTTGAATGAATACAAGGGCATTGACGGCAAGCAGAACAAAAAGGTAGATGCGCCTTACCTTGTGTGTAACGAGCATACAAAGAAGGATTGGGATAAGTATCTGAAGGATCATCCCGATTATAAGGAGCCTACGCCTGATGAACCGCAGGATCCCGATCAGAATCCCGACGGCGATGCGAATGTTCCGGAAGGCGATTCGGGCGCAGGACCGGATGACATTACCGATCCCGAGGATCAGAATACGCAGGATACACCCAATAATCCACAGAACAGTGAGGACCAGAGCGAATGATTTGGATCTCTGATGAATGGAAGGACTATGAAGTCCTGGATGCCTCTGACGGCGAGCGGTTGGAGCGCTGGGGAAAGTATATCCTGGTGCGTCCGGATCCTCAGGTGATCTGGAATACGCCCAAGCAACTCCCGCAGTGGCGCAAGTTCGATGCCCGTTACCTGCGCTCAAGCACCGGCGGCGGACACTGGTCTGACCATAATTTGCCGGAGCGCTGGCAGATCCGTTATAAGGATTACCTTACTTTTAATGTAAAACCCATGAATTTTAAGCATACCGGCGTCTTTCCGGAGCAAGCGGCGAACTGGGATTTTATTCGCCAGAAGTGCGCCAATGCAGGCCGCCCGGTTCGTGTGCTGAATCTGTTTGCTTATTCCGGTGGCGCTACATTGGCTGCTGCAGCCGGTGGGGCAGAGGTTTACCATGTGGATGCATCTAAGGGTATGGTGGCATGGGCAAAGGAGAATGCCGCTGCCAGCGGTCTTGCTGATAAACCCATACACTGGATCGTGGATGACTGCGGCAAGTTTATTCAGCGCGAGATCCGCCGCGGACGCCGCTATGACGGCATTATTATGGATCCGCCCAGTTACGGCCGCGGCCCCAGCGGCGAAATTTGGAAAATGGAGACCAGTTTCTATCCGTTCCTGCTGGAAACGGCGAAACTGCTTACAGAAGATCCGCTGTTTGTTATTATCAATTCCTATACCACCGGCTTGGCACCCTCTGCGGTGGGATATGCCTCGGATGTTGTCTTTGGCGCTGTCCGCGGCGGACATACACAGGTGGGGGAACTGGGTCTGCCTGTAAAAAATACCGGTATCATGCTGCCCTGCGGCGCTACCGGAAGATGGACACCTTGAAAGGTAGAAGTTAATGGAAGCAATCTCTGTTAAAAATTTGGCTTTTTCTTATCCGGGCGTGGACAACACGCCCGGCGTCGCCATTTTTAATGATTTAAATTTAGAAATTGAACAAGGTTCATTTGTTGCGATCCTGGGCGCAAATGGATGCGGAAAATCCAGCCTTGCAAAGCATTTCAATGCTATTTTGCTGCCCACCGGCGGCAAAGCCTATGTCTTCGGCATGGATACAACGGACGAGGAGCAACGCATTTCCATCCGCAAGACGGTGGGCATGGTTTTTCAGAATCCGGACAACCAGATCGTTGCCAATGTTGTGGAGGAGGATGTGGCATTCGGTCCTGAGAATTTGGGCGTTGCCAGTCCGATGATCCGCAAGCGCGTGGATGACGCACTCAGACAGGTGGGCATGTACGAATACAAGGAACATGCACCGCATTTGCTCTCCGGCGGTCAGAAGCAGCGCATTGCCATTGCAGGCATCATTGCTATGGAGCCCAAGTGTATCGTGCTGGACGAGCCTACGGCCATGCTTGATCCACGTGGTCGCAGTGAAGTAATGCAGACCATTGGTCGGCTGAACAGGGAAAAGGGCATTACTGTTGTGCTTATTACCCACCACATGGACGAAGCGGCCCAGGCACAGCGTGTGATCGTGCTCCACGAGGGCAATATTGCCGCTGACGGTGCACCGAATGAGGTGTTCTGCCAGGTGCAGATGCTGCACAGCATCGGTCTTGCTGCGCCGGATACCATCGAACTTTGCAATGAACTGAACGCACTTGGCTGCGATCTTCCCCTGAACGCGTTGGATAATGAATCCTGCGCCCGGGTGCTATATAATGCTTTCAGCAAGTAATTAGGAGGAAAAACCGTTGGCACCGTTACTCGAAGTAAAGGATCTGACACATATATACAGCGTAGGCACGCCGTTTGAGCACAAGGCTCTGGACAGCGTGAGTTTCAGCATCGAGCGCGGTGAGTTTGTGGGCGTGATCGGCCACACCGGATCGGGCAAATCCACCCTGATGCAGCATCTCAACGGCTTGCTGAAACCCACCTCCGGCGCGGTCTTGCTGGATGGCGTGGATATTTGGTCAGATAAAAAATTGACCCGTCAGGCGCGCTTTCGCGTGGGTCTGGTGTTCCAGTACCCGGGATATCAACTTTTTGAGGAAACTGTTTATAAAGATATCGCTTTTGGCCCTAAGAATATGGGTTTGAATGCAGAGGAGATCGACCGTCGTGTCCGGGAAGCCGCAGGCTTTGTGGGCCTTACCGAGGAGCAACTGGAAGTTTCTCCCTTTGATCTTTCCGGAGGACAGAAGCGCCGTGTGGCCATCGCCGGCGTTATCGCCATGGAGCCGGAACTGCTGATTTTGGATGAGCCCACTGCCGGGCTTGATCCCAAGGGCAGGGAAGAGATCCTCAAAAATATTGAAGACTATCGCAAGGCGAAAAACGCCTCCGTGATGATGGTCAGCCATTCCATGAATGATGTCGCCCGGCTGACTGACCGGCTTTTGGTTATGAATGGCGCGCATCTTGCCATGGATGATACCCCCGGCAACATCTTTGCCTGTGCGGAGGAATTGACGCAGATGGGTTTGGATATTCCGGCACTTACCGATGTCTTCATGCGTCTGCGCCAAATGGGCCTGGATGTTCCCACAGTTTATACCATGGAGCAGGCTGTCGCCGCCCTTCAGAATCTGAAAGGGGGGAACGGCCATGCTTAAAGATATTACATTGGGTCAGTATTTCCCGGGCAATTCTCCCATTCACCGGCTGGATCCGCGTACAAAGACGCTGCTGCTGGTGGCGTATATCGTTGCGCTGTTTTTGGCGGTCAACTGGGTCTCCTACGCCTTGATGCTGGTAGTGCTCATTACCTGCATTGCCATTTCCGGTATCGCACCGAAGGCATTCGTCCGGGGCATGAAACCGTTGGCGCTGATCCTGGCATTTACTGCGATTCTAAACCTGTTCTTTACCCCCGAAGGTGATGTGCTGGTGGCCTTTTGGGGCATTACTGTCACCACCGGCGGTGTGACCCGCGCAATCTTTATGCTTGCACGGATCCTGATGCTCATCTGCGGTACATTTTTGCTGACTTATACCACATCTCCCATTGCGCTTACCGACGCGCTGGAGTCCCTCATGGGCCCGCTGAAGAAGATCAAAGTACCGGTGCATGAGATCTCCATGATGATGTGCATCGCTCTGCGCTTTATCCCCACCCTGATTGAGGAAACGGACAAGATCATGTCCGCGCAGAAGGCAAGAGGTGCTGATTTTGAAACCGGAAAACTCATGGATCGCGTCCGCGCGCTGATACCCATTCTTGTGCCGCTGTTTGTTAGTGCTTTTCGCCGTGCCGATGAACTTGCAACCGCTATGGAATGCCGGTGCTATCATGGCGGCGAGGGACGCACCAAGATGAAACTGCTGCGCTATAAACGCATGGATCTTATGGCTTTTGGCTTGGGAATTGCTGTCATTGTCTTCATTTGCGTGCTCCGCCATTTCGGCCTGTGAGGTGACGAAAATGCGAAATATTGCGCTGTTTTTGACTTATTTGGGTACGGCTTACCACGGTTGGCAATGCCAGAAAAATCTTTCCACTGTGCAGGAGACCCTTGAAAAGGGCATCGCCATGGTGGTAGGCCACAGCGTTCATGTCACCGGCTGCGGCCGAACCGATGCCGGTGTCCACGCCAAATGCTATGTGGCTAATTTCCGCACGGAATCTACCATTCCGGTGGAGCGTCTGCCTTATGCGCTGAACACGCATTTGCCCCAGGACATCGTGGTCACCAAGGCGTTTGAAGTGCACGAAAATTTCAATGCCATTGGCTCCTGCGCCCGTAAGGAATATACTTACCTCATTTACAATTCCCGGCTGAAGGATCCTTTTTATGTGAACAGAGCGTGGTTTTATCCCAAACATCTGGACGAAAAGATCATGCAGCGGGCAGCGGCGCAGTTTGTTGGCACCCATGATTTTGCCGCTGTGCGCAGCGTGGGAACTGACGTAAAATCCACGGTGCGTACTGTCTATTACTATGATGTGGAGCGCAAGGGCGATATTATTGAATTGCGCGTCTGCGCGGATGGCTTCCTATACAACATGGCCCGCGCCATGGCAGGAACAGTCGTTTATGCCGCGGAGGGAAAGATCGAGCCGGAGGAGATCGGCGCGATCCTTGATTCCGGAAACCGCACCGCGGCCGGACCTACTGTACCGCCCGGCGGTCTTTACATGACCCATTTGTGGTATGATGACGGTGTGGAAAAATTTGAATGTACCCCTTGATGAAAACTTCACAGTTTATTCTCATATTTGCGCTTATGCGGTGCTAAAATCATTGCATAAGCAATTTCCCCATGGATTGGAGTGAATACCTTGCAACCGAAACTTTGCACTAAATGTAAGAAGAATATCGCCGTCGTTTTTATTACAAAGATCGAAAACGGCGTAACTATGAACGAAGGCTATTGTCTGAAATGCGCCCGCAGTCTGGGAATTCCTCAGATTGATCAGGCAGTGAAGCAGATGGGCTTTTCCGAGGACGATCTTGATAATCTGTCTGACGAGATGAGCAGCATGTTCGCACAGATCGAGGGCAGCGACACGGAAGATGACGACGAAGCGGAAAGCAGAACTGCAACATTTCCTATGCTGAATCAACTGTTTGGCGGGAATTTGCCGCAAACCCCCAACAATTCTGCACCTAAAAGCGAAGATTCTCATCGCGAAAAAGACAATGAAAAGGGGAAGGGGAAGAGCAAAAAACGCAAATTCCTGGACGCTTACTGTCTGCACCTGACCGGCCGCGCAAGAGAGGGCAAACTCGACAAGGTCATTGGCCGCGATATTGAGACCGAGCGCGTGATCCAGATCCTCAACCGCCGGCAGAAGAATAACCCCTGTCTGATCGGTGAGCCCGGCGTCGGTAAAACTGCCATCGCCGAGGGTCTTGCCCAGCGTATCGTTGCCGGCGAAGTCCCCTATAAACTTCGGGATAAGGAAGTGTTTTTGCTGGACCTTACGGCACTTGTTGCCGGAACGCAGTTCCGCGGCCAGTTTGAGAGCCGTATGAAGAGCCTGATCAGCGAAGTTAAGGAGTGCGGCAATATCATTCTCGTCATTGATGAAGTCCACAATTTGGTGGGCGCAGGCGATGCCGAGGGCTCTATGAATGCTGCAAACATCCTGAAGCCTGCTCTGAGCCGTGGCGAGATCCAGGTGATCGGCGCCACGACCTTTAACGAATACCGCAAGCATATCGAAAAAGATGCCGCCCTGGAGCGCCGTTTCCAACCGGTCACCGTTGCCGAGCCTTCCATTGAGGAGGCTTGTCAGATCATGCAGGGTATCGCTCACAGTTATGCCGAGTTCCACGGTGTGAGCATTTCTCCGGAGATCGCTCGGCAGTGTGTCGTTCTGGCTGAGCGGTATATTACGGACCGCTTTCTGCCGGATAAGGCTATTGACCTGCTGGACGAAGCCTGCTCTGATGTGAATCTGCGTTGTAAGGAGATCTCTGAATTGGCGCAACTTCGCAAGGAGCGCGATGATTACGAACTGGAACTGCAGATGCTCACTGAGGATACGGAAAATGAGCATTATGAACGTCTTGCCCATATCCGCAGCCGGCTTTGCCGTATTGCTGAGCGTATTGAGGCGCTGGAACAGTTGCCGCCTCCTGCGGTGACCATTGAAAATCTCGCCCGCATTATCGAACTATGGACAAAGATCCCGGCTTCCAAGATCAAGGCGCAGGAATATGAGCAGTTGGGCGGACTGAAGGACCGCTTGAAAAAGCATATTGTAGGTCAGGACGAGGCGGTGGATGCAGTTACCCGTGCGATCCGTCGCCACAGAGTAGGCATCTCTGCCAAGAAGCGCCCGGCATCGTTTATTTTTGTCGGTCCTACAGGTGTTGGCAAAACGGAACTGGTCAAGCGTCTTGCCGATGATCTTTTTGACAGCGTCGACAGCCTGATCAGACTGGATATGTCTGAGTATATGGAAAAGCATACGGTCTCAAAACTCATTGGATCGCCTCCCGGATATGTCGGCTATGACGAAGCCGGACAACTGACCGAGAAAATCCGTCGCAAGCCTTACAGCGTGGTGCTGTTCGACGAGATCGAGAAGGCGCACCCGGATGTTCTCAACATCCTGCTGCAGGTGCTTGACGACGGACGTATCACCGATGCTCAGGGAAGAGTGGTGAATTTTGAAAACACCATCATCGTCATGACCTCCAATGCCGGCAGTGAGGGCGGTGTTTCCAGCATGGGCTTTGGCAGAACTGCCAATGACCAGATCCGCGAAAAGACCATGAAGGCGCTGCGCGGATTCCTGCGTCCGGAATTTATCAACCGCGTGGACGAGATTATTACTTTCAACCAACTGACGGAAGAAAACTTTGTGGATATTGCGAAGATCATGCTTGATGAATTGCGCGATAATCTTTCTGAACGCGGTTTGACCGTCACTTGGGATGAAGAACTGATCAAGTATCTGGTTGATAAGGCTTACTCTGTGACCTATGGCGCAAGAAATCTGCGTCGTACGATTCAGCGGGATCTGGAAGATCCAATTTCCGAGGCAATTATTAATTCCTTTGAAAAACCCATCAGCACCATTACCATTGCTGTTAAAGAGGGAAAAACCCACATTGTTGCAGAATAAATGGGGCAAGGGCAGCCCCAACCAAGGATGTTATCGTAGGGACGATTCACGAATCGCCCGCGAACATGATCAAATGACAACCCCCGACAGAGAATGTATCTGTCGGGGGTTCATCGTAGGGTTGACTTTCATAATTGCGGAAGTATAATTCAGTTAGATAAACTTGAATTTGTCTAACAGTTACGCACGCACCAAAGCCTCCCTTGTGTAAAGGGAGGTGGCACGGTGAAGCCGTGACGGAGGGATTGTGCGGTAGGCACTTATTCTATTGATGGGTTGCGGCGAAATCGTACTGCGGTAACAATCCCTCAGTCAAAAATCAAAAGATTTTTGACAGCTCCCTTTACACAAGGGAGCCTTGGGCGCTCCCGCGCCAGTGCAGAAATACAGACTTGATGGAGGAATGACGATGAAAGTTAGTATTACCGATTATGAAGATTACTTATATGACCACTATAAGAATCACGGTATTGATACCAGTTTATTTATGAAATTGGTCGAAGAGGTAGGCGAAGTCGCAGAAGTTCTAAATAAGAGGGACGGTCGAAAAGCATCTAATAGCGAAGATTTGAAGTCACAATTAGCCAATGAATTGGTCGATGTTATTCATTATGCTTTTGCAATCGCATCATTAAACCAAATTAACTTGAATGATGTTATTCTGGAGAAGGATAAAAAAGCCTCGATTAAGTATCATCACGAAAGAAACCTTGTGCAATTTTTGTTAGAACGATAAATTCCAATTTGTCTAACTGCTTCCGCAGGAACGATACCGAGGGGGTCAGGGCAGTACCGAAACGCACTGCACCAACCACGCATTGTCAGCGGCGACTCGCCGCCAAATTCCAATTTCTCAAACAGTTAACCGCAGCACTTTTTGTATGGTGCTGCTGTTGTTTGTTGAATTGGCGGGCGATTCGCGAATCACCCCTAAAGTGGGATTGATTTGGCAGGATCGGCGGGGACGACGGTCTCTACATAGATAACTTCCATATCCGTGACCGCCCAATGTCTCCCATTCCTTACATTCTGTCGATTTTTTGGCAGACCATATTGCTTAAATCATTTGCTGCGACTTCCACTTTATCGGCGGCTTTGTTCACCAGTTTTCGCGCGGTGCTCTGTGTGGGCAGCATCATCGCCGCAACTGCACCTACCGCCGCACCGATTCCCATGCTGATGACCCAACCGGACACTTTCATGACCATCCCTCCCTTCGTTAATAGTATATCCAGTCAACCGCCTGAGTAAAGTGGAAAGGTTTTTCACAATTGTGTGTTGTTATTTGACAGTAAGATATGCTATAATATGAAAAAAGGAGGGATTTTTATGTCTTTGGATATTTTGCAGGATAAAATCCGCAGAATGAAAAATCCGATCATTGCGGATATGCTCGTCACTGATGATCTGCTTCCGCCGAAATTTGAACGCGATTGCGCCGGTAAAGAGGCCTATGCCATGGAACTTCTGGCAGCACTTAAGGGAAATGTGGCTGCGGTGCGTTTTGATCTTGGCATTTTCGCGCTTCAGGGTGTGGAGGGCATGCAAACTTTGCAGAAACTTCTGGATTTTGCCCGGGAGCAGGATCTGTATGTGCTGCTGGACGGACCGCAGATCACCAGGCCAACCATTGCGGAGGAAGCGGCGAATACCGCATTTTCGAGTTGCGACGGTCTTGTGATCAGTCCTTTTATCGGCAGTGAGGGTATCAAGCCTTTTATTCCTGCCATTAAAGACGGCAAATCCGTCTTCGTTACCGTGCGCTCTGCCAACCGTTCCGCCGCGGAGTTGCAGGATCTTCTTACCGGCACCCGTCATGTTTGGACAGCCACCGCAGAAACCGTGGTGCGTCTTGGTGAGGGTTGTATCGGTAAATGCGGCTACAGCGGACTTGGCGCTGTTGCGAGTGCAACTTCCGCAGAAAGTTTGCGTCAACTCAGAACAAAGCACAACCGTCTTTTCCTGCTGGTGGACGGAATGGACCTTCCCAGCGGCAATGCCAAGAACGCCAGCCTTGCATTCGATAGATTCGGTCATGGCGCTGCCGTTTGCGTTGGCGCAAGTGTCACCGGCGCATGGAAAGAAACCGAGGGCGAAGACTATATTGCGGCAGCCTTGCAGTGCGTAGAACGGCATAAGAAAAACGTTTTGCGCTATGTGACAATTCTGTGAGGTGACTTATGCTGAAGATCTACGGCAGTATGCTGTGCCCTGATTGCGTCGATTGCATTAATGATCTTCGTGCGCATCAGGTGGCTTTTGAATTTCATGATTTTTCCAATGATCTGCCGGCGCTGAAGGAATTTCTCAAACTGCGCGATACTTTGGAAGTATTCCGCCAGGTTAGGGAAGAGGGCCGCATCGGCATTCCCTGCATCGTTGACCGCGATCAGGTTTTGCTGGATTGGGCGCAGTATGTAGGCCAGGCCTAAGCCTGAGCCTGATCAGTTCATCATTCCGGGCATATTGCGCTGGGGGCGATTTCTGTTCATGTCGTCTTCACCGGTCATGTCATCGATGATATCGCCGACTGCGCCGCCATCGTTGCTGTTGCTGGAAGAAGAACTGCTGGAACTGCTGCTGGAATTTCTGGAACTGCTGGTGCTGCTGGAACTGCTTGTGGAACTGCTGGTGCTGCTGCTGATGTCGCCACTGGTGTTTCTGCAACCTGCAAATAGACAACTGATCAACGCGAAGCACAGAATGATCAATGCGATTTTTTTCATTTTAATTCCTCCTGGCAATGGTTTGCATGGCTAGTATTTCACATTGCCGGAGTTTTAGACAGGTAATTTTTTCAGTTCTGTTTTAATTCACTTGCTTTTTTTAAACGAGTGGGCTATAATATGCGAGAAATGATAAATTAAGGAGATTTTTCCATGAAAAAACTGGTTGTCAACAAGAATGCCGAATGTATGGCATGTCTGGAGTGCGTCCGCGCTTGCTCCGAAGCATTCTATAAGGAATTCCACCCTGATTACGCCACTATCCGCATCAATGCAAAGGGTACCGGCGCAAAGCCCAATGTCTGTATCCAGTGCGGCAAGTGCATGCGTGTTTGTGAGCACGGTGCCATCACGCAAAATCCCAAGACCGGTGTTTACATGATCAACAAGAAACTTTGTGTAGGCTGCGGCAAGTGCGTGGAAGAATGCCCCATGAAGGTAATGGTACATAAGCCGGAGAATCCCGTTTCCAAGTGCATCGCATGCGGCATCTGCGCCAAGGTTTGCCCCATGGAGATTTTGGAGATCGTGGAGAAGTAAGAATTGTATATTTTATAAAATCAGCCGCATTTGCGGCTGATTTTTTTGCTTTTGGAACAATTTTTCTCCGGTTTTATTTGCATATTGGTTTTTGGTGTGTTATAGTATAAAAGATATCATATACCCGGAGGCGTTTATGACTGAATTGACTTCCTTGCAGCGCCGTTTTTCTGATGCAAATTTGCGCTGTAAAGTACAATATGATGATCCTTTTGCAGAGCACACATCCTTCCGGATTGGCGGCCCTGCGGAGGTTATGGCATACCCTGAAACCAAGGAAGATCTGGCAGAGGTTTTAAAACTGTCCGCTTTGTTGGACTGTAAATTGCGTATTCTCGGAGCAGGCACCAATGTGCTGGCGCCGGATGCCGGTCTGGAGGGCGTGACCGTTTGCCTTCGAAACCTGGATGGCATGACCCTTTTGAGCGGCGATCGCATTCAGTGCGCCGCCGGTGTGAGTATGACCCGTGCGGCGGTCTTTGCCGCCAATAACGGTTTATCAGGGCTTGAATTTGCCCATGGCATACCCGGCAGCGTCGGCGGCGGTGTATACATGAACGCCGGTGCTTACGGTGGCGAGATCTGCCAGGTGCTGGAATATGTCGAGGTAATGGACCGGCAGGGCAATGCACGCAGGGTTTCCAATGAAGAGATGGCCTTTTCCTACCGCCACAGCGCGCTGGAAGACAGTGGCGAGATTGTCATCAGCGCGGTCTTTAGTCTTAAAAAAGGCGAACCGGAGCAGATAAAAGCAACCATGAAAGAACTCATGGCAAAGCGCTCGGCATCTCAGCCGTTGGATCTGCCATCTGCAGGCTCTGCATTTAAGCGTCCGGTGGGCGGTTATGCTGCGGCACTGATCGATCAGTCCGGCCTGAAAGGCTTTCAGGTGGGCGGTGCTGCCATTTCCACCAAGCATGCGGGTTTTGCCGTGAATTTGGGAGGCGCTACTGCGGAGGATGTTAAAGATCTTTTGCAGCAGGTATCAGACATTGTATTTGAAAAGTCGGGCATCCGCCTGGAGCCGGAGGTCCGCATCTGGTAAATAAACGGAAGGAGGTAAGGATATGGCGCTGTCATTTTCCGCCGCAGCAAAGCAGGAGATCTGCCGCAATTTTCCCCACGAGCGCTGCTGCGCTTTAGCGGAGTGTTTCGGTATTTTGCTTTACTGCAACAGTTTCGGTTTCGACGGCATCCGTATCATTACTGAGAGCCGGGAATTTGCGCAGAATTTGCCCAAATTGTTCAAGAAGGCATTTTCTGTCACCTTTGATCAACTGCCGGATATGGATGGCACCGGTAAAATGGTTTTTTCCATCACTTCCGCAGATAAAATCCAAACCATCATGAACGCATACGGTTTTGACACCCGCGAGACCCTGGCGCTTCATGTGAATATGCCCGCTGTGGAAGATGAATGCTGTAAAGCATCCTTCCTGCGCGGCGCATTTCTGGCTGGCGGCAGCGTTACGGATCCCGCCAAGGGCTACCATATCGAGATCTCCACGACCCATATGAGCGTGGCAGGGGAGACCTACATGCTCATGGAGGAGATTCTCGGTTTTTACCCCAAGAATACCCGCCGCGGCGGCGCTTATGTCCTGTACTTAAAGCACAGCGAGCAGGTTAGCGATTTTCTGACGTACCTTGGCGCACATATTGCCGCCATGGGCGTTATGGAAGCGCGGCTGGAGAAGGAACTCAACAACAAAGTCAACCGGCGCTGCAACTGCGACGATGCCAATACTTCCAAGGTGGTGGAGGCCGCCCAGGAGCAATTGGCAGCCATTCGCTTATTGCGTGATCGCGGAGTGCTGAAATCTCTGCCCGGTAAGTTGCAGCAGGCGGCGCAGGCGCGCCTTGATAACCCCGAAGCATCGCTGACGGAATTGGCCGCATTGATGGATCCGCCGATCTCCAAGCCGGCAATGAATCACCGACTGCAAAAATTATTAACCATGTCGAAGGAGGCTGTACTGTGAGTTTTGTACATCTGCATGTCCATAGTGAATACAGCCTTCTCGATGGCGCCTGCCGCATCAAGGGCATGATGGACCGGGTCAGGGAACTGGGTCAGAATGCCATTGCTCTGACCGATCACGGCGTTATGTACGGTTGTATCGATTTTTATAAGGCCGCCAAGGCTGCCGGTATTAAACCCATTATCGGCTGTGAAGTCTACGTTGCCCGACGCAGTATGGAAGACCGCGTCTTCGGCATTGACAATAAACCTTACCATTTGGTGCTGCTTTGTGAGAACCGCACCGGTTACGAAAACCTCTGCTACATGGTCTCTGAGGCTTTTACCCGCGGTTTCTACGGTAAACCGCGTGTGGATATGCAGTTGCTGGAGCAGCATCACGAGGGCCTTGTGGCGCTGTCTGCTTGCCTTGCCGGCGGTGTCAGCAAACGCTTGATGGAAGATGATTACGAATCTGCCAAGGCCCATGCACTGGAGATGTCGCGGATTTTCGGCAAGGATCACTATTATCTTGAGATGCAGGATCACGGCATTGAGGAACAGCGTGCCGTGAATCAGGGCATTCAGCGTCTTGCCCGCGAAACAGGTTTGCCGCTTGTCGTTACCAACGATGCCCACTATTTGCGCAAAGAAGATGCCACTATGCAGGATGTTCTTTTGTGCATCCAGACCGGCACAACTTTGGATGATCCCAACCGTAAACTGGAGTTTAAGACGGATGAGTTCTACCTCAAGAGCGAGGAAGAACTTCGTGAAATTTTCCCCAATTGCGATGAAGCCTTTGAAAACACCCAAAAGATCGCGGATATGTGCAATCTGGAGTTTACATTCCATGAGTATCATCTGCCGTCATTTCCCGTTCCCGAGGGCTATACCAACGAGCAGTATTTCCGCAAACTTTGCTATGAAGGCTTCGAGGAGCGCTATAACGACCCTCCGGAGGAGTATATCCAGCGGCTGGAGTATGAGATCGATGTCATCAGCCGTATGGGCTATGTCAATTACTATCTGATCGTGTGGGACTTTATCCGTCACGCCAAAGAGGTGGGCATTCCCGTCGGACCGGGCCGTGGCTCGGGTGCGGCTTCCATTGTTGCGTATTGTATGCACATTACGCAAGTTGATCCCATGAAATACGCGCTGATTTTCGAGCGCTTTTTGAATCCTGAGCGTGTCAGCATGCCCGACTTTGATACAGACTTTTGTATGGCGCGCCGGGGTGAGGTCATTGACTATGTCATGGAAAAGTACGGCAAGGATCATGTTGCGCAGATCGCTACTTTCGGTACTATGGCCGCCCGAGGCGCTATTCGCGATGTGGCAAGAGCGCTGAATTTCAGTTACGCAGAAGCCGATGTGGTTGCGAAGGCTGTTCCCAATGAACTGCATATTACATTGGACAGAGCGCTGGAGATCTCTCCGCAACTAAAATCCATGTACGACGAAGACGAGCGTGTCCGCCAGTTGATCGACACAGCACGCAGCCTTGAGGGCATGCCCAGAAATACATCGACGCATGCCGCCGGCGTTGTGATCACCGCCGATCCGGTTTATACCTATGTTCCGCTGTCGCGCAACGATGATACGGTGGTCACCCAGTATACCATGACCACCATCGAGGAACTGGGACTTTTGAAAATGGATTTTTTGGGTCTTCGCAACCTGACCGTCATTCGTGACGCGGAGAATCAGATACGCAAGTACCAGCCGGACTTTGATATCAACAAAGTTCCCGATGATGACCCTGAGACTTTTGCCATGCTGGCTGAGGGCAAGACCCAGGGTGTGTTCCAGTTGGAGTCCACCGGTATCACCGGTGTGTGCGTTAACATGAAGCCGACCTCTATCGAAGATATGACGGCTATTGTGGCGCTTTATCGCCCGGGTCCCATGGATTCCATTCCCAGGTTTATCGCAAATAAATTTGACCCCAGAAAGATCACCTACAAAACGCCTCTTTTGGAGCCGATTCTGAAAGTTACTTACGGCTGCATTGTTTACCAGGAGCAGGTTATTGAGATCTTCCGCAGCCTGGGCGGATATACTATGGGGCAGGCGGATAACATTCGCCGCGCCATCTCCAAAAAGAAGATGCAGATCATTGAGGAAAACCGCAAGGTCTTCGTCTACGGTGATCCGCAGCAGAATATTGCCGGTGCTATTGCCCACGGTGTTTCCGAGAGTGCCGCGCAGTCTATTTATGACGAGATCGTTGAGTTTGCAAACTACGCCTTTAATAAAGCCCATGCCGTGTGCTACGCGGTGGTTTCTTATCAGACGGCGTACCTGAAATGCCACTATCCTAAGGAGTATATGGCGGCGCTGATGACTTCTGTGCTGGATTCTGCTGCCAAGATCTCCGGTTATATCGCTGAGTGTAAGGATATGGGAATACCCGTTCTTGCACCGGATATCAACCATTCCGATGACCACTTTACTGTGGATGGCGAAGCGATCCGTTTCGGTTTGGGCGCTGTGAAAAATGTTGGTCACGGTTTGATCCGCCAGATGGTCGCACGCCGTGAAGAGGGTGGTCCGTTCCGCAGTTTGGAAGATTTCCTGCAGCGCATGGGCGAAGGTGAACTCAATAAGCGTGCTGTTGAAAACTTCATTAAATGCGGCGCCATGGATTGCTTTGGCTATCATCGCAGCGAACTGTTGGCGGTTTACGACAGCATGATGGACAGTGTTGCCGATTCCCGGAAGAAGAATCTTGATGGACAAATGGGCCTCTTCGGCATGCTGGACGATGATGACGCTGCGGCTCAGATCGAGATCCCTAAACTGCCTGAACTGAAGAAGGCGGATCTTATGGCCATGGAAAAGGAGACCACCGGTATCTACATCACCGGCCATCCCATGGACGATTACCGCCAGTACCTCAAGAATACGCATGTTGTGCCCATTGGTGCGCTGATGAGTGAGGAAAGCACTTATCAGGACGACAGCATCGTCAGTGTTGCCGGTATCGTGCAGAATGTGAAGATGAAGACCACGCGTAACAATTCGATGATGGCCTATGTCACCGTTGAGGATGATACCGCATCCATTGAAATGCTGGCATTCTCTAATGTGCTTAGTCAGTACGGTGGATATCTCCGGGAAAATACGCCGGTGGTGATCAGCGGCAGACTTTCCATCCGTGATGAGAAGGAGCCGCAGATCGTTATCAACCGTGCCAGACCGATTTCCGACTATGAAAACGGCATACAGCAGCAGGAAACGCCGGTCGCAGTGCAGAAGCCTGCCGGAACGCTGTACATTCAACTGCGCAGCGAGCAGGATCCCAATTTCGATGGGGTGCGGGGCATTCTTGCCCGTTATCCGGGCACGGGAACGGTGAAAGTATTCTTTGCTGATACCCGAAAAATGCGCGGTACGCAGGCTGAATTTTCGCCTCAAATGCTCACCGAGTTGCAGAATTTGCTTGGTCAGAGCAATGTGGTGCTGAAATGATTTTGAAAGGAGCGTGATCGCTTTGAAACACAAGAGAATATTTATGATCCTGATGCTTATGGCGGTCATGCTTCTGACCGGTTGCAGCATTCGAACCGTGGATCAGATGTATTGCCTTCCCAAGCGCTCTGAAGCCTACGCCAATTTGCAGGAGCAGATCGACGCAGTGATGTCAGGACTTGAGTATAATGCACCCATTTCCGGTGAGATCCGGCAGACGGTACAACTTGTTGATTTAGACGGTGACGGCAGTTCTGAGTATGTGCTGTTTGCCAAAGGCGGCACGGAAAAGCCGCTGCGGATCTTCATTTTCTCCGGTGACGGAGAAACCTACCGGCTGGTGGATACCATTGAAAGCAACGGCACTGCCTTTGACCGGGTTGAGTATGTGCAGATGGACGACCGTCCGGGAATGGAGATGATCCTCGGGCGTCAACTCAGCGACCAGGTGCTTTGCAATCTTTCGGTCTATACAATGGGCAACGGTGAAATGGAGCAACTGATGTCCATAAACTATGCAAAATTTGTTACCTGCGATCTGGACGGTGACGAAATGACGGAACTGTTTGTGCTGCATCCCGGAGAGAATGCAGGCGACAATGGTATCGCAGAACTCTACGGCATGGAAAACGGCGTCATGGAGCGTTCCACCCAGGTCAATATGTCCGGTACAACTGATGCCATTAAACGAATTATGGTCAGTAAACTTCATGACGGCTTGAATGCTGTTTATGTTGCCAGCGATGTGGATGGCAAGGCGATTGTTACGGATGTTTACGCTATAAAAGATGGCGTATTTACCAATATTTCCTTCTCCCACGAGGCCGGCACCAGTGTGCAGACGCTGCGCAACTATTACGTTTACGCCGACGATATCGATGAGGACGGCGTTTTGGAACTGCCGAATCTGATCAGCACCAGATCGCCCGCCGATGATGAGAATCAGGATAATCAATATCTCATCCGCTGGTACGCCATGGATTCCAACGGCAAGGAAAAAGACAAACTGTTTACCTACCACAATTTTGTTGGCGGCTGGTATATCCGGTTGGACCGCAGTCTGGCTTACTGTATTTCTGTAGAACAGCAGGGTAACAGTTATGTGTTCAGCGTCTATGATGAAGCGCTGCAGGAAAAGCAGACGCTGATGACTGTCTTCGTTCTAACCGGCCAAAAACGGGAGGAACAGGCAG
Organism: Faecousia sp.; assembly: GCA_045591725.1. Lineage (GTDB taxonomy): Bacteria > Bacillota > Clostridia > Oscillospirales > Oscillospiraceae > Faecousia. The sequence continues at coordinate 60,000 of JAZNTI010000033.1, forward strand.
TGATGGATAACCGATTCGTGCTTTATCGCACGGAAACGACGGTGTATGCGGCAAATTTGGATGTGATCTCGGTGTCGTATGGTATTTCCCGGGAAAGTTTGATTGGCAGTTTCCACCTGATCCTGCAGGATTGGAATACTGGTGAAACATAAGAGGTGTCAATATGAAAAAAGTTTTGATTTTGGAAGACGAAGAGAATATCCGCAGTTTTGTGGTCATCAATTTGAAGCGCGCCGGCTATCAGGTCATTGAGGCCGGTACCGGTGAGGAGGCGCTGGAGAAACTTCAGCGTTACCCGGATATCGGTGTTGCGATTTTGGATATCATGCTTCCGGATATTGACGGATTTGAGGTTTGCCGCCGCATTCGTGCTACCAGCAAGCAGATCGGCGTGATCATGCTGACCGCAAGAACCCAGGAGATGGACAAGGTCACCGGTCTGATGACCGGCGCGGATGATTATGTGACCAAACCCTTTTCTCCCGCGGAACTGACAGCCCGCATTGATGCGCTGTTCCGCCGCCTGGGCGGTGACAGCAGGGCTGCCAGCGAATTGCTGACGCAGGGCCCGTTTGTTATGAATACCCGTAACCATACGCTGGAGAAAAACGGCAATCGCATCCGCCTGACCCAGGTGGAGTATGCGATCTTAAAACTCTTTATGCAGAATCCCGGCAGGGCTCTTTCCCGTGAGGACATTCTCAGCGCAGTGTGGGGCAGGGAATACGAAGGCGAACTGAAGATCGTGGATGTAAACATCCGCCGGCTGCGTATTAAAGTCGAGGATGATGCCACTTCTCCTACCTATATCACAACTGTGTGGGGCTTCGGCTACAAATGGGGCAATTGATAATTAGAAAGAAGGTGTACGCGTGAAAAAGATCGGCGGTCTGAAAAGACGTTGGCTTTTGAATACTGTCGGTCTGGTTTTGTCGCTGGGCATGATCTGCGTGATCGTAGCGACAATTGCTTTCGGCGCTTACTATTATTCCGGCATGGAGTCGGATATGAGCTACCGCGCCCGCACCACTGCGGCATTTTTCTCTGATTACATCAATCAGAACTATAAGGAGTTCTATCAGTCCTGCATCAATTATGCAAATAATTTTGAATCCAAAAATACGATTGAATTGCAGTTTATCGATGCCCGTGGACGGCTGGTTGCCTCGTCATACGGCGAGTGGGCAGGGAAGTCGCCTACCACGCAGGATATCCGCGAGGCCATCGAGACCCAAAGCATTCGCAGTTTTGTCGGAAAAGATCCCAATACGGGCGAGCGTATTCTGGCAGTTTCCAGCCCCATGATCTACAGCAACGGTGAAGTCATTGGCGTTTTGCGTTATGTGACTTCCACCCGGCTCGTGGACCTGCAGATCGGAAAAATTCTATTTTCCGCATTGGCCATTCTGGCGGTGGTTACTTTGGTGGTGTATATCAGCAGCAGTTATTACCTGCGCAGCATTTTGAACCCGGTCAATGAGATCACCGAAAAGGCAAAGCGGATTGCGGCCGGCAGTTACGGTATTCAACTGGAAGGCGCCCGTGATGATGAGATCGGTGAACTGATCAATACCATCAACGATATGTCCGCCAAGATCAGTCAGAATGAGATCATGCAGCGTGACTTCATTTCGTCGCTTTCCCATGAATTACGAACACCTTTGACCGCAATTACCGGCTGGAGCGAAACGCTGCTTGCTTATGAAGATCTGGACCGCGAGACACGAAGGGGCATGAAGATCATCCAGCGTGAGGCAAAGCGCCTGACGGAACTGGTGGTGGATCTTTTGGATTTCACGCGGCTACAGGACGGCCGCATGACCCTTAACATTAGTCTGACAGATATCTGTGCCGAATTTGAGGACACAGTTTATATGTACTCCAGCCGCCTGTCCCAGGAGGGTATTACTGTGGAGTACACCTATAGCGAAAAGGAGATCCCGGAGATCCCCTGCGACCCTGAGCGCATGCGCCAGGTGTTTTTGAACATTCTCAACAATGCCGCAAAGCATGCCAGTGAGGGCAAGCGCATCGAGGCCGCTATTGACTGCGACGAAGAGTATGTGATCCTTACCGTCCGTGACTTTGGACCCGGCATTCCGGAAGACGAACTTCCACTTGTTAAAAAGAGATTCTATAAAGGCAGCACCAAGGCCCGCGGCACGGGCATCGGCTTGGCGGTTTGCGACGAGATCGTGCAGATGCACAATGGCAGTTTGGTGCTGGAAAATGCGCCCGGATGCGGTACTTTGGTCACCATTCGTCTGCCGATCAATCAGTAAGTGAGGAAATTATGAGCGATAAATCCTGTTGCGAAAAATTCAAGACTTCTATCGGCGGACAAGCGCTGATCGAGGGAATCATGATGCGTGGTCCGGAGGTGGACGCAATCGCAGTCCGTCATGCTGACGGGATCAAGGTGGATGTTCATCCCCGGAAGCAGCACGCAGAAAAGTCTCCGAAAAAGTGGCCCTTTATCCGTGGCTGTGTGAACTTTTTTGATTCTCAGGTTGTGGGCGTAAAAGCGCTGATGCAGTCTGCGGAAATTTCTCCGGAAATGGCGGATGAAGAGCCGTCCGGGTTTGAAAAATGGCTGGAAAACAAGATCGGTAGTGAACGTTTCGAGAAGATTATTATGAGTTTTGGCGTGTTCCTTGGCTTGGGAATGTCCATACTGCTTTTCTTCCTGCTGCCGATGATCGTTGGTAGTTTCTTTTACGGAATTATTCAAAATAATCTTGTAATCAACCTTATTGAGGGTCTGGTGCGTATTGCTATCTTCATGTCGTATATGCTGCTGGTGTCCCGCATGAAGGAAATGAAACGCGTTTTTGCTTACCATGGCGCAGAGCATAAGACTATTCGCTGCTATGAGGCCGGTCTTCCGCTGACCGTTGAGAATGTCCGCGTGCAGACCCGTCTGCATCCGCGATGCGGCACGAGTTTTCTGCTGGTGGTTATGGTGATCTCCATTTTGATCTTTTCTGTGGCATCCACCGCGCTGCTGCAGGCTGTTCCGGTGCTGGAGGAAATGCGTGATACATTTGTTTTCCGGCTTATTATGATCGTGTTTAAACTTTTGTTGCTGCCGCTGGTGGTCAGCGTGACCTACGAGATCAACCGCTGGGCAGGAAGGCATGACAATGCCTTTACAAGAGTCCTTACTGCGCCCGGTATGTGGATGCAGAATTTTACCACCAACGAACCGGATGACGCCATGATCGAGGTGGGCATCGCCGCTTTGGAAGCGGTCATCCCCACGCAGGAGGGCACTGACCGTTGGTAAAGAAACTTTTTGACCTCTACACGGACTGCAGAAGATCGCTCCTTGCAACCGAGGATGCCGACAGCGCGTCTTTTATCGCGCGGAACATCGTCTGCAGCGCTTCTGGTAAGACTCATGAACAGTTCCTTGCTCAGCGTGATATGTATGTGGATGATCCTATTTGCATTAAAGCGCAGGAATTGACGGCAAGGGCGGTTTCCGGTGAACCTTTGGCGTATATTCTCGGTCAGTGGGAGTTTTACGGGCTGAAACTTTTTGTTGATCAAAATGTCCTCATCCCCCGGGACGATACCTGCGCGGTGCCGGAATTGGCCATTAAAAAGGGTCGGTTTCTGGATGCGTCACCCCGAATCTTAGACCTTTGCACCGGCTCGGGTTGTATCGGTCTTGCCATTGCCTCCAAGGTTAAGGATGCCAGGGTCACTTTGGGCGATATTTCCAGGGATGCCCTGGCGGTTGCAAAAAAGAATATTGCGGCCAATCATCTCAGCGGCAGGGTTTCTGCCATGCAGGTGGATGCGCTGAAAAAGCCATCCGCCTTTTTGGGGAAATTCGATATGATCGTTTCGAATCCGCCGTATATCACCACTGAAGAAATGGCGAAATTGCCGGACAGTGTGCGCAATTTCGAGCCGCATTTGGCGCTTCACGGCGGCGATGACGGGCTGCAGTTTTACCGGTCGATCATTGAAAATTTTACATCCGCACTGAAACCGGGCGGATACCTGTGCTTTGAGTTCGGCATGGGGCAGGGGGATGACATTTGTGCCCTCCTGCAAGCAAATGGGTACACCATTCTGGAACGAACCAGAGATTATAACGACAGAGAAAGAGCCGTACTTGCGCAGTACGGCAGGAAGGAAGCATAATTATGGCAGTTAAAAAGACATCTTACGAAGCACCCCCCCCCGCATCCGACAAGAAGAAGGCTCTGCAGACCGCCCTTTCCCAGATCGAGAAGAATTTCGGTAAGGGCACCGTTATGCGCTTGGGCGACCGTCCTGAAATGAATGTGGATGCCATTTCCACCGGCAGTCTGGCGCTGGATGCGGCGCTGGGTATCGGCGGCGTTCCCAAGGGAAGAATTATTGAGATCTACGGTCCGGAATCCTCCGGTAAGACCACCCTGGCGCAGCACATTTTGGCTGAAGCGCAGAAAATGGGCGGCGAAGTCGCTTTCGTGGACGCGGAGCATGCGCTGGATCCCGTTTACGCCGCGGCACTGGGCGTGGATACCGATAATATGCTGGTTTCCCAGCCGGATACCGGTGAGCAGGCTTTGGAGATTACCGATGCGCTGGTGCGCTCCGGTGCTGTTGATGCCATCGTTGTCGACTCTGTTGCGGCGCTTGTGCCCAAGCAGGAGATCGAAGGCGAGATGGGTGATACTTTTGTCGGCCTGCAGGCACGCCTTATGAGCCAGGCACTGCGTAAACTGGCCGGCACGATCGCGAAAACCAATTGCGTTGTTATCTTTATCAACCAACTTCGTATGAAGATCGGCGTTATGTACGGCAACCCCGAAACCACCACCGGCGGTAATGCGCTGAAGTTCTATTCTTCCGTGCGTCTGGATGTGCGCCGCGTGGAGTCTATCAAAGAGGGTGGCAACGTCGTCGGCAACAAGACCCGTGTTAAGGTCGTTAAGAATAAGGTCGCACCTCCTTTCCGCGAGGCTTACTTTGACATCATGTACGGTCAGGGTATCAGCAAATGGGGCGAACTGGTGGATAAGGCTGTGGAACTGGACATCGTACAGAAGTCCGGTAGTTGGTTTAGCATGGGCGACGAGCGCATCGGCCAGGGCAAAGACAGCGTTAAGACTTACCTGCAGTCCAATCCCGAGGTCGCTGAGGCGGTGGAGGCCCAGGTGCGCGAGGCACTTATGAAGGCCAATTCTGCAGCCCGTACGCCTGCTGTGGCTGCGGAACGTCCCGTTGCCATCAGCGCTGACGATTTTAACGATGAGGATTGAGAAAATTTCCGCACCTGACCGGTCGGGCAAGTATACTGTGCGCTTTGATGACGCGCAGACCATGCGCCTGTACCGGCAGACTGTGGAGGATTTTGGCTTATATCCCGGTATGGAACTGACGGATGAAGAACTGACGCATCTTCGGGACGCGGCAGGGAAGATGTCCGCCAAAATGCGCGCTGTGCGTATCGTTTCTGCCACCGGTGTCAGTAAGCGCGACCTGCACGACCGACTGGTGCAAAAAGGCGAAAAGCCGGCTGATGCTGCTGAGGCTGTGCATTGGATGGAACAAATGCAACTGCTTGACGATGCGCAGACTGCTAATGCCATTGTTGAGCGCTGTATCCGCAAAGGTTACGGTCTTTCCCGGGCGAAGCAGGCGCTTTATGAAAAGCGCATCCCCAGGGAGTATTGGGACGCGGCTTTGGCAGACTATCCCGATCAAAGCGAATGCATCTCAGACTTCCTGCGCGCAAAACTCACCGGTGATTCCGACCGCAATGAGGTCAGGAAAGCCATCGACGCATTGATTCGCCGGGGACACAGTTATGGCGTGATTCGCCGGTGCTTAAACGATTTAGATTTTGATACGGATGAATATCCGGAGGACGCATTGTAATGGCAAACATTGGATTTATTTCTCTCGGCTGTGCTAAAAATCAAGTGGACTGCGAGCGCATGATGTACCGCGTTCAGGAAGCCGGACATACGGTCTGCCCGGATGTTGCTGGCTGCGATGTTGTGGTGATCAACACCTGCGGTTTCATTGATTCTGCAAAAAGTGAGGCGATTGACTTCATTTTGCGCGCTGCGGCGTTAAAAAACGATGGTTATTTGGGTAAGATATTGGTTACCGGCTGCCTTTCTCAGCGGTATCAGCGGGAGATTCTGGAGCAGATGCCGGAGGTTGACGGTATTCTGGGTACCGGCTCTTATACGCAGATCGTACCCGCCATTGAGGCGCTTTTGGAGGGGCAGACCGTTTCTGAGTTTGGCTCTATCGATGCGCCCGAGCAGGAAACCGGGCGGATTTTAACCACACCCGAGCATTACGCCTACATAAAGATCGCGGAAGGCTGCGATAATCGCTGTGCTTACTGCATTATTCCGTATCTGCGCGGTAAATTTCGCAGCAGAAGCATGGACGATGTTCTTTATGAAGCCCGCTTGCTGGCAGATTCCGGAGTGAAGGAACTGATCGTTGTCGCCCAGGACACCAGCCGATACGGTACGGATCTTCAGGAGCACAAAAGGCTTCTTCCGGAACTTCTTCGTGAACTTTGCCGTATTGACGGATTCAAATGGATCCGCATTCACTATGTTTACCCCGATGAGATCGATGACGAACTCATTGAAGTCATGGCGTCTGAGCCGAAGATCGTCAAATACTTGGATATCCCCATTCAGCATTGTAACAGCAAGATCCTGAAACTAATGAATCGCCGTGGCGATGGCGCATTTTTGCGTGAACTTTTCGCGAAACTTCGCACCAATATTCCCGGATTGGTGCTGCGCACCAGCGTTATCACCGGTCTCCCCGGTGAGGGCAAGAAGGAATTTGAGGAACTCTGCGAATTTCTTAAAGAGCAGCGGCTGCCCCGAGTTGGCGCGTTTGCGTTTTCGCCGGAGGAGGGGACGCCTGCTGCCGAGATGGAGCATGTTGACGGCGCCACAGCCCTGCGCAGAGCGGAGATCATTGAGCAGATTCAATCTCAAATTATGGACGATTACGCAGCGCAGAGTGTCGGCAAACGCCTTGAAACGGTCATTGACGGTTTGGACGAAGAAACCGGGCTGTATTTTGGCAGATCCTATGCCGATTCACCCGATATCGACGGCCGTGTGTGGGTGGCCTCTGACGAGCCGCTTAGTGACGGTGATTTTGTTACGGTGCAGATCGATTCCGTGGTGGAAGGCGACCTTTCCGGTTATGTATTGGAGGTGCAGTGATGACTTTAGCCAATAAGATCACATGGGTGAGAGTTGCCCTTGTGCCGGTTTTTATGGTGCTGTTTATCCTCAGTGCGGGTAAAAGCGGCGCATTTATGACTGCCGCACTCATTGTTTTCATTCTTGCCAGTATCTCTGATTTTGTGGATGGTCATATTGCCCGGAAATATAATCAGTCCAGCGATCTTGGCAAGTTCCTTGATCCGCTGGCGGACAAATTGCTGGTGATCTCTGCCATGTCCATTCTTTGCCAGTGGAATAAATTTCCTGCCTGGGCGCTGATGGTGGTACTGGCAAGAGAGTTCGCGGTATCTGGACTTCGTATGGTTGCATCGGGTAAGGGAACGGTCATCGGTGCCGGTTTTAGTGGCAAGGTCAAAACCTTGGTCACCATGATCGGTCTTTCTGTGTGGATCGCCTTTGTCGATTATTCATGGCTGGGCACAGTGGTCATTTGGGCAATCGTGCTTACGACGGTATATTCCGGTGTGGAATATTTTATTAAGAACCGCAAGTTTTTCAGCGCTGAGTGAGGTGACTGCAGTGAAACTTAAGAAATATTGCCGTTTTCAACTGGATCTGAAAAGCAAATGGCTGCGCATTGGTACGCTATTCATGTGTGCTGCATTTTTCCTGCGCTTTGTTTACCAGTTTGCTCTGACCAACTGTCTGGAACTTTCCTTTGGCGGCTGGATCTTCGATGCCATTCTACCTGTGGCGATCTGTGTTGCGTATTTTGTTTTACTGGGTGTGATCAAATTGAATGCGCCGGGTCTGTTCGCTGTTTTGGGCGGTGCGCTTTGCTTCTTGCTGATGATCTGGAGTTTTACGAATCCGGAGCCAATTCAGGTTTTTCTAGGTGTGATCTTTTATCTGATGTCCGGTGCGGTGCTGGTTATGACCGTTGCCGGCTATTTGCCCAGTAAATACTGGAGCGCCGTTGTGTTCGGTGTGATTTTGATCAGCCGTATACTTTTGGTCGGTCTTGGCAGTACGGGCGTCTTTGGTTGGTTCAGAGAATGCTCTATTTACTGCACCATCGCTGCGCTGCTGTGTCTGCCTCTTACATTAAAAGAAGTGCGGAACAAAACCGTAAAAAAAGCATAAAAAAGGTGTGCCTATGGCACACCTTTTTATTATTTTTCTTTATTTACAATATCGACGATGATCTGCGCTGCTTCTTCAATTCCCACGCTGGAGGTATTCAGACAGATATCGTAATTTTGGGGATCATACCAGTTTCTGCCGGTGTAGTGCTGATAGTTCAGGCTGCGGCGCTTGTCTTTTTCCTGCAATCGTGTCTGAGGACTCTTTTCCGATTCACCGTAGAGTTTCACAATGCGCTCAGCGCGGAAGTCCTGGTCGGCATAAATGAACGCGTTGAAGACATCGCCCCGGTCTTTGAGTATGTAGTCGGCATTTCTGCCAACGATGACGCAGGGACCTTGCTCTGCCAACTGCAAAATGGCACTGCACTGAATATGCCAAAGGAAATCCGCAGCAGACATTCCGTTCATCACGCCCGGCACGCCTTGGGGCGCAAAAGCGTAGGAGAAAAGGGTCTTACCCGGCGCATGTTCGCCGTGTTCTTCCACAAAACTGGGAGCAAAGCCGGAATCCAAAGCAATTTGCTCCACCAGTTCTCTGTCATAGAACGGAATTCCGAGTTTTTCCGCCACCATCCGGCCTACAGTGCGTCCGCCGCTGCCGAATTGGCGGCTGATGGTAATGATTCTCTTCATGATGCTTTCCTCCTTTGTTGTTCTAACATAATTTTAGCAAGGATGCGACTTTTTGTAAAGGGAAATTTACAGTTCGTTTCGCAGCACTTTTTGTGCATAGGCGTTATTATCAAAATGCGATTTAAGTTGCGGTATGCTTCTGAGAAATTCCACGGTTACCGTTTCATAACGCACCGGGTCGACCATATAGCAAAGACCGTGTCCGGCATTTGCGAACAAGTGCAATCGCGCGTTATCTTTGCAGGCTTCAAAGATCTCCTGACTCATGGGGTAGGGGACGAAACGGTCGTCTGTTCCGTGCAGCAGCATAATGGGGATTTTAGCGTTTTTCACACTTTCAGTAGCGCAGTCGCTTTCCAGTTCAAAACCACCGTAGATCTTAGCGCCCAAACGAATGAACGGATATGCAATTCGCTCCGGAATATGCCGGTCGCGGCAGACTTTTTTGATAATGCCGGCAGGGGAGGAGTAGGGACAGTCTGCCATGATGGCAACTACATTTTCAGGCAGATCAAGATCTGATGCCATCAGCACTGTTGCTGCGCCCATGGACAGGCCTGACAGGACAATCTTCGTGTTGCTGCCTAAACGGCTGATCGCGTAATGGATCCAATGCAGGCAGTCAAGACGCTCCTTGATGCCAAATGTGATGACCCTGCCTTCGCTTTTTCCGTGACCGCGCTGGTCGATAGCCAGGACATTAAAACCCAGTTTTTTACCCAGCATGAATCCACCGGCATCATCCCGAAGTGCCATGCTGCGGTAGCCGTGCATCATCAATAGCAGGGGAGCACCGTCACATGTGTGATAATATCGGCCGCTGAGTTTCAATCCGTCATGAGAGCGGATCTCCACCCGCTGGCAGGCTGTGCGCTCCATAATGCCCGTGCAGGCGACGATATGCTCTTTCACTTCCTCGTACTGCTTGCCTTCGATCAGCGAGTAGGGGTCTTCACAGCGCTTCCTGGGGGCATAAAAGCATATCATAAAGGTGTAAAGCGCCAAAAGCAGCACCGCCAGCGCGACACACGCAAAAATAATACCGAATAAAACCATCTTCCACCGATCCGTTTCTTGAATTTCTACACACATTATACCACGTATTTGCGAATTTGTGCAGAAATTTCTGAATCCCGTAATAATTGCGTATGGAAAACAGTAGGATCTTATGATATAATTAGTTTAATCAAATTTTGGAGGATTAACTATGAAAAGAAATGTTGAAGCATTTGATTATGCGGCGCAGGTCTGCCATCAGATGGGTAAAGGCATTTTGCTTACGGTGAAGTCCGGCGAAAAGGTCAATACCATGTCCATCGGCTGGGGTACAGTCGGAATCGAGTGGGGTAAACCCATATTTATTGCATTTGTCCGGGAATCCCGTCACACAAAGGGCATGATCGATGCGGCAGGGGAGTTCACAGTGAATGTTCCCATGGGTGAAATTGATAAGTCCATCATTGGCTATTGCGGTACAAAATCCGGCCGGGATACTGATAAAATTGCAGATATGAACCTGACGCTGGTTGATTCAGATGTGATCACTACACCCGGCATCAAAGAATTGCCGCTGACGCTGGAGTGCAAGGTTTTGTATTCTCAGGAGCAGCAGATCCGCAATATTCCTGAGGACATTCTGAAACGTTATTACCCTCAGATCACCGAAAATGAGGACCATTTCGCCGGCAGGGATGTCCACACTGCTTATTACGCGCAGATCGTCAACGCTTATATCATTGAAGATTGATGATTGCCCACCCCTGTTGGGGTGGGCTTTTTGTTACATATCGAATGCGGGGTTCATGCAATACACGTTCTTTTGGTTGAGTTTTTGGCGCAACTGCTGCAGGGATTCACCGAAACGCTGGAAGTGAACGACTTCCCGTTCCCGAAGGAACTTGATCACATCGTTGACATCAGGATCATCAGACAGCCGCAGAATGTTGTCATAGGTTACCCGAGCTTTCTGTTCCGCAGCCAGATCTTCCGTCAAGTCAGCAATGGGATCACCCTTGACCTGCATGGAAAATGCGTTCCAGGGAGCGCCGGATGCTGCGGTGGGATACACACCGGCAGTGTGATCAACAAAATATGGTGCGAATGCGCTGTCTTCGATCTGCTTGTCACTGAGGTTTCTGGTCAGTTGGTGGATGATGGCACCAATCATTTCCAGGTGGCCGAGTTCTTCCACGCCAATGTCCGTAAGAAGACCTTTTTGCTCGTCAAAGGGCATGCTGTAACGCTGAGACAGATACCGAAGCGATGCACCCAATTCACCGTCCGGGCCGCCGTACTGGCTGATAATGATTGCCGCAAGCCGGGGATTCGGCTTGTCGATCTTCACGGGGTACTGGAGTTTTTTGTTGTAAATAAACATACTCAGCCCTCCTTGTTTCCGGCATATTCCCAGGGCCACGGGTCTTTCAGCCAGTTGTATTTGGCGCTGTTGACTGCGTGGGTATGGGTCAGCGGTCCATACTTTTCAGAATATTCTTTTGCTCCGTCATGGTACATTTTTTGGTATGCGCGGTAGAGTTCCAGTGCCTCCGTGTCCTCAGGATGGGTGTCCAGATACAGCGCCAATTCCTGAATCGCAAAGGCCATGACCTGCAGTTCGGTTTTGGGAGTTACCGGTTTTTCCTGCTGGTTGACCATACCCATAAAGGGCAGATCCAGCCCCGGGAAGAGCGTACCGCGGATCAGCGCTTTCCGCGCTTCGTATTTTGGCGGTGAATCCAACTGAAAAGGTACATAAGGGTTGGCCAGCGGCGCGCTTGCAGGCAGTCTGCCTTCACCGCCGCGACCGGCTTCTTTACAGCGATCCATGTCATTCCTCCATTCAATTTGTTTGGAACAGTCGTTCCGTGTCATTCTATGAAGCCATTTTGGATTTGTGCGCATGCCAAAGCCCATGAACGAATAGTCTTTACCGGAGGGATGAGCATGAAAAAGGAGCAGTTTATCGGCTTTTTGCCGTTTTATTTATTGGTGTTGATCCTGTTTATTGGAATTGCGCAGGGATCTAGCGCTGCTGTGACGGTGATCAGTGAGAATGCACCTGTTCAGCGCTGTCACTGTATCGTCATTGACGCCGGTCATGGCGGTATCGATGGTGGCGCCGTTTCGTTGTCCGGCAAGAAAGAGAGCAATATCAATCTTGCCATTGCGCTGCGACTGGATGACCTTCTGCATTTTATGGGCTTTGAAACGCGTATGATCCGCACAACGGATGTATCTGTATATACCCAGGGTCTGACCATTGCCGCTAAAAAGGTCTCGGATCTTAAGCAGCGGGTTCATATCGTCAACGAAACCGCTGGCGCGATACTCATAAGCCTGCACCAAAATTCATTTTCTGACACCCGTTACGGTGGCGCGCAGGTATTTTACGCTGCAGACGAAGAAAGCCGCCGTTTTGCCTCGCATTTACAGAAGAGTTTCAATCATGCGCTGTGTATTGGTAGCAGCAGAAAAGAAAAGTCCTCAGCAGGCATATATCTGATGCAAAATATAAAGGCGCCCGGCGTACTGGTGGAGTGCGGTTTTTTGTCGAATCCTGAGGATGAAGCGGCGCTGCAGACGGCTGAATATCAGCAAAAGATATGCTGCGTAATCAGCGCGGCACTTTGCAATTTTGTTTCTGCTTGACCGCCACACAAATGTTTGTTATACTGCTTTTAGACAGAGAAAAGGAGCATTCATTATGGCCAAAACGAAAACAGTATTTTTCTGCACGGAATGCGGCACAGAGTCTCCCAAGTGGATGGGCCGCTGTCCGGGTTGCGGTGCGTTTAATACCATGCAGGAGCATATTGAAAAGCCTGTTTCCGGAGTGCGCGCTAAAGCCGCGCCGGTGGGAATGAGCCGCCAGCCGGTGGCTATTCGGCAGGTGGAAGAGGACACTGAATTGCGCTTTTTGACCGGCATGGGGGAACTGGATCGCGTTTTGGGCGGCGGAGCAGTGCAAGGGAGTCTGGTGCTGGTGGGCGGTGCTCCCGGCATCGGTAAATCTACGCTTTTACTGCAGATCTGCAATGAACTTTGCGCGCAGCGCAGGGTGCTGTATGTTTCCGGTGAGGAAAGCGAGCGCCAACTGAAACTACGCGCTCAGCGCCTTGGCGTTGCACCTGCGGAACTTTTGATCCTTTCTGAAACCCGTTTGGGTGATGTTCTTTCCGCTGTGGAGCAGACTGCGCCCGATATTCTGATCATCGACTCTATTCAGACCCTGTATAGCGACGATAACGACTCTGCACCGGGCAGTGTTTCACAGGTCAAAGACTGCACCATGATGCTGATGCAACTGAGCAAGCAGCAGGGAATCACTGTATTTGTTGTGGGCCATATCAATAAAGACGGTAATATCGCCGGACCGAAGGTGTTGGAGCATATGGTGGATTGTGTTCTGTACTTTGAGGGTGACCCCAATTCGTCCTACCGGCTGCTACGTGCTGCGAAAAACCGTTTCGGCTCCACCAACGAGATCGGCGTTTTTGAAATGTGCGACAAGGGACTTGTTGAAGTGCCGAATCCGTCGCAGATGTTGCTGGAAGGCCGCCCAGAGGGTGCATCGGGCACTTGTGTCGCCTGTGTAATGGAGGGCACGCGCCCAATTCTTGCAGAGGTGCAGGCGCTGGTAAGCAAGACATCCTATAATGTACCCAAGCGCACCGCCGACGGTTTTGATTATAACCGCGCTGCGCTGCTGCTGGCTGTTGCGGAAAAGCGCGCAGGACTGAATATGAGCCTTTTTGACGCCTATATAAATGTCATCGGCGGTCTGCGGCTGGACGAGCCGGCAGCCGACTTGCCGGTGATTTTGGCGGTGGCGTCTTCTTACCGGGATAAGGCCGTTGACTCTGATCTGGTTGCTATCGGCGAAGTGGGTCTGACAGGGGAGATCCGCAGCGTTTCCAATACAAGCAAACGTCTTGGTGAAGTTGCAAGATTAGGTTTTAGGAAGTGCATTATCCCTAAAAATGGCTCAGAAAAATTAGAAATTCCCGAAGGCCTGACGGTTTACCGCGTCAAGAACCTCCGGGAAGCAATAGAGATAAGTATATAATTAATGGATATTGACCGGCGCCTTGGGTTTGTTGACCTTTCGGGCGCTGGTTTTTCCTTGTGGGTCGATCTCTCCTGCGCGCAGCAGGGCGAATTTTGTAAATGCAGGACCGATCAGTTCATAGATCAGAACGCTGAAAAGCACCACATTGCGCACCAGTGCGCCGTCGGATAGGGAAGTGGCAGTCAGAGCCATACCAAGCGCCACACCGGCCTGAGGGAGCAGCGTTATGCCAAGATTCCCAGTGATTTTATCAGAGCATTTTACAATCTTGCAGCTGAATCTGGCAAACAGATATTTGCCGGCAGAACGGGAAATGATGTAGATTATACCTATCAGCAGTGTAACAGGATTGATAACTACTTGCAGATCCAGTTCCGCACCTGAGATCACAAAAAACAGAATGCTGATAGGAACAGTCCAACCGTCTACACGGTCCATCAATTCCTCAGAAGTGTCACAAATGTTACAGAATACTGTACCAGTCATCATGCACACCAACAGCAAAGAAAAACCGCAGTGAATACCGAAAATTTCAAAACGCAGCATGGATAGTCCAACTGTCAGCAGAACGAATGCCACTGAAATGGTCATACGTTTGCTTCGGGAGTGGAAGAATGTTTCGATATAGTTCAGCAGCCATCCGGTTATGCTGCCCAGACCCAGGGAGAGAATGATCTCCAGCAGCGGCTCGATAATCACGCCAATGATGCTTACAGCGCCGCTTTGCAGGGCGGTTGCGATACCAAAGGAAACAGAAAACAGCAAAAGACCCACAGCGTCGTCAATGGCAACGACCAGCATCAGTAATCGAGTCAGCGGACCGTCGGCTTTATATTGTTTGACCACCATTAGCGTTGCGGCAGGTGCGGTGGCAGACGCGATCGCACCCAGGGTAATTGCCGCAGGCAAACTTAGCACATTGGGCATTAAAAGGTGGGTAATGATCAGCGCAATATCTACCAGGATCGTCGTGCCTACAGCCTGGGTGATGCCTATGAAGATGGCTTTGCCGCCCATGGATTTGAGTTGAGATACGCGGAATTCATTACCCATTGCGAATGCGATAAAGCCCAGTGCCACCTGGGTAATGATCTTCATGCGTTCAACGGATTCCATAGAAGTGAATCCAAGTCCATCAACGCCCAATGCACCGAAGCAGAATGGTCCGAAGAGCAGACCTGCTACCAGATAACCGGTAACAGCAGGCAATTTCAGTAGTTTTGTAACCCGGGACATTAGCAGTCCGGCGATTAATGCCAAAGCAAGGCAGATAAGTACGGATTCCATTTGTAAACCTTCTTTATAAGTTCTTTCCAATAGCGTATATTAGCACTGCGGAATGAAACCTTCAAGAGCAATAATTTACAAATATAGGGTATTTTCAAGTTTATTATTTGGCGACTTTTAAAGGTTATTCGTCCTGAAAATCCAATTTGGAGATGGGATTTGCTTCCGCCGCGATCTTCAGTTCCGTGTTTTCAATGTGGGTATAGATCTGCGTGGTGTTCAGATTTTCGTGACCCAGCACTTCCTGTACGGTCTTGACGTCGACACCGCCCGAAAGCATCATGGTCGCGGCGGTATGACGCAATTTGTGGGCAGAAAACTGCGTTGCATCCAGCCCTGCTTTTAGAAATGCTTTTTTCACCAGCGCATGAACTGCGTCAGTGCTGACGCGGTTGCCTTTCTGCGAACCGAACAGCGCCCGATTATCTGATAAAACCAATTTGTGCCGCACAGGCAGATATGCATCGATGGCTTTGCGGCAGGCTGTGCCGAAATAGACGAAACGCTCCTTATTGCCCTTGCCAACCACGCGAATGCGATCTTCATAAACATCGGTCAAATTGAGTCCAACCAGTTCACTGCGTCGAATGCCGCAGTTAAGAAACAGCATTAATATCGCGTAATCCCGTTCCTGATTTTGCCCGGAAACTGCCTTTAAAAGTTTGGAAGACTGCTCCAAAGTAAGGTATTTTGGCAAACTTTTACGCAATTTTGGGTATTCGAGGTCGGCAACAGGATTTTCCTGCAATTGTTTTGTCCTTACGGTAAGATATTTAAAAAAGGACTTGATTGCGGATAGTTTTCGGGCACGGGTAGTAGGGGAGACCCCCAAGTCTGATGCGGGCGAGTCCGGATTGATCGGTCGGTCGCTGGCAAGATAGGAGAGGAAGTCAAATACATCGGATGTACGTATTTTTTCAAGAAAACTGATGTCAATGTTGCGGATATCGATGGAGTCCAGATCGGTATGCATCGGCATTTCCAGGTGCATCAGCATCATGAAGCGCAGAAACATACGAAGATCCAGGTAATATTCGTGGATCGTCAAGGGAGATTGACCTTTGATTGTCTCGTGATAGGTCAAAAAATCTCTAAGAATTTGCGGACAATCAGAATATTTCTTCATAAAATAGCCTCCGTATTGGATAATTTACTGCAAAAATCGAACATTTTTGCGAATATTTGTTTGCTCAAATATTCATATAGTTTTATGCGAACAAATGAGTGCGTATTAAAATGGGTAAATAATGGTCAGAAATGGGAATATAAGTTGATGAACGGTTGATGCTTGCGAGATAATGAGAGAATCTATGTATTTATGGCAAAAAGCGTATTGGCGACCGGGAACTAATCGATCTGAGTCACATACCGCAATGAGCCGATCCTATGTAAAAACCGTCAACTGACAGAAATGTTTTAAATGAAGGAATCATCGTTTGAGATCGCGCTGTTGGCTGCAGTCGGCAGATCGCAGTTGGATAAGCAATAAACCAAACTGCAGAACGTACATAAATCAAACGAGAACACAAGTAAAGTATATTAGTAAACTCAAAAATAATATTGTTACGGTATAGCATTAGATAATAATCAAATGCAGATTAAATGTACAGCAAACGATACCTGCAGCACCCGGCACAGCAATTGGTCTAAAACGCTGGTTTTAGGTGCCAAAAGCCGCTTGGCGACCCATCTTGGCTCTATTATAGCATATTCCTGCCAAAAACGCAACAAAATTTTTATTTTGTTGCGTTTTTGGCGTTCAAGGGCGTTTGCGAGTCTATGGCAGATGCTGCCGTCCCCTCTCGTAAAATACAAAAAGTCCGCTATTTAAGCGGACTTTTTATTATCGTTAATGTATGTAGATCTCAATTTCTACATCGACAGATGAAGGCTTGTCTAAATCCTTTGCCATAAAACCGGAGCCGGTATAGATGCAGTTTTCAGCAACAGTGTTCCAAACGATCTCCAGATTCTTATATGTGAATGTTCCACTCTCCTGCTTCGTAGCAGCGTTAAACCGATCATCGAATAGTTGCCCGTTCCAGACCGGTGGCCTTTTCCAGTTCTCGGATCAGCATACACATCCCCCCTTCATTGCTATCTTACAGTATAGACCAACTTTACAGTCAAGTCAATTTTGAATAATTCCAAGAATTTTCTTTACATTTAGCAAGACTAAACGTAAAATAATAGCAGGAATAATGAATTCGGGAGGTACTTATATGCAAATCAGACGAATTGGTGTACTTACAAGCGGCGGCGATGCGCCCGGCATGAATGCTGCTGTCCGTGCTGTTGTCAGAACAGCCTCTTACCATGGCGTGGAATGCTTTGGTATTCGCCGTGGCTATAATGGCCTGATCAACGGTGATATCGTTAAACTGGACGAAAAAAGCGTTGGACATATCATTAATCGCGGCGGCACGATTCTCAATACTGCCCGCAGCAAGGAATTTATCACCGAGGAAGGTCAGAAAAAGGCCGTTTCTACCTGCAGATTCCTTGGTTTGGATGGTATTATCGCCATTGGCGGTGACGGCACGTTTCGCGGAGCCCGAGCACTGTCAAATCATGGCATCAATGTGATCGCGATTCCTGCCACCATTGATAACGATATTTGCTGCACAAATTACAGCATCGGTTTTGATACTGCTGCCAACACTGCCATTGAATGCATCGATAAACTCCGCGATACCATGCAGTCCCATGAACGCTGCTCTGTTGTGGAGGTTATGGGCCGCAATGCCGGGTATCTGGCCATGTATGTGGGTTTGGCAGTTGGAGCAACCGCAGTGCTTGTTCCGGAAGAAGAAATTGATTTTCAGCGGGATGTCATTGAAAAAATACGTCAGGCGCGCTTAAACGGTTTTACCCATTATATGATCGTGGTTGCAGAAGGCGCCGGATCTGCAGCGGAGATCGCACGAATGATCAAAGATTCCATTGATCTTGATCCGCGCGTTACTGTCTTGGGACATATTCAGCGCGGCGGCTCCCCCTCCGGCCGTGACCGTGTCAACGCAACGAAGATGGGTTACCTGGCCGTTGAATTGCTGATGAACGGTAAATCAAACCGTGTTGTTTGCACCAAAAACGGCACTTTTACGGACGTTAACATCGATGAGGCCCTGGAAATGAAACGCAGCATTCAGAATATGGAAGTAAATGTACTTGCTGCTATGACCGGCATCTGATCCCCTGCCCTAAAATTAAAAGGTCTGCTGAAAAATCAGCAGACCTTTATTTTATGCTTTCGGGTGACATTTTTCATAAACTGATCTTAGTTTTTGATTCACCATTTGGGTGTACATCTGAGTCGAAGAAATGTCGCTGTGGCCCATCAGTTCCTGAACAGATCCCAGATCTGCGCCATTTTCCAAAAGATGCACTGCAAAACTGTGGCGCAGCGTGTGGGGCGTGATCTCTTTATCAATATGCGCAGATGCCTGATAAGATTTCAGGATCTTCCAGAAGCCCTGACGGCTCATGCGCAGACCGTTTACGTTAACAAAAAGCGCCTGCTCGTCCGGATCACAGATCATACCCTTGCGGATATCGTTTAAGTACACGGTCAAAGCCTTCAGCGCGGCGGGATACAGCGGAATGCTGCGGCTCTTTCTGGCGCCGGCGCATTTGATAATGCCCAGTTCCAGATTCACATCGTCTACATCCAGTTCGATGAGTTCGGTAACTCGGATGCCGGTTGCATACATTACTTCCAGCATTGCCTTATCGCGGAAACCCTTTGCGTCGGTGCAGACAGGCTGCGCCAGCAGCATTTCGATCTCGCGGCTGGTGAGGATCTGAGGCAGTTTCTTTTCACCGCGCTCGATGTGGATCTCTGTCACCGGGGTGCTCTCCAGAAAACCGGAAGAAACAATGTAACTGTAGAAGTTCTTCAAACTCGCCAGGTTACGGGAAACTGTCGCGGCAGAGCGACCGTCCTGCTCCAAATGGGACAGATAATCGCCGATATTCACTTGTGTGGCGTCGACAACATCTGTTTCGTGCGTACTGCGCAGCCATTCGGAATATTGCCGAATGTCACGCATGTAGGACGCGACGGTGTTGGCGGATGCCTGCTTTACCTTGGTAAGGTAATTTTCGTAAGCACCGACAAAATCCAACATGTTAGAGCGTACCCTTCCCTTTAATTAGTCTATAAGCTTCGCCAAAAACGACGATACAAAACTAAAATTAAGATATCCTGCAATGATCCAAATCGCGATACAGACTCCCAGATCACGAAATAGATTCTCCCTATTTATGAGATTTCTGATACAAAACCAGCAGAAAAACGGGGTTAATACGAGATCGGGAAAATGAAGCATCGGCAGGATCAGCCAGCCTGCTGAGCCAAATGCATTAAAAGCGACCAGTAAGCCGTGAGAAAATATGAGCGCCTTACAAAAGCAGATGACATACAAAAGCCACCTCCTGCCGCTTCGCGCAGCAAAGGCGCAGATCAGGAAAGGTAAAAGTGCGGTAACAAACAGCGAAACGATCGACACAGGGCTGTCGGCAGCCGTGCGCATCATGGAATAGTAGGATTCACTTGTTTTGACCGCTAAAATAGTGCCGCAAAGAAGACCGCATAGCCAGAAAGCGAGCAATAATGCGTATTCCTTCTTGCAAGATAACCAATACAAAATGCGGCGAAATCTGTCGCCCATGTTATGCTAACCTCCCGGCTTATTCCGCAAAAACAACGATGCAGGATTATAGCAGATTATACAAAAATGGGCGCAAAAAAGTCGGTGCAAAAATGATTGCTTTATAACTATACGCCAAAAACGCTTAAAATTCAAGCACTTTTGTCCATTTTGATCATTTTTGTAAATTATGCCGATTTTTATGTTAACATCGTTATGTCAACTAAAGAAATCACTCCAAAAGATTTCTTTACCAATTTCCACTATTTTTCCATATCTAGCGCATTCGACGCTTTGCTGCCACTAAATGTTGTTTTTGCAAGAAAAATTTCAAAGTATAATTTTTAGGTAAATATTACTTACCCGCCTTGTGCTTTTGTGCATCTTAACGATAGCCGTTTTTCTTCACCTTGAATTTCGGCTTCTTTTTATTCATCAATGACAAAAATGCTACACCTGCAGAGCCACCAAAGACCGCCAGTGCTCCCCTGCCCATCCCCGAAAACAATCCGCCAAATAAAAGAATAGTCAGCACCAATAGCAGCAGGTAATATACCGCACCAGTGATCAGGCAAACCTGCATTTTCATCTTTCCGAACCTGCCTGATGCAATCAAACTTCCGATCCCGGCGGATATAACGGTGATGATCGTACTGATCAAGCCGACTTGTTCTGTGCCAATGGTTTCCCCCGATAATAGGATTGCGCCGATCACCGCCCCAATCAGCGTGATCAGCAATGATATTCCGGCACCCATTGCAATCACCGATAACATCGGCGGAATGCCGATGCTTTTTTGTTTCAACAAAGCCATGTCCATCTCCCCTTTCAAAGCAAATCTATTCCTGAAATGCTAAAAAAATAACCGGAGCATTTGCTCCGGTTATTCTTTATTCCTGATTATTTGGACATCTGCTTGATCATTGCATCCAGCAGCGCCTGGGCATCGGCTCTGGTCTTGCCCACAGCAGTGTAGTAGAACTTAACTTTGGGCTCTGTGCCGGAAGGACGGGCAATGACACTTCCCTGTTGGCCAAGGATCAGTTCCAAAACATTGGATTTAGGCAGTTCAATGGCGGATTCGGCACCACTTTCCATGTTCTTTGCGAGGCTGATCTTGTAATCGTTGACAGCGGTGACTTTTGCGCCGCCGATGGTCTGAGGTACATTCTGACGCAGATCCGCCATCATGGCAGCAGCCTTCTCCATGGCGTCTGCACCGGTCAGTTCGATGCTCTGAACGTATGCCAGGTAATTGCCAAAACGCTCATACAGTTCATCCAGGGCGGTGAGAATGGTCTTGCCCTGCAGTTTCAGTGCGGCAGCCATTTCGCAAACCAGCATGGAGGCGACGACGGCGTCCTTATCCAGGGCATAGGTACCCTTCAGGTAACCGCAACTTTCCTCAAAGCCAAACACAAAGCGGTCTTGTTGACCCAGTTCTTCCAGCCGCAGGATCTCACCGCCAATATACTTGAATCCGGTGAGCACGGCCTTCATTTCCACGCCATAGTATGCTGCGACGCGGTCGGCCAGCGGAGAAGAAACAATACTGCGGATCACTTCTGCGCCCTCGGGCAAATCGCCACGGGCGGTGCGTGCTTTCAGAATATAGTCCATCAGCAGGCAGCCCAGCTCGTTGCCGCTGAGTTTACGGAAACCGTCACCCTCGGGAACTGCGATGGCAACGCGGTCGGCATCGGGGTCAGTACCCAAAATCACATCGCAGGGGTTGACCTTGGCGACTTTGTAACTTTCGTTCAGCGCGGCATCCGTTTCGGGATTGGGGTATTCGCAGGTCTTGAAATCGCCGTCCGGCTTTTCCTGACATTCAACGATGGCAATATTCACACCCAGACGACCCAGAATTTCTCTTACAGGCTCGTTGCCGGTACCGCACAAAGGGGTGTAAACGATGTTCAGACCTGCGGTGCGGATCATTTCCGGATCAACGGCCTCGTTCAGCACTGTCTGATAATATCCTTCCCACAGATCCTGGCCGATGTAACTGATCAAACCTTCTGCCATGAACGCGTCAAAGGACTTGCTTTCGGGAATAAAGTAATCGATCTCGGCGATTTTTGCAGTCACCACTGCCGCGGGCTCGTCGGTCATCTGGCAGCCGTCAGGACCGTAGCACTTGACGCCGTTATATGCACCTGCGTTGTGGCTGGCGGAGATCACGATGCCGCAGCCGCAACCCAACTGACGCACAGCATAACTGAGCATGGGCGTGGGAGCAAGGCGGTCATACAGATAGGTGTGAATGCCTTTCTCTGCAAAAGCAACCGCGCAAACTTCCGCAAAAAGTTGGGAATTATGCCGGGAATCGTAGCCGATTGCTGCTTTCTTGGGCAGATCAGTGCCGGAAAGCCATGCAGCCATACCCTGTGCGGCTCTACGAACTGTGTAGCGATTCAAACGGTTGCTGCCTGCGCCCATAATGCCGCGCATACCGGCTGTGCCGAACTGCAGATCGCTGCCAAAACGGCCTTTGAGTTCTTCTTCGTCATTCTTTACGGCAACCAGTTCAGCCTTCACATCATCCGGCAGGCCTGCGTTGCACCAAAATTCATAGCGGTCCATATAATTCATAAATAAACCTCCAAATACTTAAGAAAAACAGCCCAAAAGCATATTTGGGCTGTTCTTTCTATAAATTACATCTCTTCGTCAGCAGGCTCGGTATTGCGGTTTTCCTGCGCCTCAGTCAGCGCACGGAACTTCACGCGGGTATCGCGCACTTCAGCCAGGGACTGGGCAATGGCATCCTCGGTACGGCGCAGAGCGTCATCCATATATTCATTGCTGGCTTTGCGCAGAGCGGTAATACGCTCCTGCGTCTTGTTGTACATTTCCTGGCACTGACGCTTGGCTTCCAGATAGATGGCTTCCTGCTCCACCAGTTCCTTGGCCTGCTGCTGTGCCTGACGAATGATATTCTCAGCCTCACGGCGAGCCTGACCGATCAGTTCATTGCGGGATTCCACGATGGTGCGAGACTGCTTCAGTTCTGCGGGCAGTTGAGCCAGGATCTCGTCCAGCATATCCAGAACCTTATCACGCTCCAGGATGCACTTGTCAGCGCCCAGAGGCAGTGCGCGGGCATCCTGGATCATATCATACAGGACACCGATAATGTTCTCAATGTGTTGTTCGTTCATGTTCTATTTCCTCCTTGATGTATGGTTGTAACGCGATTTTTAAAGTCCTCGATGATCTGCTCTGGCAGAAAATCGGACAGATCTACATCGTAAGATCCCAGTTCTTTCACGGTGCTGGAACTCAGGTACATGTACTGATGCTCCGCGGTGAGGAACATGGTATCCAAATTGGGATTGATCTTGTGGTTGATCAGTGCCATTTGGAATTCATTTTCAAAGTCGGAGCCTGCACGCAGACCCTTAACGATAACACAACCGCCCTTGCGTTTGGCGTATTCAGCCAGCAGTTCGTTGGAGCAGTCCACTTCCACATTGGGAAGGTCAGAAGTCACACGGCGGATCATATCCACCCGTTCATCCTGTGTAAACATGGGATGCTTGCCGGCATTGACCATAACGCAAACGATGAGTTTGTCAAATATATTCGCCGCGCGGCGAATGATATTCAGATGACCGCTGGTGACCGGATCGAAACTGCCGGGATAAATTGCGATTTTCATTCTATCACTTCCCCGTCATTTTCCTTTCGGTAAAGACACAATAAGACATTGCCGTATTTATAGTCTTTTGAACGGGAATATCCTGCAAATTCGGCACTGAGCGGCTTATCCGCAGGGCGTTCCGCAACTATTATACCACCAGATTGCAAAATGTCAATTTCTGTTATCTTATTTAATGCATTTTCTAAAAAAACTTCTGCGTAGGGCGGATCGAGAAAGATTATATCAAACTTTTCCTTGCATCTGCCCAAAAATGCCAGATAATCGCTACGCACCACTTTTGAATCACTTTGTGCTTTGCATTTGGCGATATTTTCACGGATCAAAGCGCATGCTTTTTCTTCGCAGTCGACGAATGTGGCATGCACCGCTCCCCTGCTCAGCGCTTCGATACCCAATTGACCCGTTCCGCCAAAAAGGTCCAGCACCCTTGCGCCGGGAAGATCGAAATGGATGATGCTGAAAAGTGCCTCTTTCACCCGGTCGATGGTGGGACGGGTCTTTTGACTGTCCGGCGTTTTCAGATTTACGCCACGGTATTTACCGGCGATCACGCGCATATTACCCTTCCCCCTCCTGATGAAAATGATCATATACCGCTATGGCGGCATTTCGCGGCAAAATACGTTCCAGTTCTGCTACAGAAGCGTCCTTGATCGCAGCAACAGAACCGAATGTTTTGAGCAATTCCTCTTTGCGCTTGGGTCCGATGCCGTCAATGCCGTCGAGTTTTGATTTTCTCAAGCGTCTGCTGCGCAGTTTCTTGTGATAAGTGATGGCAAAGCGGTGGGTCTCTTCCTGAATATTGCCGATGAGCGCGAAGACCGCCTGATTGGTGTCAATATTGATCTGCATTCCCTGGGGCGTCACCAGCGCTCTTGTGCGGTGGCGGTCGTCCTTGACCATACCGAATACCGGAATATCCAGTTGCGTTTCCTGCAGCACTTCCAGCGCCACGCAGGCATGAGTAACGCCGCCGTCAATGAGCAAAATATCCGGCATCTCGTTAAATCCTGCATCGCCGGCCTTCAGGTGGGCAAATCGTCTTTGCAGGACCTGGCGCATGGAGCCGTAATCGTCCTGCCCTGCCATATTTTCCAGTTTAAAGCGCTTGTAATCGCTCTTTTTGGGCTTTCCCTGCTGAAAAACCACCATTGCGCCAACGATATCCGTTCCGGAAATGTTGGAGATATCGTAAGATTCTATGCGTTGTGGGGTTGGGATGGACAGCATTTTACCCAGCAGTGTCAGCGATGCGTTGATTTTTTCCTCTTTTCCTGTCTGCCGTTGAGCCTCTTCCAGTGCATTGGTGTTGGCAAGTTCCACAAGATGTGCTTTTTCTCCACGCAGCGGCACGCGAATTCTTGTACGAATGGCGTATTTTTCCTGCAGAAACTGCTCCATATAGGCGCTGTCTTCCAGTTCAAAAGGCAGATAGATCTGCTTTGGTGCAAACCCGCGGTTCAGGTAAAATTGCTTTAGCAGTCCGGAAACCGCCTCACCGGCATCATCCGGAATGTCAAAGACTTCGTATTCTTTATCCAGCAGCGCGCCACCCTGATAGTGCAGCACAGCAAAACCGGCTTTTGTTTCTGTCTGGGCGTAGCCGATGACATCGGTATCAGCGCCGGCAGCGGCGGTGACCAGTTGTTTTTTACCCAATGTCTCTACGGCGATATAGCGGTCACGCAGGGTTGCAGCCTGCTCAAACTGCAGATCTTGTGCGGCTATATCCATATCCTTGCGGATCTGCGCGGCCACGGCTTTATAGTTACCGGAAAGCAATTGCCGTGCTTGCATCATTGTTTCCCGGTAAAGCGCTTGATCGGCCTTACCGGTGCACCAACCGGCGCATTGACCCATGTGATAATTCAGGCAGGGTCTTCCCTTTCCGATATCTTTGGGGAATTTTTTACCGCAGTCGGGCAATTTCAAAGTGCGCACGATCGCCTTGAGCAGGTTGTTTGTGACACCTCTGCTTCCAAATGGTCCAAAGTATTCCGCTCCGTCATGAAGCGGCTTGCTCACCATGGTGATGACCGGATACGCTTCTTTCATATTCAGCCGCAGATAGGGATACCCCTTGTCATCTTTCAGCAGGATGTTGTATCTCGGCTGATACTGCTTGATCTGAGAGCACTCCAGTACCAACGCCTCGAATTCCGTTGCGGCGATGATCACATCAAAATGATCGATCTTACTCACCATGATCCGGGTTTTGGGCGAGTGTGAAGCCGTATCCTGAAAGTATTGACTGACGCGGTTTTTAAGTTTTTTAGCCTTGCCCACATAAATGACGGTGTCATTTTTATCGCGCATGATGTATACGCCGGGTGCAAGGGGCAGCGATAATGCTTTTTCTTTCAGTTGCTCGTAAGTCATAATCTCTCCAAAAAGCACCGCCTCAATGCTTTTACTTGGCATTGAGGCGGTCAAACGCATTTAGAAATATCAGTATACATCCCGCAGCAGGAGCGCTTCCAGCGCGTCCACAGCGGCTTGTGCGTCGGTGCCGTCAGCAGCCAGCGTAACGGTGGCGCCGGTAACGATGCCCAAAGACATGATGCCCAGCAAACTTTTTGCGTTCATTTTGCGGTTTTCGGATTCCAGCCAGATGCTGCAGGAAAATTCATTGGCCTTTTGTACGAAATAGGTGGCTTGTCGGTTATGAAGTCCGGATTCGCATTTAACAACGATCTCTTTGCTGATCATAGATAACAACTCCTTACTGTTCCGCTTTCGCAGAACACTTTTCTTTATGATAACAAATTCACCGTAAAAGTCAAGGAATTTTCATTTTGCGCCGGATAAAACAGGCAACAATTTCCAGTTTAGCGAAGTTCAGCGATGGTCACGCCGTCCTCGCCTTCACCGTAGACGCCAAGGCGGTAAGACTTCACATTCCGCATCTTCTTCAATTCCTGATGAACCGCGTTGCGCAGCGCACCTGTACCCTTGCCATGGATGATGCGGACAGAAGACAGATTGGAGCGAAATGCCACGTCGATATATAGGCTCAGTGCGCAGATGGCCTCAACGGTATCCATACCGCGAAGGTCCACTTCACTGCTCATGGCATTTGTCTGCATTTGCCGGCCGGAATGAGCAGGTCTTCCCTTCTGCTTATAGGGATTGTCCTGCTCCAGAAGGTAGATCTCATCGGCTTTGGCGGTCATTTTCAGAATGCCGGCCTGCAGTTGATATGTGCCGTCCTTGTTGATCGCAACGACGCTGGCTTTGGTGCCCAGTTTCAGCAGTTCAACAGTGTCACCGACAAGTATGCTCCGGGTGGGTTCAGGTTTGTTCTGCGCAGGGCGGGCAACACGGAGTTTGTCCTGAGCCTCATTAAGACTTCTGCGGATTTCGGTTTGCCGCTGATTCAGCATTGCAGCATCGCCGCTTTCCGTCAGTTGCTTGCGCAGTGCCTTGAGTTCCTCAGCAGCGGCAGTGGCAACAGCGCGGGCATCTTCAATGATCTGCTGCGCTTCCCGACGGGCGGCTTCCATGGCCTTTTCCTTCTCTTTTTCCAGCTGCTCGCTGTAGCGCTCGCTTTCTTTCTTGATCTTTTCTGTCTGCTGGCGGAGTTTTTCTGCCTCCAGGCGGGCAGACTCCATTTGCTGCCGTTGGCTTTCCAACTGACTCAAAACATCTTCAAAATCCTTATCATTTTTGCCGACCAGATCTGCCGCTTCTTTCAGGATCTCATCGGAAAGACCAAGTTTCCGTGAAATGGCGAATGCATTGGATTTTCCGGGGATACCGATAAGCAGTTTATATGTCGGCTGCAGGGTCTCCACATCAAATTCGCAGGAGGCGTTGATAACGCCTGCAGTGCGCATAGCGTACATTTTCAGTTCTGCGTAATGGGTGGTTGCCAAAACGCGGCTTCCCATCTTTCGGCAGAATTCGATCAGCGCCATAGCAAGCGCCGCACCCTCTGCAGGATCTGTGCCGGCGCCAAGTTCGTCAAAAAGGACCAGCGTCCGGTCATCACATTGAGCGACCACATCCACTATGGTGCGCATATGACTGGAGAAGGTGGACAATGACTGCGCAATGGACTGCTCGTCACCGATATCCGCCAAAATCGCGTCAAATGTGGAAAGCGTGCTCCCCTCACCTGCCGGCACGTGCAGTCCGCACTCGGCCATCAGCGTCAGAAGGCCCACCGTTTTCAAAGTAACGGTTTTGCCGCCGGTGTTTGGTCCGGTGATGATCATGCTGTCAAAATCTTTGCCGATATGAAGCGAGATCGGCACTGCCTTCTTGGGATCGATCAGCGGATGGCGAGCCTTTTTCAGGTCGATGTAGCCTTTGTCATTCATCTCAGGTGCCCATGCCTTCATGTGGTAGGCAAGTTTCGCCTTGGCGAAGATCACATCAAGTTTCACCAGCATTTGAACATTCAGGCTGATGCTGTCCCGATGACCTGCAACTTCGGCAGAAAGTTCCGCCAAAATGCGCTCGATCTCCTTCTGCTCCTGCAATTCCAGTTCTCTGAGGGCGTTGTTGGCGTTCACGGCGGACATTGGCTCGATGAAATAGGTAGAACCGGTAGCGGATACATCGTGCACCAGACCCGGGATATCAGCCTTATGCTCACTCTTTACCGGCACAACATATCTGCCGCCGCGCAGGGTGATGATGGGATCGCGCAGGAATTTGGAATAAGCCGGCGAAGTGATGATCTTCTGCAGACCGTCCTTGACTTTAGCGGACTGGATGCGCATATGCCGGCGAATATCCGCCAGCGTCGGCGATGCGTTATCGGCGATCTCTTCTTCCGAAAGGATCGCGCCGAAAATCTTATCTTCCAAATATTTATTGGGTGTCAATGCATAAAATAGCGGATCGAGTACCGTAGCAGGGTCATCTTCCGAAATGTAACCGCGGATATTTCTTGTGCAGCGCAGTACACCTGCGATACGCAGCAGATCCTTCGGGTGCAGACTGCCTCCGCGGTATGCCCGTTCCAGATCTGCCGTTACATCGTAAACGGATGTAAAAGACGGATTGCCTTTGCGAAAACAAAGATCCGATGCATCCGAGGTTTCAACCAGCATATGGCGCACATCATCAAGATCGGAAGTCGGCATAAGATTCAGGCAGGCATTTTTTGCCTCCTGAGAGCCGGCATACTGGCTGAGCATGGCAAGAACCTGATCCAGTTCCAGTTTTATTAAAGATCTTTGGTATAGATCAGACATGGTAATCTCCTAAATAAGTAACGATTTATAGAAATCCAGCGAAGAAAAACCGCGCTCAAGTTGCGTGGTCAGGTAGGATTCGGTCACCGAAGAAAGGATGGCGTAACTGTCGTCGGACAGTGAAAACTGCATGATCTTTTTTGGTTCTGCGTAGGCAATAAAACGCATTGCCTGCAGAATACCTGCATCAATGGGCATGCGGATGTTACCGCTTCCTGTATTGCGGCAAAAACCGCACTCCAGTGCACCGTCATTTAGATCAAAGAGTGTAGGAACATCGCTGCGGCCGCATCTGCAGGAACTTAGGTCCGGCTGATAACCGGCAAGGCAAGCGATCCGTAATTCAAACACAGCCTTCACCTTTTCCAGAGCCTCATCCATCTTCGCCAGTGCGAAAAGGCAGTTGAGCGTCAGGCTCAGTACCTCCGGATTAGGCAGATCCTCCTGGCAAACCAGTTCGGCCACCTGGGCAAAATATGTACCCAGTGCCAGTTTTCCCAAATCGCTGCGAAGCGGGCGGAAAAGTTCCACTGAGGCGGCCTCATTCACCGTAAAGTTGCCGCGATATTCAAAAAGCGTAAAATCTCCGTAAGCCAGCAATTGGCAGGGTGCGGTCAGCGGAGAATTTTTCCGCCGCAAGCCCCGTGCTTTTGCCGTAATTTTTCCATACTCCGGAGTCAGCAAGGTCAGCAGCGCGTCCCGGTCATTGTAGTCCGTTACGCGCAGCACCAGGCCCTTGGTGCTCAGATACATCGGTAGCCTCCATTTTCAGCGCCTTGGAGTATAAAAGGTATGCCTCCGGTGCGCCTGTGTCCAAGAATAGTCGCCAATAGTCTTCCGATCTCATATTCTCCCCTCCGCTACTAGCGTTTGCCGGAGCGCGGGAAAATAGACATGGAAATTATTCGCTGTAGCCGAAATTGCGGATGAGGAAATCGCTGTCGCGCCAATTCTCTTTGACTTTGACCCAGGTGGTCAGGAATACTTTTGTACCCATAAAACGCTCGCAGTCATTGCGCGCCTGGGTAGAGATTTTTTTGAGCATATCGCCGTGCTTGCCGATGATAATGCCCTTGTGGCTGGCTTTTTCGCAGTAAATGGTGGCATCAATGTCGATGATACCGCTGTCACGCTCAGAGAATTTGGTGATCTCCACCGCAGTTCCGTGGGGGATCTCACGATCCAGATTCCAAAGGATCTTTTCGCGGATGATCTCCGCCATGACCTGCCGTTCCGGCTGATCGGTGGTCAGTTCCTCGTCGAAAAGGAAGGGCGATTCAACTGCCACCTTCTGACATTCCTCAAGCAGGGCATCAACGCCATCGCCGGTTTTGGCGCAAATGGGAATAATGGCTGTAAATTCCATCGCCTTGGAGTATACAGCGATAACTTCCAGCAATGCCTCTTTTTCAACGGTGTCGATCTTGTTAATGGCCAGCACCACGGGGCATTTGCTTGCCTTGATCTTCTCGATCAGACCCTCTTCCTGAGGACCAATGGATGCAATGGGCTCCACCACGAGGATGGTCATATCCACATCCGCAATGGACTCCCGGGCAACATTGACCATATAATCGCCCAGTTTTGTACGGCTGCGGTGATAGCCGGGGGTATCAACAAAAACAAACTGGGTATCGCCTTTGGTAACGATGCCGCAGATGCGGTTGCGAGTGGTCTGAGGTTTATTGGAAACGATTGCGATCTTCTCACCCACCAGGTAGTTTACCAGCGTGGATTTGCCCACGTTGGGCCGGCCTGCAATGGTGATCATAGCGGTTTTGGTATTCATAAGTATTCTCCTTAATCTCTCTGCAGTCCGGGAATGGTGGCAGCGATGGCCTCTTCCCTGCTGCGCATCTGCGCTTTCTGCTCCCCTTCATCCAAGTGATCGTAACCCAGCAGATGCAGCATGGAGTGAATGGTCAGATACCCCACCTCACGCTTGACGCTGTGGCCAAACTCTTTTGCCTGCGCGATGGCTCGCTCCAAAGAAATGCACATATCGCCAAGCGGACACATGAGCGTTTCCAGATCCAGATACTCTTCCCAATCCGCAGGAGGATTGCCGGCAGTGAGTTCAAACATGGGAAAACTCAGCACATCGGTGGCGCTGTCAATGCCGCGGCTGGCCAAATTGATAGCATGAATGCCCCGGTCGTTGGTCACCAAAATGTTTATCTCGCATTTGGCGGTGATATTCTCGGCCTTTAATGTTGCCTCCACGCATTTCGTTATAATACGCGCAATCGCCGGCTGACGAATGGTGAAGCATTCAAAGGTCATATTGATCTTACTTGCCATAATTTTTCTTCCTCTGTGAATTGGGATTTTTCTGGGGATCGGGTTTCTTTTCCGCCTTTTCATAGGCGTTGATGATTTTTTGCACCAGCGCATGGCGCACCACATCAGCCGAAGTTAAGCGGCAGATGGCAATATCGCTGACATCCTCCAGTACCCGGATGGCATCCTTAAGACCGGAAACCTTATCCTCCGGCAGGTCGATCTGGGTCACGTCGCCGGTAATGACGATCTTGGAGCCAAATCCAAGGCGGGTCAGGAACATTTTCATCTGTTCCCGGGTGGTATTCTGCGCTTCGTCGAGGATAATAAAACTGTCGTCCAGCGTACGGCCTCTCATGTACGCCAAAGGGGCCACTTCGATGCAGCCGCGTTCCTGATACTTCTGAAATGTTTCGGCGCCCAACATGTCATACAGCGCGTCATACAGCGGGCGAAGATAGGGGTCAACTTTATTCTGCAGGTCACCGGGCAGAAAACCCAGCCTCTCGCCTGCTTCCACAGCAGGACGCGTCAGAATAATTCGGTTAACAGTACGCTCCCGGAACGCAGCCACAGCCGCAGCAACGGCCAGGTAGGTCTTGCCCGTACCTGCAGGACCGACACCAAGGGTGATGGTATTGTTCGCGATCGCCTTCATATAGGTCTGCTGACCAACGGTCTTTGCTTTGATAGGCTTACCGCGGGCAGTAATGCAGACCACATCCTGGGCCATTTTAGCCACAAGTTCCTCGTTGCCCTCGTGTACCAGCGTAATCAGGTAGCGTACACGCTGTTCGTCGATGGTCTCCCCTTTTGCGGCCAACGCCATAAGGCTTTCCAATGTGCGCACAGCCTTGTCTGCCGGTTCTGCGGGTCCGGAGACCTTCAGTTCCGTACCGCGGTTGACGATACTCACGCCCAGCGCTTCTTCGATTCTTTTGATATTCTCGTCAAAAGAGCCGAAAACCGCAATAAGGTCTTCCACTCTCTCGGCGTTTACGATGCGTTCAGTCATTATTTCCATTTGGTATGATGATCTCCTCTTTCTGGATCCTGCCGATCATTTCCGTGCAGGTGCTGCGATAGTTCATTTGTGCGGTTTCGCCGGTGGTTAATTCAAAATCTTCTCTGACGATCTGACCGGCGATCATTTGATTAAGCAGATACGCCCGTGCAAACGCGGATAGTTGCTCCGAAAGTTGATCGTCGGTAAGAGAAACCGCCTGTGTATCATAGTATACCACCGTTTCCTTAACGATCTTAACGGGCAAAATGAAACCGCCCGGCAGGGTCAAACTCTTTTCCTCGTACATTTTATCACAAGTCATATCCGAAATTCCACTATCTTTGTAGAAATTTATCTGTTTTTTTCCGATAATAAGGCTGTATTTTTGCTCTGTGCGCTGAATTTCACTTTTTAGAAAGAATTCCGCCGGTGCGGTGACCGCCAGATCACGGCTCGTCTGCGCAAAAACCTCGCCCTCTGACCTGCCTGCCCGTACCGATAATCCGCAGTCTGTATACCCGGAGATCAGTTTATCCCCCGCCTTTACTTCTGCTCCGGGAGCGCATAAGAGACTTCCTGATGTAGCCGTGCAACTGACGATCACACCATCCCGGACAGCCACCATACAGGTGACGCCCACATCCTCATTCCTGTCCGGCTGGTCCGCCCGCGGCCTGACAGAGATCACCGCCGTCGAGCCAGCGGTATTGACACCTGCCCACTGTAATTGCGGCATGGCAAAAAGAAGCGCATTCTTCATTTTCTCACTGCGCGCCCTGCCTCTGCTTGCTCCAAACCGAATTCCGCAAGCCTCAGCCTGCTCTAAAATTAAATTTGCCGGAATATCGCCGTTCCCCTCGACACTGATGAACAGCACCCTGGTGGAAATAAAGCAGTGTAAAGCCAAAAGCAGCGTAAGTCCTACGATGAGTGTCTTTCTGTGCAGTAATCGCTTCAGTGTCCAGTAAACCCCACTGCGTGACCGCAGATGTACATTTTCACCTCGCTTTTCAGCAAGTTTTCGTAGTTTCTTCAAGTCGCCGCGACGGACTTCAAAATCTGCAGTCAGATCATCAAGCATCTGCCATTTAAAGATCGCAATATCCTCTTTTTCAGCCAGACGCAAAAATCCCGGCAGATCCGCGCTGACTGCGCGCAGTTTCACCACGCCTGTGAATGAATGCCAAATATCCATCAGCCGTTCCCCCGTACGATTCTGATTTCCTGCAAATGTCCGCTGATGATCAGTTGTCCTTTGGTCATTCTCGTCAGTTCCAAACGCACCCCGGTAACGAGAATTTGACCAAACCGTGTACAGATCTGAATGCATTCATTGGAATATCGAAGCACGCCCTTGTGGTTCTCAATAAGGACCCGGTCACACCCAATGATCTCCATCAGCGGCTCATTGGGAAGTGGCTCATCCGGCAGGTCTGCCGCATCGCAGATCCTGCGGTAGATATTGCGCTTTTTTACCATGTCATAACCCCCTTTTTATGTAGCATATTCTCCTGTATCCGGAGTTTTGCAGGAGGCGGTCAATTTGAAACGCAAATGGTTGGGCGGTATTTTTGCGTCATTGGGGATGTTGGCGCTGGTCATAGACAGCAAAACAGCCATTGTCGGCGCACAGGATGGCTTGAAACTGTGTCTTCAAGGCGTAATTCCGTCGCTTTTGCCGTTTATTTTTCTGTCGCAGCTGCTGGTCAGTGCCTTGATCGGCAGCAATAATGCTGTTTTCTCATTTATAGAGCGCATATTGCATATCCCAAATGGCTCAGGCTCGATCTATATTGCCGGTTTGCTGGGCGGATATCCCACCGGCGCGCAACTGGTGGCGCAGTCCTATCGAAACAAAGTTCTGTCACAGAGCGACGCCAACAGAATGCTGTCCTTTTGCACCAATGCCGGGCCTGCTTTTCTGTTTGGCATTCTTGGTCAATCATTTTCCGACAGAGCAATTCCTTGGTTGCTTTGGCTGATCCATATCATCTCTTCTGTTGCAGTGGCGCAGATTGTTCCCGGAAAGAGCGCCCGGCGAATGCCCATCTCCCGCCCCGATGCTCTCTCCCCTGCTGAAGCGCTGAAAAGATCGGTCAGCATCTTGGCGCAGATCTGCGGCTGGGTGCTTCTGTTTAAGGTGCTTGGTACATTTATTGACCGTTGGTTTCTCTTTGTATTTACTGACGAAGTCCGGCTTTGCGTCACCGGATTCTTGGAACTTACCGCGGGTTGTATGGGTCTTGCGCAAATCGAAAACGAGGGTTTAAGGATGATTCTGGCCAGTGCATTTCTGGCATTTGGCGGCTTGTGCGTCGCCATGCAGACCGCAAGCGTCTGTACGGAATTGGATACAAAGAACTATATCCTGGGCAAAACCGCTCAATGCCTGATCAGCATAATCTTGACTGCTATCGGACAGCACCTGCTGCTACCATCACAAAAAGCCGATCTTCCGCTTACATTTTGGCTATTGTTGCCAGCGAGTATCGCGATATTTGTTCTTTTTCTCCGTAAAAACGAAAAAAACAGTAGCATTTCCCGCGCTCATGGTGTACAATTAGTTCCAAGATAACCTTGGAGGGAATCATTATGCTGTTTCGAAAGCGGATCGATAAGTGTTGCGTCTACTGCGCCCATGCCACTAAACTGGATGACGAGCAGGTGCTTTGCTGCAAGCGCGGCGTAAGAGACGCCACTGCAAAATGTCTTAAATTCCGTTACGATCCCTACAAGCGCGTTCCGGCAAGGCCGAAAACGCCCGATTTCAATAAATATAGCGAGGAAGATTTTTCCCTGTAAAAAAGACCTGCCGGTTGGCAGGTCTTTTTATTTCAGTTGATCATGCTTAAAAAATCGTCCTCAGAAAGGATCGGAATGCCCAGTTCTCTGGCCTTGCGTTCCTTGGAGCCGGCATTTTCGCCTACTACCACATAGGTGGTCTTCTTGGAAACAGACCCGGATGCCTTGCCCCCAAGAAGTTCAATCTTTTCGGTGGCTTCTTCACGGGTAAACTTGGTCAGCGCACCGGTCAAAACGAAGGTCATGCCGGCAAAACGGGCATCTGTGACAATGCGTTTGCTTTCAAAGTTCACATTTGCATCACGCAGCCGCTGCAGCAGATGTTTGGACTGTTCCTGCCTGAACCATGTAACAATATTGTCCGCGGTCACCGCGCCCACATCTTCAACTTCCGTCAATTCTTCCAGCGTGGCATTTGCCAGCGCGTCCATCGTGCCGAAATGGGATGCCAGCACCTTGCCGGTCTTGGCGCCCACCTGGCGGATACCCAGTGCATAAATGAGTCTGCTCAGGTCCTGCTGTTTGCTGTTTTCGATGGCGGTCAGCAACTTTGCTGCTGCCACCTCACCCTTCTGCCAAAGAGATTTCATTTCTTCAAGGGTTAGATAATAAATATCTGCTGCGGAGCGAATAAGACCGTTCTCAATGAGTGCATCCACCACCGATGATCCCAGTCCTTCAATATCCATGGCATCACGGCTGACGAAATGAGCAATATTCCTGCTCAATTGCGCCGGGCACTCAGCACCTGTACAGCGCAGAAATGCGCCCTCGGGATCTTTTTCCGTGGGAGCACCGCAAACCGGGCAGTATTTGGGAAGAGCGTATTTCACAGCACCTTCCGGGCGCTTTGTAAAATCCACTTCCAGGATTTCCGGAATGTTCTCACCGGCCTTGCGGATCAGCACCGTATCGCCGATGCGGATATCGCGCTCGGTAATGAAATCCTGATTGTGAAGCGTGGCATTGGTCACGGTCGTGCCGGCAAGTCGTACAGGTTTTACAACCGCCTTGGGGGTCAGCACACCGGTTCTTCCCACCTGCACCACGATATCTTCCACCACCGTAGGCTTGATCTCCGGCGGGTATTTGTATGCCACTGCCCATTTGGGGAACTTGGCAGTCTGACCCATACGCACGCGTTGATTCAGGTCGTTGACCTTGATCACCGCACCGTCAATATCGCAGGAAAGTTGTGCGCGGTTTTCATTAATGGACATCACATGGTCGATAATGGTATCCGCACCGGTGAGCACATTAAAGGGAATGACCTTAAACCGAAGACTCTTCAAAAAGTCCAAAGTTTCTGCGTGCGTAGAGAAATGCACACCCTCTGCCAGTTGGATATTGAAGATCAGGATATCCAGTCCACGCTTTGCGGCGATCCTGGGATCCAGTTGCCGCAGAGAACCGGCGGCCGCGTTGCGGGGGTTGGCAAACAGAGGTTTCCCCTCGGCTTCCTGACGCTCGTTAAGCGCCTCGAAAACGCTTTTGGGCATATACACTTCGCCCCGGACGATCAGCCGTTCCGGCGCGCCCTCTAAGCGCATGGGAATGGACTGAATGGTCTTAAGATTTTCCGTAACATCCTCACCAACAACGCCGTCGCCGCGGGTCGCACCCCGGACAAATACGCCGTTCTCATATTCCAGCGCCACGGAAAGTCCGTCGATCTTCGGCTCAACTGAAAACTCCGAATCCGGATACAGTTCCAGAGTCTTTTCCAAAAATTCACGCAATTCTTCCGGAGAAAACACATCCTGCAGGCTCATTAGCGGAACGGCGTGGGTGTATTTTTCGAACTTGCTCAGTGCCTGACCGCCCACACGCTGAGTGGGCGAATCCGCACGGATCAGATCGGGATTTTGTGCTTCCAGTTCCTCCAGTTCACGCAAAAGCCGGTCATATTCAAAATCAAGCATTTTGGGGTCATCCAGCACATAGTAGCGGTAATTCGCCTCTGTGAGGATGCTGATCAATTCATGGATTCTCTCTTTTGCGTTCATAGTGAACCTCCGGTTTGAAATAGCGTATCAGGCACCTGGCCGACGATAATGGTCTCAGCCACAACCACCTGGCTGGAAATGGTAAAACTTTCTGCCTTGCCCAATACCAGCACGGAAACATCGATGCTGATACTCATAGACAGTTTATGAAGCGTTTGATTGATGCCTGCCTCGGAAAAATCGCTGGTAAATGCGGCATCGGAATTGCGTATGGAGAGGATCTCAATAGGGATCTGCGGTCCTTTTCCCGACAGAAATTCCGGCAGGATCAAACTGCCCAGCGCGATCCCGAGATCGCTGGTGGAAAGCGCCAGGATCTCATCGTTGATGATATTAAGGATCGCTGTTTTCAGCCGGTTGACCTCACTCATATTGGTCTTCAATGCTGTGATCCGCCCTTCGAGATCCTTCTCAAAGTAGACGATGCGGTCGTATTGGATATCCCCGGCAGCGATCTGCTTGTCGATGGCATCGTTAATAAGATCCGATGTTGTATTGCTCACCTGCGTGTATGCCAGTGAGCGGATTGTTTCATTATAACGGCTGCGGAAAGCACCCAGCAGCAGTAGTGAAAGTACAAGCGTAATGATCACAAAACGCGTTAGCCTTCTGAAAAACCGGCGCATAAGATCACCTCTGGCAATTCTATGCGTCAAGACGAAGCGTTACAACTTTCTTGTGTGCTGAGAGGCGGTCTTTGCCATAAGTTTTTTCGTTCCGATCTGATCAAAAGCGATCTCCCAGAGGGCATCACCGCTGAGTTTCATAACGCTGAGCACCATTCCTTTGCCAAAGGCAGTGTGCTGCACCATGTCACCCTTGGAAAGTTCAAGGAAGTTTGCCTTGGTCGCAGGTGTGCTGTAGGACGTATAGGCGGGCACAGAAGGCTTTTTAGGCGGTGCGGCAAAAGATGTGCTGCTTTGGTAGTAAGGCGAAGCACAACTGCTGCGAGCCTGAGAATAGCCGCCTTTGCGCTCAATCTGATCCTGCGGCAGTTCTTTCATGAACCGCGACGGCATCGCAGCCGCAGTGCGGCCGTAGAGCATACGCTGCCGGGCGTAGGAAATGGTCAGTTCCTTTTTCGCACGGGTAATGGCAACATAGCAAAGCCTGCGCTCTTCTTCCATCTCCTCGTTGTCCCCGATGGCACGCATGCCCGGGAACAAACCGTCTTCAAAACCGACGATGAACACATGCGGGAATTCAAGTCCTTTGGACGAGTGCATGGTCATCATCACAATGGCGTCATCGCCGTCATTATATTCTTCAATATCCGTATACAGCGCGATCTCTTCCAGAAAGCCGGCCAAAGTAGGCTGCGGCTCGTTTTCCATGTAGGCAAGGATACTGGACTTAAGTTCGTGAACGTTTTCAAGCCGGGTGCGGTTTTCCTCGGTATCCTTGCTCTTGAGCATGTCCGCGTAACCGGTGCGCCTGATCAGTTCCTCATAAAAATCCGGCAAACTCATACCCTCATCCAGAAGTTTCGCCAGTTCTTCGATCATGGAAGAAAATTGCAAAAATTTGGCCGCGCTTTTTTCCACAGGACCGTAGGAATATGGGTCGCTGACAATGTCATACAGGGGTTTTCCCTCTGCCTGCGCCATGCGCTCCGCCGCTTCCATTGCTTTGGCACCCAAACCTCTGGGGGGATTGTTGATGATGCGCTTTAAGCGCAGATCATCGCTGCGGTTATTGATGACACACAGATATGCCAGCATGTCCTTGATCTCCGCTCGGTCAAAGAATCGCGTGCCGCCGATAACGCGGTAAGGGATGCCGTTGCGTTTCATGGCATATTCCAAAGCGTTAGACTGGGCGTTGGTGCGATATAAAATGGCAAAATTCTTGAACTGTGCGCCGGCGGATTTTTCCCGAATGATCTGCGATGCAATGTAATTGGCTTCGCCGCCCTCATCGCCTGCTTCGTAAACGGTAACCGGCTTGCCGGAGCCGTTGGCGGTCCAAAGGCGTTTACCTTTTCTTCCCACATTGTGGGCAATAACAGCGTTGGCGGCATTCAAAATCGCCTGGGTGGAGCGATAATTCTGCTCCAGCCGGATCACACGCGCGCCCCGATACTGCTTTTCAAAACTCAGAATATTCTCAATGGTTGCGCCGCGGAATCGGTAGATACTCTGGTCATCGTCACCAACAACACAGATATTTTCATAACCGCCTGCCAAAAGACTGGTCAGCAGATACTGCAGGTGGTTGGTATCCTGATATTCGTCCACCAGAACATAGCGGAATTTGCGCTGGTAAAAAGCACGGATGTCATCGTTTTCCTGCAGCAATTTTACCGTCAGCAGGATAATATCGTCAAAATCCAGCGCATTGTTCTCTTTCAAACGGGTCTGATAGCGTTTATAGGCCTTGGCGATGGGCAGGATCTTCAGATCCTTTGCCTCTTCCGCCCGTTTCAGCAACTCGTCCGGAGTCGTCATGTGATCCTTTTCCTTGCTGATGATGCTCAGCACATACTTCGGCGGAAACGTCTTGTCATCAAGGCCCATGTCCCGGATGATCTCTTTCATCACCCGTTCAGAATCCGCAGTGTCATAGATGGTAAAACTCCGGGTATAACCCAAGCGCTCGATATCTCTTCGCAGGATGCGGCAGCAGGCGCTGTGGAAGGTCATTGCCCAAATATCCTGGGCCTCGGGACCCAATTGATCGGTCAGCCGTTCTTTGAGTTCGCTGGCGGCTTTGTTGGTGAAGGTAATGGCGATGATGCTCCAGGGCGCTGCCGGATTTTCGGCGCACAGCAGGTCTGCCCGTGTTCTGTCAAAAGGCGTCAGCGGCTCAACAAGTCCCTCCAGAAACGCAACATCCTCTTCTGTCACGGTGTCCGGCACAAGGACAGAGTCACTGGCGC
This sequence comes from Faecousia sp., assembly GCA_045591725.1. GTDB lineage: Bacteria > Bacillota > Clostridia > Oscillospirales > Oscillospiraceae > Faecousia. The sequence continues at coordinate 99,803 of JAZNTI010000033.1, forward strand.
AGCCAAACCGCATAAGATTCGCGATACGCTGGATCAGAACGGTGGTTTTACCGCTGCCAGCACCGGCCAGCAGCAGGAGCGGTCCTTCTGTAGTCAGCACGGCCTGACGCTGCATATCGTTGAGTTTTGAAAACTGACCGGCGATATATCTGCGTCTGGCATCTATAAATCGTTGTTCAAATTCAGTAGTCATAATTGCTCCATCACTTTTTGATAGAGTAATTATACTTCATTTTGACAAAAAGGTAAATAGCAAAATGCACCTGTTGCGAATTAGATCAAAAAATCTTTCAGTATCTTCAGCGCCTTTTTTTCAATGCGTGAGACCTGCACCTGACTGACGCCCAGCACCCTTGAAACCCGTTCCTGCGTCAGCCCGTGGAAGAAACGCAGTTTGATCACCATTGCCTCTCTTTCCGGCAATCTTTCAATGGCCTGCCGCAGGGAAATGCGTTCCACCAGCGTTTCTTCCGACTCTGTATCACTTAGGATATTTTCAAGGCTGAAGCCGTCATCGCCGCTTTCGCGCTGAATGGATTCCGTAGCCGCGGTGGCGGACTGTGCCACAGCGATCTCCTCAACAGTAAATCCGGTACGCTCCGCGATCTCCGCGATCACCGGCTCCCTGCCCAGTTCCTGGGTAAGCCGGCTGCTGGCAATGCGGATCGTAGATGCCTGCTCTTTGATAGTTCGGGACACCTTGACGGCTCCGTCATCGCGCAAAAACCGGCGGATCTCCCCGGTGATCTTTGGAACAGCGTAAGTGGAAAACATGGTGCCATACTCCGTATCAAAACCGGCAACTGCTTTCAGAAACCCCACGCAGCCCAACTGATACAGATCATCAAGATCCGCTCCCCTGCCGGTAAACCGACGGGCAATAGACCAGATCAGGCCGGAGTTCTCCCTGATCAGTTCCTCCGTTGCGGTGTGATCGCCGCCCTGCGCCCGGCGGATCAACTGAATATCTGCGCTCATTTTCTTCTTTGCAGTTTCCGGCGCATATGGACGGTGGTGCCCTTATCCGGTGCAGAAGTAAGTTCAAACGAGGTCATAAAACTCTCCATGATGGTAAATCCCATACCGCTGCGGTCGCTGCCGCCGGTGGTGAACATGGGCCTGCGGGCCTGATCCACATCTGTAATGCCCACGCCCTTGTCCTTGACCACGATGTCCAAAATATGATCCTTCAGAATGCGGCAGCGCAATGTGATAATGCCATATTCGTCCGGATACGCATGAACGATGCAGTTCGTTACCGCTTCAGAAACTGCTGTCCGGATATCACCGAGTTCTTCCAGTGTCGGATCCATTTGCGCAGCGAAGCATGCAACTGCGCTCCGGGCGAATGCTTCGTTGCAGGATTTACTGGGAAATTCCAGTACCATATAGTTTTCAAATTTCATGTTCATTCCTCCTTGATTTGTACAAGTTTGTCGATTCCCGATGCCTTAAAAACCCGCATAGGCTGCGCGCCCAATCCGCATAGTTGCAGACTCCCCCGAATCTTGGACATACATCTGAGCGCATTAATGACCACCGCAATACCTGACGAGTCAATAAAACTCACCTCCTGAAAATCCAAAATGCAGACTTGCGGCGTATAAGCCTCAATTTTCCCTTCAATTGCCTGAATATACTGTTTGGCGCAGTGGTGATCGATCTCTCCTGTCAGCGCAACTGTCAGATTGCCGCTGTCCAGAAAACTTGTGAATTGCATAATTTATCCCCCCATATATAGTTGCTTGTCAAGTATAGGGCATTTTGTGGGTAAAATTCGTCGCAATTAATCTTGTAAAAACAAAACTGCTGTGTTAATATGGATTCAAACAAATAAACAAAGGAGTGTTCTTATGAAAAAAGCACTTATTCTCGCGTTTATCATTTTGCTCATCTTCTGCTTCAGTGCATGCGCTGTAACAGAAAATGACGGCTCCAGCAGTTCCTCTTCCTCCTCTGATAACCATGAGCATGCCTTTTCTCCTGACGAGACTGTGGAGCCCACTTGTGAAGAAAAGGGCTACACTGTCTATACCTGCGTTTGCGGCGAAACCTATACAGAAGAAATCGATGCTTTGGGTCACACCTTTACCTCTGAAGTGATCCTCCAGCCCACCTGCAGCGAGCCCGGCGAAATCGCTAATTACTGCATCTGTGGCTACAGTTTTGCCGAAGTCATCGACCCTGTGGAGCACACCTGGGGTATTTGGTTTACTGTTGTCGAGCCTACCTACACCACAGCCGGCACCGAAGAGCATATCTGCGAGATCTGCAACACTTCCGAGACCCGCGATTTGCCCAACAACACCATTGAAGAAGAGATCGCTCGTTTTGCAACGCTGGCTTCCATGCTGCCCATGTTTGAATCCGTTGACGAACTGAATGCAAACCACGAACTGTTTAACTGGGTCCGTTTCCAGGCTGGCACTGTATCGTCTGAATTCAACGAAGATACTTATGAGGTCACCAATGTTTATTCTCTGGATAAGTTTGACGAAGTGACCAAAACATATCTTGGCCGCACCTTTGACTTTGCTGCATTTGCAGCAACCCAGGAGAATATGAGCATTGACGCTGACAAGAATCAACTGACCTGGGTCACCGGCGGCATGGGCGGCTGGATGCTGACCGCCCTGGACTCTTACACACAGGTCAACGACACCTATTACTCCATCCGTTATTACAACTATTATGAAAAGGATGTACCCATGGGTTACGGCACGCTGAACATTAAGTTCACCGGCGAAGGTTTCGTAATTGAATCTCATACTGACTAACAGAAAAAGAGCCTGCGATTTATTCGCAGGCTCTTTTAATTTTAATGCGGTGCAGATCATTCATCTGCACCGCATTGTTTTACTTTACAATTTCTGCATAGCGCTGAGGCTCTGCTCCAATTGTGCAATGAGTTCAGTGGTCTTGGCAGCCTTCTCCTTCTCCGCAGCCACCACATTCTCAGGCGCCCGGGAAACGAATTTCTCGTTGGAAAGTTTTGCCTCCAGGGATGCCAGGAATTTCCGGGCATTTTCCAGTTCCTTGGTAATGCGCTCCAATTCCTTAGCAACATCCACCAGTTGACCCATAGGGATATAGAGTTTGGCGTCGGCGGTGGTGATGGTGATCATGCCGTCCAGATTCTCCGGCTCCTCATTCAAAATAGTAACGCTCTCGGCATAAGCCAGCCGCTGCAGGAAGCCTTCACCCTCCGTAAAGATCTGAGGCTTGGCGGTCAGAACATACAGTGCAGCCTTCTTGCTGGGCGGCACATTCATTTCTGTGCGGCGGTTGCGGATAGCACGGATGGCATCCATAACGGATTCCATAACGGCACACTCTTCCTTGAAAGAAAGATCCTCGCGCACGGCAGGCCACTGCGCAACGATCAAAGCATCGCCATCATGGGGGATGCTCTGCCAGATCTCCTCGGTAATAAACGGCATATAAGGATGCAGCAGGCGCAAAACCTGATCCAGCACATAAACCAGCACGCCGATGGCGGTCTGTTTCCGGTCTGCATCATCGGCAAACAGACGCGCTTTGGTCATTTCGATGTACCAGTCGCAGTAGATATCCCAAATGAAGTCGTAGATCTTCTGAATGGCGACACCCAGTTCATAGTGCTCCATATTCTCGGTAACTTCGGCGATCAAAGTGTTGAGTTTGCTCAGCACCCACTTATCCGCAATTTCCAGTTTCTCAAGGGCGGGCAATACGTTCTTTGCATCTTCCGCGAGATTCATCATCACGTAGCGAGATGCGTTCCACAGTTTGTTGGCAAAATTACGCATTGCTTCGCAGCGCTCCACATAGAAACGCATATCATTTCCGGGGCTGTTGCCGGTGACCATGTTCATGCGCAGTGCATCGCAGCCGTATTTTTCGATCATTTCCAGAGGATCAATGCCGTTGCCAAGGCTCTTGCTCATCTTTCTGCCCTGGTTATCACGCACCAGGCCGTGGATCAAAACGGTGTGGAACGGGGTCTTACCTGTGTGCTCACAGCCGGAGAAGATCATTCTCGAGACCCAGAAGAAGATGATATCATAACCGGTGACCAGCACGGAAGTGGGATAATTCTTCTTGAAATCCGCAGCGTCGGTATTGGGCCAGCCCAAAGTTTCGAAGGGCCACAGTGCGCTGCTGAACCAGGTATCCAGCACATCCTCTTCACGGGTGATATTGGCGCTGCCGCATTTTTCGCACTTGCATGCGTCCTCACGGGAAACAGTAATGTGACCGCAGTCCGCGCAGGTCCAGGCAGGGATCTGATGACCCCACCACAACTGACGGGAGATGCACCAGTCTCTGACATTTTCCATCCAGTTCATATAGGTCTTGCTGAAACGGTCAGGAACGAACTTGGTTTCGCCTTCCCTAACAACGCGGATGGCTTCCTTTGCCAGAGGTTTCATCTTCACGAACCACTGAGCGGAAATAATGGGCTCCACATCCTTATGGCAGCGGTAGCAGGTGCCCACATTATGCGCATGATCCTCGATCTTGACCAAATACCCGCCCTCTTCCAGATCGGCAACGATCTGCTTTCGGGCTTCATAACGGTCCAGACCTTCATACTTACCGCCAAGTTCGTTGACCTTGCCGTTGTCATCCAGCACGCGGATGACTTCCAGGTTGTGCCGCAGACCCACTTCAAAGTCATTGGGGTCATGGGCAGGCGTCATCTTCACGCAGCCGGTACCGAATTCCATTTCAGCGTAATCATCGGCAACAATGGGAATCTCCTTGTTCACCAGCGGCAGGATCACAGTCTTGCCCACGATGTCCTTATAGCGCTCATCGTTAGGATTAACGCACACACCGGTGTCACCCAGCATGGTCTCGGGACGGGTGGTAGCCACCACCACTTCGCCGCTGCCGTCCGCCAAGGGATAACGGATATGCCACAGATGACCGGGCTTATCCACATATTCGACCTCCGCATCAGACAGTGCGGTAACGCAGTTGGGGCACCAGTTAATGATGCGGCTGCCCTTATAGATCAGACCCTTTTCATAAAGGGAAACAAAAACTTCGCGCACAGCCTTGGAGCAAGTCTCGTCCATGGTAAATGCAGCGCGGTCCCAGTCGCAGGATGCGCCCAATTTCTTCTGCTGTTCAACGATGCGGTTGCCGTATTTGTGTTTCCAGTCCCAAACGCGCTCCAGGAACTTCTCACGACCCAGATCATAGCGGCTCAGGCCTTCCTTGGTGCGCAGTTCCTCTTCCACCTTGATCTGGGTGGCGATGCCTGCGTGGTCAACGCCGGGCACCCACAATGTGTCATAGCCCTGCATGCGCTTAAAGCGGATGAGGGTATCCTGCAAGGTTGCGTCCATTGCGTGGCCCATGTGCAACTGACCGGTAACATTGGGAGGAGGCATAACGATGGTAAACGGCTTAGCATCAGTTTTGCCGCTGGGCTTAAAGTAGCCGCCCTTTTCCCACATTTCATAGATCCGGTTTTCCACTTGTTGAGGCTCATAGATCTTCGGCAGTTCTCTTGCCATATTCAATCTCTCCTTTAGAGTAATTTAAAAAATAAAGCCCCGAAGTCTTTCGACTTCAGGGCGAATAATCTCCGCGGTACCACCTGAATTCCCATAAAGGGCACTTAAAATGCTGTAACGGGCAAACCCGTATTCCCCTACTTCGGTTTCAGGGAATCCACTCAGGGGCGACCATCTGAAAAACCACATGCATGCTCACACCAACCGCATGCTCTCTGAAATGCTGTTAATCAGAACCTCCCCGTCAAGGCGTTCTATGGGGTATTTTAGGGCAAAAAACAGGTTTTGTCAATAGAAATCACGTATAAATGAATTAAGATTACGGTATTATTGACAACAAACATTGCTTTTTAGTATAATAGCACCACTACTATGAAACGGTTGGTTCTTTTATGAAACTTTCATTGATCGTTCCTTGCTACAACGAAGCGGAAAATGTAGCAATCTTCGCTCAGGAGACTGTTAAAGCGTTCATCGGCTGCGGCTATGATTACGAGATTGTGTTCATTGACGACGGCAGTAAAGACGCAACGCTCCACAACCTTAAAAAACTCCATAGTCAAAACCTCTGCCCCGCCAAGATCATTTCCTTTTCCCGCAATTTCGGTAAAGAAGCGGCTATATATGCCGGTTTGGAGCACGCTTCAGGCGAATATATCTGCCTAATCGACGCTGATCTGCAGCAGCGCCCGGAAATCGCCCGTGATATGGTCAAGATCCTCGACGAACAACCTGACTATGATGTTGTTGCCGCCTATCAGGATCGCCGCGGCGAAGGAAAAGTGCTTTCGTTCTTCAAAAAGTGCTTCTATAGCGTTATCAACCGTCTGTCTGATGTAAAACTGTACTCTGATGCCAGCGATTTCCGCACCTTCCGCCGCAGCGTGGCTGAAAGCATTCTCTCTCTGGCAGAGTCTCACCGCTTCAGCAAGGGCATTTTCTCCTGGGTCGGTTACAATACCTGCTTCATCCCTTACACCGCCTGCGAGCGTGCAAGAGGCACCACAAAATGGTCCTTCCGCAAACTCATGAACTATGCCATCGAAGGCATCGTAGGCTTCTCAACGAAACCGCTGCGCATCGCCACTTACCTCGGTCTTCTGACCGCGCTGGCAGCAGTTGTGTATACGGTCATCGTTGTACTTGAAAAATTGGTGTGGCAGACCACGATCCCCGGTTATGCGACAACTGTGGTGTTGATCCTCCTTCTCGGCGGCGTTCAACTATTCTGCATCGGGATTATCGGCGAATATGTTGGTAAGATCTTCGAACAGAGCAAAGATCGCCCCATCTATATCGCTAAAGAAATCATTGAATAAAAAATCAGGGCTTCGGAAATCCGAAGCCCTGAAAATTTTGACTTACTTGCCGGACTTGGCAGCCTTCTTCTCAGCCTTGGCCTTAGCCTTCGCCTCAGCAGCCTTCTTGGCCTCAGCCTGAGCAGCCTCAGCAGCGGTCTCGTTGGTGGAAATTGCCCACTTGGCGAACTCGATGCGGACCTGATCAGCGCTGGTCTCGATGACAAACTTGTCTTCTTTGACGTTGACAACAGTACCGACAATGCCGCCGATGGTAGTGATCTTGTCACCGGTCTTGACGCTGTTGCGCATCTGCTCGGCTTCCTTCTTCCGCTTATTTTCGGGGCGGATCATCAGGAAGTAGAAGATCGCGATCATCGCGACCATCATGATCACGGTAGTCAGCAAACCGGTTTCATCACCGGGAACGGGAACAGTATCTTCCAGGAAATACAGCATAAATTTGCTCCTTTGCAGTAATAATCGTGACTATTATATCACCTAAATGCCAAAATGCAAGGTCTTTTTAGATCCTTTGTGCCAATTTTGCGGAATATTCTCTGCGGAACTCCTCAAATCTGCCCTCATCAAGGGCGTTGCGGATCTTTTCCATGAGTTTGTTGTAGAAATACAGGTTGTGCATCACCGCAAGACGCATGGCCAGCATCTCCTCCGCAACGAACAGATGCCGTATATAAGCCTTTGTATATCTGCGGCAAACCGGGCAGTCGCACTTGGGGTCAATGGGCGAATCATCCAGCGCATACTTCGCGTTTTTCAGATTAATGGCGCCATCCCAGGTAAACAAACGGGCGTGGCGGGCATTTCTTGCGGGCATCACGCAGTCAAAGAAGTCCACACCTCTTGCCACCGCTTCAATGATGTTGGTGGGTGTACCCACGCCCATAAGGTAGCGGGTCTTCTCTTTGGGCATATGGGGCTCTACAGCCTCAATGATATCGTACATCTCCGCAGCCGTTTCGCCCACAGCAAGTCCGCCGATGGCGTAACCGGGCAGATCCATATCCGCAATGGTTTTCATGTGGTCTATGCGGATATCCTCATAGGTACCGCCCTGGTTGATGCCCCAAAGCATCTGCTGCGGATTTACTGTATCCTCCAGCGCGTTAAGCCGGGCGTTTTCTGCCTTACAGCGCTCCAGCCAGCGAGTAGTACGCGCAACGCTCTGCTCCACATACTTTCTGGGTGCCGGGTTTTCGATACACTCGTCAAAAGCCATGCAAATATCCGATCCCAGATTCGATTGGATCTGCATACTCTCCTCCGGGCCCATGAAGATCTTGCGTCCGTCGATATGGGAGGAAAAATACACGCCTTCCTCTTTGATCCTGCGCAGTGAAGACAGGCTGAATACCTGAAAACCGCCGGAATCTGTAAGGATCGGGCCATCCCAGGTCATAAATTTATGCAGGCCGCCCATCTGCCGCACCACCTTATCGGTAGGACGCAGATGCAGATGGTAGGTGTTGGAAAGTTCCACCTGGCAGCCGATATTCTTCAGATCTTCGGCACTGAGTGCACCTTTGATAGCGCCTTGTGTGCCCACATTCATAAAAACGGGGGTCTGCACCGTGCCGTGGGCGCAGGTAAATTCACCCCGCCGGGCCTTTCCCTCGGTTTTTTTCAATTCAAACATTGTTTACTCCTTGATACAGCGCTCCAGAAAATCGCGGATCGCGCCCTGATACATCTGCGTCTGCTTATACATGCCGTTACCGTGGTTGCAACCGGGAAGGATCACCACCTGGGTTTCCATTGGGTTGCGTTCTTTGATCTTTTGGAATTCTTCTTCCATATTTTCGTTACTGCCGGCGCTTAAAAGCAGAGGATACTTGCCATTGACTATATTTTCAATACGGTCATAGTCCTTGGCATCCACCGAGAATTCCTTCTTGTAGCGACGGAACACCTCCTGGGATACCTTTTCGCCATCCCGTTTCAGCGCATGCACCGGATAACCGTGCAAAATGCCTTCCAGGCTGACACTGGGGGCATCGGAAACCAGCGCCTTAACATTGGGCGTTTCGCGGCAGGCAAGATCCAGTACGATGCCGCCGCCCATACTCAATCCGTGAATTACGATGCTGCCGTCCGGATGCAGCAGGTTGACTTTCGCGGCCCATTTCTGAATATCCCGCGCCTCGAATTCGCCAAAACAGATAAATTTACCTTCGCTGGGGCCGTGGGCGCGCAGATACGGAATCAGCACATTGTACCCCATGCTCCTATAAAACAGCGACGGAAACGCAGATTCACGCTCCGCATGACTGGTATAGCCATGCACCCAGATCATGGTCTTGCCGCTTCCCTCGCAGGGGTAATAGAGCGCTTTCAGCGCCAAACCGTCATGGCTTTCAATGGTCCAATCCTCGTGGGGCAATTTTTTGATCTCGGCCAAAGAATTGTGCACCGTAGTAATGGTATCATACCACGAGTCCTCAGGCCCGACCATCTTATATGCCTCATTAATGTCATGCCGTCCAAGAAGCAATTTAAACATCCGGCGGGCTTTCAACTTTACAAACATGATCTGTCCCTCTTAAATAATCAGCATCGCATCGCCAAAGGAGAAGAAGCGGTATCGTTCATTCACCGCAGTAGCATAGGCGGAAAGCACCTTATCACGGCCTGCGAATGCGGAAACCAGCATCACCAGCGTGCTTTCCGGCAAATGAAAATTAGTGATCAGCGCATCCATGGCCTTAAAAGTATATCCGGGATAGATAAAGATCTCCGTCCATTTACTTTTGCCGCTGAAACTGCCGTCGTCATTGACGAGAGATTCCAGCGTTCTGCAGGAAGTCGTACCCACGCAGACGATCCGACCACCGCTGCGCTTGGTTTCGTTAAGGATCTCGGCGGTCTCAGCGCTCATCATGCAAAATTCGCTGTGCATATGGTGATCGTTGATGTCGTCGACCTTGACCGGGCGGAAAGTACCCAGTCCAACATGCAGCGTCACAAAAGCGGTCTTAATGCCCATTTGCCGGGCCTTTGCAAGGAGTTCCTTCGTCCAGTGCAGACCGGCAGTGGGCGCTGCAGCAGAGCCTACTTCCCTGCTGTAAACGGTCTGATAACGTTCCTGATCTTTCAGTTCTTCCTTGATGTAAGGCGGCAGGGGCATCTTGCCGAGTTGCTCCAGCACTTCCAGGAAAATCCCATCGTAATGGAATTCAACAATGCGGTTACCTTCCGGGGTCACATCCCGGACTGTGGCAGTAAGAATTCCGTTGCCAAAGATCACCTGATGTCCAACCTGCATTTTCCTGCCGGGCTTGCACAGGCATTCCCACTTTTTGTCGCCCAGATCCCGCAGCAGCAGCACTTCCACCGCACCGCCGGTAGGTCTGTGACCCAATAGCCGGGCAGGCAGCACTCGGGAATCGTTCATCAGCAGGCAGTCACCGGGTCGCAGATACTCCAGAACATCATAAAAATGCCTATGCTCCACTTCCCCCGACGTTCTGTTTAAAACAAGCAGCCGGGAGTCATCGCGCTTTTCCAGCGGAGTTTGCGCGATCAGTTCTTCCGGCAGATCGTACCAAAAATCAGAAGTTTTCAAATTCTTCTCTCCAATCTGTAGTTCAAACGCCAATATTATAGCGGAAAGTGCGCGTTATTGCAACAGTTTTCGCAAAAAGAGCCGCTGTCAAAACCTGCCCCACACGCATAGACTGCCCCGGAGGGATGCAATATGAATAAACCATTGTTTAGCGGTGCCTGCACAGCGCTGGTCACGCCATTTATAAACGGAAAAGTGAATTACCCAATGCTTAATGTCCTGCTTCAGCGGCAGATAGATGCCGGTTTGCAGGCGGCAGTCATTTGCGGCACCACCGGCGAAGCGCCTACACTCACTGACGAAGAAAAGATCCGCCTGATCACAACCGCCAAGGGATATGTGGGCGATCAAATGCTGATCATCGCAGGAACCGGCAGCAACAGCACCGCTCATACTGTTGAACTGAGTATCAAAGCGCAGGAAGCCGGTGCGGATGCTTTGCTGGTGGTCTGCCCCTACTATAACAAACCCACACCGGAGGGCATGTTCGCCCATTACTTATCCGTTGCCCACAGTGTCAAGATCCCCGTGATCATTTACAATGTCCCCGGCAGAACAGGTGTTGACATTCCGGTAAGCGTCTATTGCCGTCTTGCCCGGATTCCCAATATCGTTGGCGTTAAGGAGGCATCCACCGACATTGGTAAAACCCTGCAGATCCGCAGCCAATGTCCTGATGATTTTACTGTTTGGTCCGGCAATGATGATATGACTGTGCCCGTCATCGCATTGGGCGGTAAAGGTGTCATCTCCGTTTCGTCCAATATTTCACCGGAACAGGTGCACGCCATGGCATTGGCGGCTCTGGACGGCGACCTGGATACCGCCGCAGCGCTGCAGTCTGACCTTCGAAACCTCACGCAGTTGCTTTTCAGCGAAACAAATCCGATCCCATTAAAAGCAGCCATGAAGATCATCGGTCTGGACTGCGGCAACTGCCGCCTTCCACTTTGTGGACCATCAGAGGAAACAACTGCTAAACTTAATAGTCTCTTCTTATAAAAACAACGCCGCTCTATAATAGAGCGGCGTTATATTATCAGTCAGAGTTTGGAAAAACTATCGGGAAATCAAAATAGGTATCAGGAAAAGGTTCATCAACCAAAGTAAAATGCCACCATTCTGTTGATATGGCACGAAATCCATTATTAATCATCGCATCACGCAGGATCTTTCGGTTACTGATTTGTTCCTGCGTCAGGCCTTCTGTTAAGTACGCATGGGATCTCTGCCCAAAATAGTCAAATCCACCGCCCATATCGACCTCACACCCGGTCTGCATATCAATGATTGTCAAGTCTACCGTTGACCCGCGACTATGGCCGGATTTTTCTGCGATATATCCTTGTTCAAAAAGTTTCGTTTTGTCCATTTCCGGATAGAAATATGCTTGCATTCTTCTATTGTCTAAGTCTTCGGCCCAAGACACAAAATGATCAACTGCAGTTTGCGGCCGATAAGCATCATAAATCTTGATCCTGTATCCCAATTCCATTAATTCATCATTTGCTTTTTTTAGGGCTGCAGCCGCTTCTTTCGTCAGAAATGCCACCGGTGCTTCATAGCCGTTTATCCGCTCACCGACAAAATTGAAGGTTGAATAATAGCGAATCTCAAGCACCGCCTCAGGGATCACATCCGTTACAAGCACGAATCCAAGCGCATCGTAATCGACAATATCCGGTTTCTGATCCAAAATCGGATCATCCTTTGCCGCTTCAATCCCAGCAGCGAATCCCGCGTTATATCCGCGGGAATACTCTTGTGCATAACGATCGGAGTCTTCATTATTGCAGCACGAGCAAAGTGACAAGACCAATAAAATTGACAGAAATATAAGGAGTATTCTTGCAGATAACTCAGGCCTCACAAAATCGCCTCCGAAATTGATAATTACTCAAGGCTCATAGTTTTCAAAAATGGGGATCCAGCCCTCTTTGACAGCCCGCTCATGATCCTCAGGTGTACGAATTGTCCATGTAACACCTTGCATCCTCCAGAAGTTCTTGCACAGCCAAACACTCAAAAGATGGCGCTCCTCAAATTCATAAGCAATAAAATCCGGCTTGGTCAGGAATGTGGTCAGATTCCATGTCATCAAGCACTTGAGGATCATCGGCAACTTGCTCCTCTTTTCAACAATAAAATTGGAACTGAGTTGTCCGCGAATAACCTCCGTCCGATTCTTTTTCAGCCAGTAAACGCATCGCGGATCGAAAGATTCGATGCAGTAAACGCCCTTATAGCCGTCAAGCATATCACAAACCGCCTGACAAAGAGCAGCGCAATTGCCTTTTTCCGGTTTCAGTTCAATGATCATGGGCGCTTCGCCTGCAAAAAGTTCCAGCACTTGAGAAAACAACGGAATCCGTTCTGCAGTTCCCTCCAGCGCATACTTTTCAAGATCCTCCAGCACCAGATCCTCGATCTTCACATCCGCACCGGCAGTGCGCTTCAAGGACGCATCATGAATGACCGCCAAATTGCCGTCACGCATCAGATGCACATCCAGTTCAATGCCATAGCCGTGCTCCAGAGCCTTTTGGAAGGCCGCCATGCTGTTTTCGGGCACGCCCTGTCCGTGAAGACCTCTGTGAGCATAGTTCCAGCCACGCAGGTCTGTAAGTCCCGTGTGGCCGGTCCGGCCCTTACGGGCCAGCACCAGCAATATCAAAATAATAAAAACGATAATTAATGCTATCATAATCAATCATCCGTGTCCAATGCTTCCAGGCCTTTTTTAGCCTCAGGCTTGGCGTCACCGTGCTTGACAAAGAACATAGTAACGAATGCCAATCCTGCGAAAACAGCGGCATAAGGGAACAAAATGGTCATCTTACCGGTGGCATCCATCAACCAGCCGGAGAGAACTGGGGTGACGATCTGCGCAGCCATGGAAGCAGTATAGTAATAACCGGTATACTTACCGATATCACTGCCGGAACACATTTCAACGACCATGGGGAAAGAGTTGACATTGATGGTCGCCCAACCGATACCGGCCAGTGCGAAAAGAACATTCATCAGCAGAACGCTGCTGCCGGAGCGCAGGAAAGAAGCAACGGCAAAAGCGGTAGTCAGCATCACGACGCCGGCAAGAATGGTCTTCTTGCGGCCGACCTTGGATGCCACGATGCCGGCAGGCAGGTAAGAAATGATCGCCGCGCCCTGCGCAAGGAGCAATGTGGTGTTATAATCCATATCCAGCACACGGCCGGCGTACAGGGAATACTTGGAGGTCACAGCATTGTAGCCGATGTACCACAGTGCGATGGATGCAAGGATCAGCAGCAGGCTGCGCATTTCTTCCTTTGTCAGTTTGCGCCCACCGCTATTATCGTCGGATTTATTCTCATCGATACCCAGTTCCAGAGATTTTACCCGCATTTCTTCTGCCCATTTAGGCTCGCGTACAGTCAGACGGAAGATCAGCAGCGCACCCAGCATGATGGCCGCGATCACGCCGTAGTACAGCGTATAATTCATCATGGAATTCTGCACGGAAGATGTGGCAAATACGATGCCCAGCACCAGCACCAGAATGCCACCGGCAGTACCCATCAAGTTAATGATGGCATTGGCCTTGGAGCGCAGCGGTTTAATGGTCACATCGGGCATCAGTGCAACCGCCGGGCTGCGGAATGTAGCCATAGCGATCAGCACCGCCAGCAACAGAACAACGAACAGAATAAGATTCACCGGATTCTGCGCAGTCGCATCCGCAGCGCAGGCCTGCCGTGCAGGGGCAACATAGTTGGTGTAATCCGGATTGGTGATGGTGCTGCCACTGGGAAGGGTGATCTTGCTGGTAATTGCGGTAAAATCTTCCTTATTGGGGAATTTCTCCTGCAAAATGAAACGCTCACCGTCGGGGGTCACCAGTTCGGTATCCATCTGCTGCTCATAGATAGCAGAAAGTGCCGCGGGATCATCAATTTTGGAGACATCCGCAAGGCTATGCAGTTGCGCGCTGTCAACAAAACTTAAAGAAACCAGTACGATGGCAGCAATAGTTGCGCCGATGGTGATAAAGGGCGTTCTTTTGCCGGTTTTTGCCTTGACACACTTATCAGACAGTGCGCCGAAAAGTGGCAGCATAAACACTGCCAAAATGTTGTCCAGCGCCATGATAAGACCGGACCAGGTCTGACTCATGCCGAATTTATTGGTCAGGATCACGGGCACAGTGGCGTCATAGGCCTGCCAAAATGCGCTGATGAGGAAGAATGCAAAGCCCACAAGGATCGTACGTTTGTAATTCAGTTTCATAAGGATTTCCTCCTAATATGTTTCGAGCCATTGGCATCTTGTATAATTATACATGTTCCGGCAGAAATTGTCCAGCAAAAAGTAAGAGCAGCCCGCAGGCTGCTCTTTGAAAATAATGAGATTAACCAAGGGTTGCCTTGTGGAAGACCTTCTTGCCCTTGCGGATCTTCACGCCCTCTTTCAGCATTTCCTCAGTAACAGCAAACTGGGGCGCAGGAACTTTTTCATCGTTGACGAAAACACCGCCCTGCTCCACCAACTGCCGCGCCTGCTTGTTGGACGGTGCCAAACCGCAGGCGACCATCAGATTCAAAATGCCGATCTTGCCGTCAACCAACTGTTCAGAGGTGATCTCGGTGGTAGGCATATTGGCGTCATCGCCGCCGCCGACAAACAGCGCCTTTGCGGCAGATTGTGCCTTGTTGGCCTCTTCTTCGCCGTGGACCAGTTTGGTCAGTTCGTAAGCAAGGATCTCCTTAGCGGTGTTCAGTTGCGCGTCCTTCCAGTCAGTCATTTTGTCGATCTCTTCCAAAGGCAGGAAGGTCAGCATGCGGATGCACTTAAGCACGTCGGCATCCTCTACATTGCGCCAGTACTGGTAGAAATCGAAGGGGCTTGTCTTGTTGGGATCCAGCCAAACAGCACCCTTGGCGGTCTTGCCCATCTTCTTTCCCTCAGAATTAAGCAGCAGTGTAATGGTCATGGCATGAGCATCCTTGCCCAGTTTTTTGCGGATCAGTTCCGTGCCGCCCAGCATATTGCTCCACTGGTCGTTGCCGCCGAACTGCATATTGCAGCCGTAGTGCTTAAACAGGTAGTAGAAGTCGTAAGACTGCATGGGCATGTAGTTAAACTCCAGGAAAGAAAGGCCCTTTTCCATTCTCTGCTTGAAACACTCAGCGCGCAGCATATTGTTGACGCTGAAGCAGCCGCCGATCTCGCGGATAAAATCCACGTAATTCAGGCTAAGCAGCCAGTCGGCGTTATTGACCATCTGCGCCTTGCCCTCGCCGAATTCAATAAAGCGCTCCATCTGCTTTTTAAAACAGTCGCAGTTGTGCTGAATGGTCTCCTGGGTCATCATAGACCGCATATCCGTGCGGCCGGAGGGATCGCCGATCATGGCCGTGCCGCCGCCGATGAGGGCGATGGGCTTATTGCCGGCCATCTGCAACCGTTTCATCAGACACAGGGCCATAAAGTGACCCACATGCAAACTGTCAGCCGTGGGGTCAAAGCCAATATAGAATGTGGCTTTGCCGTTATCGATCATTTCACGGATTTCTTCTTCATTGGTCACCTGGGCGATCAGACCTCGGGCAACCAGTTCGTCATAAAGTTTCATAGTATTTTTCCTTTCTTATTGCACATCGCGGCTGATAAGACCTATCAGCATATCACGCAGAATTGTTACGTTTTCTTCGTCCAAATGAATATCCCGCCAGGTATGGATGCGGTCGCAGTAGAATCCGATGACCTTTGCCTTCTTCAGTGTGGAAATGCCCACGCCATGGGGGAAATGCCGCTGATCAGAAGGATAATAGGAAAAGCCGCTGCTGCGGACAATAATATTCTTCTCCCCCACTGGGCCTGCGGCGCTTTCCAGCCACCTCAGTTCATCTTCATTTTTCTTTACCTTCTTTACAGGGAACAGCACGATGTTATCTCCGTCACCGACGCAGTCCAAATTCAGGACGATCTGATGCTCCGTCTGTTCCTTATGGGCCTTGCGGTAGGACGCTGAGCCAACAAGGCCAGCCTCTTCAAGGTCAAAAAGAATGAACGCCACCTTGCCTTTGAGTTCCTCCGGCAGTGCGCACATGGTCTCCAGCACCGTGACCACACCGGAGGTGTTGTCGTTGGCGTTATGCCGGTTCGCCGGACCGAACATCATCAAAAACAGCAAGCCGAAGTATGCGATATACGCAGCCAGAAAGATCGTTCTGTCATCGCCGCCCAGCAACGCGGCCACAAAAGCGGCTGCAAATGCTACCGCAAAGAACGGTATCAGCAGCATCAGTTGCACAATAATGAATGCCACCAGGTTGCAGGGCGTTATAAAGTTTGGAATACCGATGCTGGCAGGCGTGTCATAATGAGCAGTCACCAGATACTTTGCGTTTTTCGCATCACCAATGACGATGTTTCGGCAGCCTCCTTTACCCGATTCCACATTCACTTCAAAGCCCTTTCCCCGGATAAATTCCGTAACGGCCTTGATGAATGCATCCTTTTGCATACCGGTTCTTCGAACCTCGAATTTTTCCAGCACATCCATGGGTTTTGTGATCATATCTATCTACCTCACAAAAATAAAAGCCCTCTGTCCAAAAAGGACAGAGGGCGTAATAAACGCGGTACCACCTCTGATTTATCCACACCTCACAGTGCAGACCTCACAGCGTCCATTGACGCTCCGCGCTTTACCGGGCGCACCCGTTTTGCCCTACTGTGATTTCAGGCAAACCACTCCGGGAGGTATTTCGGCATTTTCTTCCGCTGCCTTGCACCGTCCGGCAGTTCTCTGAGGATCGAAGAACGCTTACTTATTCCCTTCATCATGTTACTGGTATCCTAACAAAAAGCAAAAGTTTTGTCAAGCATTTCAGCGAGAAAGCATCTCCTCAGCGCTTTTGAGGGTATTCTCCGTAATATTCGCACCACCGATGATCCGCGCCAGTTCACGGACACGGCCATTACGGTCAAGGGGCGTAACAGTGGTGTACGTTCTTCCCTGCCGCTCTTCCTTGGAGATCTGCATATGTACATCGCCCATTGCCGCGATCTGCGCCAGGTGGGTCACACACAGCACCTGCTTGCCGGCAGAAACTGTTTTGAGTTTCTCGGCAACTTTTTGCGCTGCCCGTCCGGAAACGCCTGCATCCACCTCATCAAAGATCTGTGTATGCACCTTGTCCTGCCGGGCGAGGACATTCTTCATTGCCAGCATGATCCGGGATAATTCGCCACCGGAAGCAACCTTGCCCAAAGGCTTCAGCGCCTCACCGGCATTAGCGGACATATAGTACGAAACCGCATCGATGCCGTTTGTGGTCATTTCCGTTTCGGTAAATTCGCAGGAAAACTGCACCTTGGGCATATCCAGTTGCGCAAGTTCTGTCAGAATTTGATCTGCCAGCCGTTGAGCAGCCGCCTTGCGGTCGTTGCGCAGCGCATGGGCATGTCCCAGCGCCACCGCCTGCGCATCTGCAAGTTGCTTCTTCAGTTTCTCAAGGCGGTCTCCTGCAAATGTGATATCATCCAGTTCCCTGCGCGCTCTTTCAAGGTACACAAGGATCTCATCGCAACTGGCGCCATACTTGCGCTTCAGCCGGTGGATCACATCCAAACGCGCCTCGATATTGTCCAATTCCTCTTCACTGTAGGAAATGGAATTGCGCTGCTGCAGTACTTCCTCAGCCACATCACGCACCTGATACATCAGATCCGTGACCCGCTCATTCAGCGCACTGAAACTGTCGGAAAAACGGCTCAGCCGCGCCAGTTCCTTTTGGGCATCGCTAAGCAGCGCCGCAGCGCCTTCGCTTTCATCATCGCCGTAAAGGCTCGCCACCGTAGCATTGACCGCATCGGCGATCTTCTCAGCGTTTTGCAGCACCTTCCGGCGCTCATTAAGTACATCGTCTTCGCCTGCGGTCAACTGTGCTTTTTCGATCTCCTCGATCTGAAAGCGCAGTGTCTCCATGCGGCGTAACTTTTCACTTTCGTCCATATCCATCCGGCGGATCTCAGAACGCAACTGCTCCACAACCGAGAAAGCCTGCAGATAATTATTCCGCAATTCTTCGTTATCGGAAAAACTGTCCAAAAACTGCAGATGGCTATTCTCGTCAAACAGCGATGCGCTGTCGTGCTGACCGTGAATATCCACCAAAAGTGCGCCCAATTTTCGCAAAATAGACACACTTACCAGTGTCCCGTTGACCCGGCAAACATTCTTTCCGTCAAGATAAATCTGGCGATGAATGACCGTTTCCTTGTCATAAGGCACGCCATTTTCAAAAAACCACGAAAATTCCGGCACATCGGTAAAAACCGCCTGCACCGAAGCCATATTCGAGCCGGTGCGGATCATATCACGGTAAGCGCGCTCACCTAAAATTGCAGAAATGGCGTCAATAATGATGGACTTGCCGGCACCGGTCTCGCCTGTCAAAACGTTCAAGCCCGGATGGAACGAAATGTCCGAGCGCTCAATGACAGCGATATTCTCAATGTGAAGAAGGCTCAGCATTTTGCGCTCCTTTCCGCTGAATTAGTTCAGCAGGCTCTTGATCTCACCGCAGAAAGCGGCGGCAGCATTGTTGTCACGCATCACAAGAAAAACCGTATCGTCACCGGCAAGCGTACCCACCACAACGCTCATATTCATGGCATCAATAGCAGACGCAGCAGCACCGGCAAGACCCGGCAGCGTATGAATGACCACCATATTCTGCGCATAGTCAAAATTGGTGATACATTCTTTGAAAATGGTGTTAAGTTTAGTGGAAAATGTTCCGGCGGACTCTTCTGCAGCGGCGCTGTAGCGATAATTACCGAAACTAGTCATTTCCTTAACGATCCGAAGTTCCTTAATATCGCGGGAAATAGTGGCCTGGGTGCTGCGAAAGCCTTCATTTTGCAGCAGCGCGAGCAACTGTTCCTGGGTTTCAACATTAATATTGGAAATGATCTCCATGATCTTTGCTTGTCTCTGGCTTTTCATATCTATACACCTCAGTTGTTCTTGAATTTCATATTCACAAGGTCAAAGAAACTGCGGCTTTTCAGCCGGATCAGTTTTGTCTGCAACTGGGATTTGCGAATGGTCACAACATCACCCATATTGACCTTCGTGGCCTTGCCGCCATCGACGGAAACAAAAGCATTACGCCGGGGATTTTTCGTCATTTTGATGTTGATCACGCGCTTATCCGAAGCCACCATGCAGCGGCTGGACATATCATGGGCGCAGATGGGCGTAATGAGGATGTTCTGCGCCTCCGGCTCAGCGATGGGGCCGCCGGCAGAGAGATTGTAGGCGGTCGAACCGGTGGGCGTAGCAACGATCATGCCGTCGCCGTCGCATTCAAAGGCCTCCACGCCGTCAAATTCCACGCTTAAATGCACGATCCTGGCAACAGAGCCTTTCGTAACCACCACATCGTTCAAACCGATATCGTGGAAAATGATATCTCTGTCCCGGGAAACCATCACATCCAGCATCATACGGCTGTCCACGGTATAATCGTCATTTGCAAGGCGTTTGAGCAGATCCAGTTCCGTAGACTCCAATTCCGCCATGAATCCAAGCGTGCCGATATTGACACCCAGAATTGGAATGCCTGCGCGTGTAGCGGTCTTGGCCATGTGCAGGATCGTACCGTCACCGCCGAAGCAGATGATCAGATCGCTGTCATGCAGTTCCCGTTCAAGGCGGGTAAAACGCAAATCACTGGGCAGTTCAAAAGAACGGTCCACATCAAAGGGCAAGCAGATCTTTGTATCGATACCGGTTTGCTGCAAAATAGTGTAAGCGTTCTTCACGGTCTGAAAACCTTTATCCCGGTAAGGATTGGGCGTAAGTATTACTTTTTTCAATTCTGCTCACCCCTTCAATGTGTTGTGCGCATCAGCAACCAGCGCTGCGGTATCGGGCACAATGCCCTCGCTTTTTTGCAGGCTCAGATGTCCCAAAAATTCAATATTGCCCTCCGGGCCCTTGACCGGAGAAAATGTAAGACCCAACAGCGTAAAATCCAACTGCCTGACCAGTTCCACGAACTGATCCAGCACTTCCTTGTGTACAGCAGGATCCCGGACAACACCCTTCTTTCCCACTTTTTCCTTGCCAGCCTCAAACTGTGGCTTGATCAGGCAAAGGACCTGACCGCTACCCGCTTTCAGCAGTTCCTTAATTGCAGGAAGAACGATCTTCAAGGAAATAAAACTCACATCGATCACGGAAAGATCCAGTTTTTCTCCAAGATCCTCCGTTGTCACATAGCGAATATTGGTGCGTTCCATCACCACGACACGGGGATCGGAGCGGATCTTCCAGTCCAACTGACCGTAACCGACATCGATGGCAAAGACTTTAGCAGCACCCTGCTGCAGCAGGCAGTCGGTAAATCCCCCGGTAGAAGCACCGGAATCGCTGCAAACGAATCCCTGCGGTTTTACACCGAAATTACGCAGCGCCTTCTCCAGTTTCAAACCGCCCCGACTGACATAGGGGCAGGCATCCCCGCGGACTTCAATGTCGACTGTCTCATCATAAGAAACGCCGGGTTTGTCCGCTTTCTGACCGGCCACATACACCTGACCGGCCATAATAATGGCCTGCGCTTTGGTGCGCGAGTCTGCATACATACGCTCAACAAGGAGCACATCAAGGCGCTTTTTGATCTTCATTTCCAAGCACCTCCAACACTTTCTTAGCCAAGGACTTATCATCCAGTCCCAGCAGTTCATGCAACTGTGCCACAGCACCGTGGGTCACAAACTGACCGGCAATATCCACGCAGGAAACAACATGCTCCTTACCCAGTTGAGCCGCCAATGCGTCGCAGATGCCGCCGCAGGACTCTTCAGCAACGATCACATGCTTGATACCGGCAAGCGCGATTTCCAGACCGGAAAAACTGATAGGCGCCAGTTGCGCCAACCGGATTACGGCAACATCCACGCCCTGCTGCGCCAACAGATCCGCAGCAGACAGTGCATCGTTAATAAGATTGCCGTAGGTCACGATAGCAGCATCTTTTCCCTGCCGGTGACCGATCACCGTTGCATTGGGATCCCAAGCAGATCTTGTAAATACGCCGTCGCCGCCTCTGGGATAGCGTACAGCCACAGGTCCGTCATAATCGAGCACCGCCCAGCGCAGCATTGCCTTGAGTTCTTCACAACTAGCCGGGCTCAAAATGCGTATATGCGGCACTTGGCGCAAGAATCCCACATCAAAAACACCGTGGTGGGTCTCACCGTCCTCGCCAACCAGACCGGCGCGGTCCACGGCAAACACCACATGCAATTTCTGCATGGCAACATCCTGTATGATCTGATCATAAGCGCGCTGCAAAAAGGTAGAA
Source organism: Faecousia sp. (assembly GCA_045591725.1). Classification (GTDB taxonomy): domain Bacteria; phylum Bacillota; class Clostridia; order Oscillospirales; family Oscillospiraceae; genus Faecousia. Next base: position 121,557 of record JAZNTI010000033.1, read on the forward strand.
TAGATCGCCACCACCGGCACCAACCCCTGCTTCGCAAGGCCGCCTGCCATGGAAACTGCATGCTCTTCGGCGATGCCCACATCGAAAAAGCGCTCAGGATGCACATTGCGATACTCAAGCAGTCCCGTACCGCCGGGCATTGCGGCAGTAATGGCGCATACCTTGGGGTTTTCACGGGTCAATTCGCACATGACCTCGCCAAAGGCGGCAGAGAAATCCTTGCCGATTTTAGGCGCTACCGCACCGGTCTGGGCATCAAATTTACCTACACCATGGAACTTTGAGGGTGACTCTTCGGCAAATTTATAACCGCGGCCTTTTTGCGTCATCACATGCACCAAAACCGGTGCGCGCAGATCCCGTGCAACCTTTAGAACGCGGATCAGTTCCTGCAGATCATGGCCGTCCACGGGCCCCAGGTAGATAAAGCCCATATTCTCAAACAGCGAAGTGGGCAGCAGCACCCGGCGCAGCCAGGCCTTGGCGCGGCTTGTTGCACGGTGGATGACTTCACCGCCGGGAATGCGGTGCAGGAAACGGCGGTAACGTGCCTTGGCACCCAGATAGCGCTCTTTGGTGCGCAATCTGTAAAGATGCTTTGCCATACCGCCCACATTGTGGTCAATGGACATTTCGTTGTCATTGAGGATCACGATCATCGGCTCTTTGCTCACAGCCGCGTCGTTCAGGCCCTCGTAGACCATGCCGCCGGTGGCAGCGCCGTCGCCCAAAAGGGCGATCACATTGTAATTTTCATTCTGCAGTGTCCGCGCCCGGGCCATACCCAAGGCAATGGATACACTGCTGGAGGCATGCCCGGCAATAAAAGCATCAGTATCGCTCTCACTGGGTTTGGGAAAACCGGCAATGCCGCCAAATTGACGCAAATGGTCAAAATCCGCCTGGCGGCCGGTCAAGATCTTATGAACATAAGACTGATGACCAACATCAAAAACCAGACGGTCCGTATTCGTATCAAAAACGGTCTCCAGCGCGACGCTCAGTTCCACAACACCCAGATTGGATGCCAAATGGCCGCCGGTCTTGGAGACATGCTCCACGAGGAATTGTCTGATCTCGTCACAGAGGATCTGCTGCCGGCTGGCATCCAGCGCGCGAAGTTGCTCATGACCGGAGATCTCGGGAAGAATTTTCAAAGGTGCCACGACCTATCTTTAAGATTTCTTTTTAGTAAAGATCCTGGAAATTCCGGAAAGAAAATGAATAAATCTACCCACATTATGCACGATCTTCGTGCTGGAGTGCACTGCAAAAGTCTTGCCAACTGCCTTGCCGCCAACGGTCAGACCTGCCACCAACGCCGACAGCGCCAGCGAAACAAAACCGGGCCAGCCGAACTCAAACTTATGAAGCAGTTGAGCAGCAACGGTAGCGGATGCAGAGCCGGCCACGACGCCGCAGATATCGCCCACCACATCGTTACAGATGGAACTGACGCGTTCAGCGTTCTTCAGCAGCGCGATGGCCTGCGTTGCACCGGGAACTTTTCGCGCTGCCATGGAGTGAAAGGGTTTCGGGTCGGCAGACGCCACAGCCATACCGATAACGTCAAACACGATACCGATCGCCACGATCACCAGCAGAATCAAAAATGCCACCGCAATGTTGCTGACCGCCATAATTTCGTCGGAGATCATGGTGATCAGGCCGGAGATTAGTATTGTGGTGAAAAAAATGGTGACGACCCAGCGGATCGTCTTGTTGCGCTCCTTTTTAAGTGCAGACGGGTCTGATTTAGACACAGGAATTTCTCCTTTATGTTAGTAAAAAAGACGGCAGCAGACAGGATAAATCTTACGGCTTAGGTCGGGTTGTTTTTCACCGGACAGAACCTGCCGTTGCCGTGCAGGCCGTTTCCGTTTGATCCATCCGTTCAATCGTTGCCGGAGTGAATACCCGATTGCCACTTAGTCCGTACTGTAATCCCCTGTCTGCCCAGTTACGACAGCCTAGGTGATTTCCACGGCAGGATGCGTCATAGTCTTAGCCTCTTTTGCAAACATGGTTTCCGAGAGCAATGATCTGCAGCGGTATGGCCATACCGCCGGCAAACCTGTTCTCTCTTCCCCGGCATGTTCACTCAAGGCAGGCTACGCTGCACGCAGCAACGCGATTCTGCGCACTGCATTGCAGGTTCTTACTTGATTCGTACGCGAAGGAGGCTTCCGCAGTGGAGTTCCCGCCCTCGTCGCACAAGTTTCAAGTCTCCACGGAAAGCGGGTCGTATGCCCCATGCCATTGGAGCGCGCCCGCGATCCTTAACCCCCAGCATCCACCCTAAACTGGGCGTAAAAAGCAGACACCAGGGACTTCATCGATGTGCCCTTCAAAGGATTTTTAGGCCCTTCCTGGAAAATGGGCATCCCGACTAGGATACTGCGCCGTCGATATGCATTTTAGCATGAATTTTCTGTATATACAAGTATTATTTCAAAAAATACATAATTTTTATGCATTATTCATGATTTTGGTTAATAAACCAGTCTTCAACAATGTCGCTGTGGGTCACCACGATCTCTATATCCTTCAGTTCTTCCTTCGTAAAGAACCGCAGTTCTTTTGATTCACGGCTGATGCTCATAGATGGCACATGCTCAAAATCCAGTTTGAATACCACGATGACCATGCGCCAGATACTGCCGTCACGGAATGCTGCAATACGCCCCGGCTCCCCGTAGACCGCGCACTTTTGAAAGCGTTCCTTCGCAACGCGAATACCCAATTCCTCATATACTTCCCGCACGATGGCCTGCAGTTCCGTTTCGCTCTTCTTAACACCTCCGCCCACCAGACCCCATGTGTCGCTGTCGGCACGGCGCTCTAAGAGGAGTTTTCCTCCGCAGGTGATTATGGCATTGGCGCCCAAATGCGCCGGCATCGTCGGCTTAGGCGCATTGGGATCGCCCCTGTAAAATTTTACAATAGACATTGTGTCCTCCAAAGATCATTTTTCTTTATTTTACATCCTTATTTGACAATTTGCTACTGTCAAATTCCTTAGGCACAGGCTTGGTGATGCCGGTGCGCCGGGCCTTGTCCAAACCGCCGGACATATGAGCGCCGGGATCTTTGGTAAATTTCGCCCGGTGGATGGCTTCCTCGCCGTACTTATCACGGAGTGCATCCACCGTTTCATCCAGCCGCAGTTTCTTTTCGTATTGTTGTGGCGTCACACCGGAAAACAGGTCAAACTGCCTGTATGGCTCATCGGAAAGCCGGCTGACCTGCACACCCAGTTGCCGCAAAGGAATTTGCGGCTCCCACGCCTCATCAAAAACCCGGCAGGCCTCCTCATACAGTTCTGCCGTTACATTGGTAGCGCCGTTAATAAGACGCTGATGGGAAAATTGCAGAAAATCCGCCGTACGCAGATGCACCATAATGCAACTGCCGCATTTTCCGTCCTGCCGCATCCGGCTGGCCACCGTTTCGCAAAGACTCAAAAGCACCCGATGTGCATGCGCCCGATCCTCAATATCCGTAGGCGTGGTCACAGAATTACCGTAACCTTTATTCTCCGCAGGATCAGGCTGCACCGCGTCAGCATTGCGTCCGTTGGCGAAATGCCAAATGGTCTCGCCATGCTTTCCCAACCGCTTGCGCAGCAATTTTAAATCTGCCCGGGCAAGATCGCCGATGGTGTAAATGCCGAACATCTTGAGTTTACGCTCCGTCGCCGCGCCCACCAAAAACAGATCTCTTACAGGCAGCGGCCACATTTTCGCTTCGATCTCCTCGGGAAACAGCGTATGCACCTTGTTGGGTTTTTCAAAATCGCCGGCCATTTTAGCAAGTAGTTTATTACTGGAAATACCCACATTCACAGTAAAACCCAGTTCTTCCCAGATTCTTTTACGCATCTGCTCCGCCGCCAGCCGGGGCGCGCCCCAAAGATTCTCCGTGCCGGTCATGTCCACCCACGCTTCGTCAATGGAATACTGCTCCACCACGGGGCTGAACTGCCGCAGCATCTGCACAAAATGCCTTGAAGCCTCCACATAAAGTCCGTAATCCGGCGGGATCACTTTCAGACTCGGACATTTCTCCAGCGCCTGAAACAGCGGCTCGCCGGTCTGCACGCCAAACTTCTTGGCAGGCGTCGACCGCGCCAGGATCACGCCCTGCCGGTTTTCCTTATCACCGGCCACCACCGACGGAATATCCCGCAGGTCTTCACTTTCGCCCAATACCTTCACCCGGTAGGCTGCCGACCAACTCAGAAATGCCGAATTAGCATCCACATGAAATATAACTCTCTGCGCCATCAGTAGACCCTCCTGTGAATGCACCAACTGTGGCTGCGAATGGTATATTTCAGTTCAAACAGCCACTGTTTACCTTTTACCACAGCCTTGCAAAGAAAGATCTGCGCCTCAATACCCACAAACTGTACCGGCTTGACGCTGACCACCTCGTCAATATCAATTCTAAGCAGTTGATGGGTCTCGTCTTCCATTCTCAGCCGCAGGGGTCTTATTTCTCCGGATGCGCTGCATACGGATATAACATCAACGGGCGTGCTTTTCATATGCCGCGCACCTCCTTACCGTTTTCTTTTATTATAGCACATTTGTTCGTTATTGCAAGAGGAATTTTCCGGTTGCGACACGCTTGCCGATTTGCTATAATGTAGCAAAAGGAGTTGATACTATGCTCAAATTCCCCTGCCTCATTCTGGATCATGACGATACAGTGGTAGCCAGTGAAGAAACGGTACATTATCCGTGTTTTGTTGAATATCTGAAGATCAACCGACCGGGCAAGACCATGACCTTCCTTGAATATGTGGATGCATGCAGCCGCATGTCCTTTGCAGATCTGTGCAAAAATCTGTTCAGTCTGACCGACGAAGAACTGGAAGAAGAATATCAATTCTGGAAAGACTATATCAAAAACCACTTCCCCACCCCCTATCCTGGCATTAAGGAGTTGCTGGACGCCTACCGGGCAGCCGGCGGTAAGATCTGCGTATCCTCCCTTTCCATGAAGGAGAATATTCTCCGGGACTACCGCAGCAATTTCGGCTTTGAACCGGATCTTATCTACAGTTTTGACCTGCCGGACGAACTGAAAAAGCCCAGCCCCTACGCGCCGCAGGAGGTCATGAAACATTTCGGCTTTACACCTGAGCAGGTACTGATCGTCGACGATATGAAGCACTCCGTTTCTATGGCTCGTGACAGCGGCTGCCCCATTGCCTTTGCCGGCTGGGGACGCACAGAATTTCCTCAAATCACCGCTGAGATGACCGCCCTGTGCGATTATAGTTTCGCATCGGTGGAAGAATTCGGAAAATGGCTGTTTGGATAACTTGACAATTATGGTATAATACACGGAGCAAGGAGGTGAACCGTTTTGGAAAAGCAGGGCATCAAAGTCATAGCGCGCAACCGCGAAGCCAGCCATGAATACTTTATTGAAGAAGAATTTGAAGCCGGCATCGAACTGATGGGCACGGAGGTCAAATCCGTCCGCGCCGGTACGCTGAACTTAAAAGACGCATGGTGCGGCATCAAAAACGGTGAACTTCTTGTGAATCAGATGCACATCTCCCCCTACGATCACGGCAACCGGTTCAATCCCGATCCCCGTCGACCCAGACGGTTACTCATGCACCGCAGGGAGATCATGCGTCTTTACGGCAAGGTCAAGCAGGACGGCTATTCCCTGATTCCCCTTTCCGTATATTTTAAAGGCAGCCTTGTAAAGGTCTCTGTAGGTCTGTGCAAGGGCAAAAAACTCTATGACAAGCGACAAGCCGCGGCCGAAAAAGACGCCAAGCGTCAGATCGACCGTGCTATGAAAGAGAGGTACTGAAATGGCAAATCCTACTTTTAAGATCACCATGGAAAACGGCGGCATTATCGAAGGCGAACTCTATCCCGAGATCGCACCTCAGAGTGTTGCAAACTTTATCGATCTGGCTGAGCATAATTACTATGACGGTCTGATCTTCCACCGGGTCATTCCCGGCTTCATGATCCAGGGCGGCTGCCCCGAGGGCACCGGCATGGGCGGTCCGGGCTACTGCATCAAGGGCGAATTCTTCTTCAACGGCGTGAAGAACGATCTGAAGCATAAGCGCGGTGTTCTTTCCATGGCGCGCTCTTCTTCCCCCAATTCTGCCGGCAGTCAGTTCTTCATTATGCATCAGGACGCCCGTCATCTGGACGGTCAGTACGCCGCCTTCGGCAAGGTCACTTCCGGCATGGATGTGGTGGACGCCATTGCAGCCACCAAGACCGGCATGCAGGATCGCCCCGTTCAGGAGCAGAAGATCGCATCCGTTACTGTTGAGCGCAATGGCGCAGCACTTGCGGAACTGAAGAAACTGCCCGATCCCTACGGCAGATTCTGATCCAAGATAATATAGATATGAGATACGAGATATTATCTCGTATCCCGTATCTTCCGATCTCATATCTTCACATGGGGCCGTACTGGTTTCGACGGGGGTAGTGAGGCTGGATAAGCGGGCTGTGGCACCTGCCCACAATAAAACGGGTACTTTTTAAAATTAACTGACAACAATACTGTTGCTCTGGCTGCCTAATTAGGCGCCCATCCGCCCCGGAAGGTCCACGAGCCGGGCTCGGGTGTGATCTGAGTGGAGAACGTGCGTGCGCTAAGCGTTGCGCGCACCACGCATAATGACGCTACCAAGGCCGTAAGGGTGTTTGTTCCCGTGCGGCTGAGGGAATGTAAATAACAAACTGCGCCCGGAGAAGTTCCTTCCAAGTTGCTTTCGGACACGGGTTCAAATCCCGTCGGCTCCACCAAAAATAG